>NZ_JAPKIA010000003.1:72109-305136 GCF_036759865.1 Kluyvera genomosp. 2
AAGGCACCGGATTCTGATTCCGGCATTCCGAGGTTCGAATCCTCGTACCCCAGCCAATTTAAAAAGTCGTTCACTTCGGTGAGCGCACCCGTTGGGGTATCGCCAAGCGGTAAGGCACCGGATTCTGATTCCGGCATTCCGAGGTTCGAATCCTCGTACCCCAGCCAAATTCAAAAGCTCGCTTCGGCGAGCTTTTTTTGTTTTTGTCCCATCCCGAATCCAGCGTGCCGCAGGCCTGATAAGCAAAGCGTCATCAGACACTGCGGTGCAAGATGCCGGATGACGGCTCTGCTTTATCCGGCCTACAACCCTAACGCATACTTCAGCGCCTGACGTTTCAAAACCCCCGCACGTTGGGCCGCCATGAGCCCCACATTGCGCAAAATGCGCAGCGGACCAAGATCGTTGCTAAAGCCGGCGTAGAATAGATCCATCCCACTCTGCATCAGCAGGTTATCGATCTTACGACGCGACTGATAGCGCCTTAGCACCGGCAGGCTGGCCCAATCTTCGCCCACGCTGCGCGCGTTCGCCAGTACGTCCAGCAGCGCGTCGACATCGCGATAGCCGAGGTTAACGCCCTGCCCGGCCAGCGGATGGATGGTATGCGCCGCATCCCCCACCAGCACCAGTCCCGGCTGCACATACTGCAGCGCATGGCGTCGGGTAAGCGGAAATGCCCCTGCCGCTACCGGCGTCACCTTGCCTAAACGCGGAGGAAAATGCGCGCTGATTTCCCGCTGAAGCTGCCCCATCGACATCGCCTGCAGTTGACGAATACGGGCGGGCGTGTCGTACCACACCAGCGAGGCCCAGCTATCGTAGAGCGGTAAAAAAGCGCGCGGCCCGGTAGGCGTAAACTGCTGCCATGTGCTGTCGCCAGGTTCGTTTTCGGACTGCACGGTAATCAGCATACAGGACTGCGGATACTGCCACCCCTGCACGCCAATGCCCGCCATCTGCCGCACCTGCGAAAGCGCGCCGTCGGCCCCCACCACCAGCCGGGCCTCAATATTTGTGCCGTCCTGCAGATGGAGTCGATGAACGGCGTCCTGAGCCTGCATGGCGCGTAATGCGCTGCCATGCAGCAGCGTCACCTGCGGGTGCGCCTCCAGCGCCTGCCACAGCGCCAGCTGCAGGACATTGTTTTCAACCATATAGCCGAGATTCGGCAGCTTAAGCTCGGCAGCATCGAAGACCACATGCGCGGTCTCCCACTCCCAGGTTTCCAGGCGTCGCCACGGATGCGCGCGCATTGCCAGCACCGCATCCCAGACGCCAAGGCTGCGTAAAAGCTGTACCGAAGCCGCACTAATGGCCGAAATGCGCACGTCTGGCTGCGCGGTGGGCTCAAAGGCCACCGGCGGGGCTTTGTCGAGTACCGTCACCGAAAAACCATTCTGTGCCAGCGCCAGCGCCAGCGCCCCTCCGACCATCCCGCCGCCAATAATGGCAACGTCAGCGTGTAGAATTGTCATCATTTATTATCCTTAAAGCCGAATCCCTTCAGTTTACCGGACTTTTGCCTTTTGCGGCGAATATCCGCCAGGCTGGTCACAACCGCGCCAAAGCATTACAATACGCGCCCTGCAATGTTGGCTATTCATAATTGAGCAAGAGCAAGTCGATGACAAAAAAACTCCATATTAAAACCTGGGGCTGTCAGATGAACGAGTACGATTCATCAAAGATGGCCGATCTGCTGGATGCCACACATGGGTATCAACTGACTGAAAACGCAGCAGAAGCCGATGTATTACTGCTTAACACCTGCTCAATTCGTGAGAAAGCGCAGGAGAAAGTCTTCCACCAACTGGGCCGCTGGAAATTAATCAAAGCAAAAAATCCAAAGGTGATCATTGGCGTTGGCGGCTGCGTCGCGTCTCAGGAAGGCAAGCTCATTCGCCAACGCGCACACTACGTCGACATTATTTTTGGGCCACAAACCCTGCATCGCCTGCCGGAAATGATCGATGCCGTTCGCAATAACCGCCGACCGGTTATTGATGTCAGCTTCCCGGAAATCGAAAAATTCGACCGTCTGCCTGAACCGCGCGCCGAAGGCCCAACCGCATTCGTCTCCATCATGGAAGGCTGCAACAAATACTGTACCTACTGCGTGGTGCCGTACACCCGCGGCGAAGAAGTCAGCCGTCCGTGCGACGATATCCTGTTTGAGATAGCCCAACTGGCGGCGCAGGGCGTGCGCGAAGTCAACCTGCTTGGCCAGAACGTGAATGCCTGGCGCGGTGAGAACTACGACGGCACCACCGGCTCGTTTGCCGAGCTGCTGCGCCTCGTCGCCGCCATTGACGGGATTGACCGCGTGCGTTTCACCACCAGCCACCCGATCGAGTTTACCGACGACATTATTGACGTCTATCGCGATACGCCAGAGCTGGTCAGCTTCCTGCATCTGCCGATTCAGAGCGGTTCCGACCGCGTGCTGACGATGATGGGCCGCCCGCATACCGCGCTGGAATATAAGTCGATTATTCGTAAGCTGCGCGCCGCACGCCCGGATATTCAGATTAGCTCCGACTTCATCGTCGGCTTCCCGGGCGAAACCACGCAAGACTTCGAACAGACCATGAAGCTGATTGCCGACGTCAACTTCGACGTGAGCTTCAGCTTTGTGTTCTCCGCCCGTCCGGGAACACCGGCGGCCGATATGGTTGACGACGTGCCGGAGGAAGAGAAAAAGCAGCGTCTGTACATCCTGCAAGAACGCATCAATCAGCAGGCGATGGCCTGGAGCCGCCGCATGCTCGGCACCGTTCAGCGCATTCTGGTGGAAGGCACGTCGCGTAAGAGCATCATGGAGCTGACCGGCCGCACCGAAAACAACCGCGTGGTGAACTTTGAAGGCACCCCGGATATGGTCGGCAAGTTCGTGGACGTCGAAATTATCGACGTTTACACCAACTCGCTACGCGGTAAGCTGGTACGGACCGAAGATGAGATGGGCCTGCGCGTGGTGGAATCTCCGGAGTCGGTCATTGCACGCACCCGCAAAGAGAGCGACCTGGGCGTTGGAATCTACCAGCCGTAATCTTCATGGCCCGTCCGTTCTGGCGGGCCTTGTATTTCCTCCTGCTATCCCCATATTTATCGCAATGCTTGCGCCTTTCCGCTGCGGCGTGAATAATTCCTTTACGAGCCAAAGACGCTTGTCCTGCGGCTATACAGACATAAGAGGAACAGTTTGAACATAGACACTCGCGAAATTACCCTGGAGCCCGCAGACAATGCCCGTCTGCTGAGCCTGTGCGGCCCGTTTGACGACAACATCAAACAGCTGGAGCGACGACTGGGCATCGAGATCAACCGCCGCGATAACCATTTCAAACTGACGGGGCGCGCCATTTGCGTGACCGCCGCTGCCGACATTCTGCGCAGCCTGTATGTGGACACCGCGCCGATGCGCGGCCAGATTCAGGACATTGAGCCGGAACAGATTCACCTGGCGATAAAAGAAGCCCGCGTGCTGGAACAAAGCGCGGAGAGCGTGCCGGAGTACGGCAAAGCTATCAATATCAAAACCAAACGTGGCGTGATTAAACCACGTACGCCAAACCAGGCGCAGTACATCGCCCATATTCTTGACCACGACATCACCTTCGGCGTAGGCCCTGCGGGTACCGGTAAAACCTACCTTGCCGTCGCCGCTGCCGTTGATGCGCTGGAGCGTCAGGAGATTCGCCGCATTCTGCTGACCCGTCCGGCGGTTGAGGCCGGTGAGAAACTGGGCTTCCTGCCGGGCGATCTGAGCCAGAAAGTCGACCCGTATCTGCGCCCGCTGTATGACGCGCTGTTCGAAATGCTCGGCTTCGAGAAGGTTGAGAAACTGATGGAGCGCAACGTGATTGAAGTGGCTCCGCTGGCCTACATGCGTGGGCGTACGCTGAACGATGCCTTTATCATTCTCGATGAGAGCCAGAACACCACCATCGAACAGATGAAGATGTTCCTGACCCGTATCGGCTTTAACTCCAAAGCGGTCATTACCGGCGACGTCACCCAGATTGACCTGCCGCGCAGCACCAAATCTGGCCTGCGCCACGCTATCGAAGTGCTGGCCGAAGTCGATGAAATCAGCTTTAACTTCTTCCACAGCGAAGACGTGGTGCGCCACCCGGTGGTTGCCCGCATTGTGAACGCCTATGAAGCGTGGGAAGAAGCCGATCAAAAACGTAAAGCCGAGCAGGCCGCAGAACGTAAACGCGAAGCTCAGGCGCAGGAGCAGAAATGAGTCAGGTGATCCTCGATCTCCAGTTGGCCTGTGAAAACAACACCGGTCTGCCAGAAGAAAGTCAGTTTCAGACATGGCTGGATGCGGTTATCCCGCAGTTTCAGGAAGAATCGGAAGTCACGATTCGCCTGGTGGATGAAGCCGAAAGCCACGAGCTGAACCTCACCTATCGCGGCAAGGATAAGCCAACCAACGTGCTGTCATTCCCATTTGAAGCACCGCCGGGAATGGAGATGCCGCTGCTGGGCGATCTGATCATCTGCCGTCAGGTGGTTGAGCAGGAAGCCGCAGAGCAGGAAAAACCGCTGGATGCCCACTGGGCGCATATGGTTGTCCACGGCAGTCTGCATTTGCTGGGCTATGACCATATTGAAGATGACGAAGCGGAAGAGATGGAAAGCCTTGAGACAGAGATAATGCTTGCTCTGGGCTATGAGGATCCGTACATTTCCGAGAAAGAATAAACAGTTCGATAAACTGTAGGCCTGATAAGGCCTGGCCGCCATCCGGCATTGTGCCGGATGGCGCCGCGCTTATCCGGCCTACAGAGCGAATATACATGCCGTCCGGCGCTGAGTTTACGCGCGGCGAGCGACAGTTAAATCAACATGAGAACCCAAACGACGCCATGAGCGACGACAATTCACACAGTAGTGACACAGTACACAGCAAAAAGGGATTTTTCTCCCTCTTACTCAGCCAGCTTTTCCACGGTGAACCGAAAAACCGTGACGATCTTCTGGCGCTGATCCGTGATTCCGGGCAAAACGAGCTTATCGATGAAGATACGCGCGACATGCTCGAAGGGGTAATGGATATCGCCGACCAGCGCGTCCGCGACATCATGATCCCTCGCTCCCAAATGATCACCCTGAAACGCAACCAAACGCTGGACGAATGTCTCGATGTGATCATCGAGTCCGCCCACTCGCGCTTCCCGGTCATCAGCGAGGACAAAGATCACATTGAAGGGATTCTGATGGCGAAAGATCTGCTGCCGTTTATGCGCAGCGATGCCGAAGCCTTCAGCATGGATAAAGTGTTACGCACCGCGGTTGTCGTACCGGAAAGCAAACGGGTTGACCGGATGCTCAAGGAGTTCCGCTCCCAGCGCTACCATATGGCTATCGTTATCGATGAATTTGGCGGCGTTTCGGGCCTGGTGACTATCGAAGATATTCTGGAGCTTATCGTCGGCGAGATTGAAGACGAGTATGACGAAGAAGACGATATCGACTTCCGTCAGCTGAGCCGCCACACCTGGACGGTGCGTGCGCTGGCGTCGATCGAAGACTTTAACGATGCCTTCAGCACTCACTTCAGCGATGAAGAGGTCGATACCATCGGCGGTCTGGTCATGCAGGCTTTCGGTCATCTGCCGGCGCGCGGGGAAACTATCGACATCGATGGTTACCAGTTTAAGGTGGCGATGGCCGACAGCCGTCGTATTATTCAGGTTCATGTTAAGATTCCGGACGATTCCCCCCAACCGAAACTGGACGAATAATCTCCATGGCATTTGCCTCATTGCTTGAACGCCAGCGCATTCGCCTGCTGCTGGCGCTACTTTTCGGAGCCAGCGGTACGCTGGCTTTTTCTCCTTATGACATCTGGCCAGCGGCGATAATATCGCTGATGGGCCTGCAAGGGCTGACGCTCAACCGTCGCCCGGTGCAGGCGGCCGCTATCGGTTATGCCTGGGGCTTCGGCCTGTTTGGCTCCGGTATCAACTGGGTTTACGTGAGTATTGCGCAGTTCGGCGGTATGCCCGGCCCGGTTAACGTCTTTCTTGTGGTGCTGCTGGCCGCCTATCTCTCGCTCTATACCGGGCTTTTTGCCGGTATTTTGTCGCGCTTATGGCCGAAGACAAACTGGGTGCGCATGGCAATCGCCGCCCCGGTGGTCTGGCAGCTTACCGAGTTCCTGCGCGGCTGGGTGCTCACCGGCTTCCCATGGCTACAGTTTGGCTACAGCCAGATTGACGGCCCATTGAAAGGGCTGGCGCCGGTGATGGGCGTCGGCGCGATTAACTTCCTGCTGATGGCGGTGAGCGGCCTGCTGGCGCTGGCGCTGGTTACCCGCAACTGGCGTCCGCTGGCGGCTGGCGTCATTCTGTTCGCACTGCCCTTCCCGCTGCGCTATATCCAGTGGTATACCCTGCAAACCGACAAAACGACCCAGGTTTCGCTGGTACAGGGCGACATCCCTCAGGCGCTGAAGTGGGACGAAAACCAGCTGCTGAATACCCTGAAAGTCTACCTCGACGCCACCGAGCAGGTGATGGGCAAATCGCAGCTGATTATCTGGCCGGAGTCGGCAATTCCGGATCTGGAAATCAACCAGCAGCGCTTCCTCAGCATGATGGACGATTTACTGCGCGCCAAAGACAGCACGCTGATTACCGGTATCGTCGACTCACGCCTTAATAAGCAGAATCGCTACGACACCTATAACACCATCATCACGCTGGGCAAAGACAGCCCGTACAGCTATGAATCCAGCAACCGCTATAACAAAAACCATCTGGTGCCGTTTGGTGAGTTTGTGCCGCTGGAATCGATTCTGCGCCCGCTGGCGCCGTTCTTCGACCTGCCGATGTCCTCCTTCAGCCGCGGGCCGTACATTCAACCGCAGCTGCAGGCGCATAATCTGAAGCTGACTGCGGCGATTTGCTACGAGATCATTCTCGGCCAGCAGGTACGCGACAACTTCCGCCCGGACACCAACTTCCTGCTGACTATCTCCAACGACGCGTGGTTCGGTAAGTCCATCGGCCCGTGGCAGCACTTCCAGATGGCGCGGATGCGCGCGCTGGAGCTGGCGCGCCCGCTGCTGCGCAGCACCAACAACGGCATTACGGCAGTGATTGGCCCGCGCGGTGAAATTCAGGATATGATCCCGCAGTTCACCCGTCAGGTACTGACCACCAAGGTGACGCCAACCACCGGCCTGACGCCGTATGCGCGCACCGGTGATTGGACGCTATGGCTGATTACCGCGCTGTTCGGTTTTGGCGCCCTGGTGATGAGCCTGCGTCAACGTCGCAAATAAAGTATTGCACTATCGAATGTAGGCCGGATAAGGCGGTACGCCGCCATCCGGCAGTCGCGCTGCATCGGGCCTGATGGCGCTACGCTTATCAGGCCTACGCGATTTTCCCCACCAGCACTTCCTCTTCCAAGCCCCATTCTGGCACGCCAATTGCTTTATATAATCAAGAAGCTGCATATCACCGCCAGGGGCAACTGGGTTGCACCACGACACGCCGCCGGTAGCACCATTTTTGTGCAAACGGCGATTATTGCCTCAAAGCGGTGCGGTGTGCTTCGCAAAAATAAACAATAACGCAGCAAAATCTTTACATTAAGCCAAACTAAATGCTAACAAACACAGATAACGCTGCACGCTAAAGACGCAGTGATAACAACACAACATTCACAATGGGTATCAATGCATCCTTACCGATGCAGAGGATAAAGGAGTTGGATATGCAATTACGTAAACTGGCCGCTGCCATGCTGGTCATGGGTGTTACCGCCGGTCTGGCACATGCTGAAGACGCAAAGCCAGCCGCCGATGCCGCACAGCAGCAATCGACTCTGGAAAAAATCGCGAAAAACGGCGTTATCGTCGTGGGTCACCGCGAATCATCCGTGCCGTTCTCCTATTACGATAACCAGCAGAAAGTGGTCGGTTACTCTCAGGACTATTCCAACGCCATCGTTGAAGCGGTAAAGAAAAAGCTGAACAACCCGAAGCTGGACGTGAAGCTGATTCCAATTACCTCTCAAAACCGTATTCCGCTGCTGCAAAACGGCACGTTTGACTTCGAGTGTGGCTCAACCACCAACAACCTCGAGCGCCAGAAGCAGGCCGCCTTCTCTGACACCATCTTCGTCGTCGGCACCCGCCTGCTGGTGAAAAAAGGCGGTCCGATTAAAGACTTCCCGGATCTGAAAGACAAAGCGGTAGTGGTGACCTCCGGTACCACCTCCGAAGTTCTGCTGCATAAGCTGAACGACGAGCAGAAAATGAATATGCGCATCATTAGCGCCAAAGACCACGGCGACTCTTTCCGCACCCTGGAAAGCGGCCGTGCGGTAGCCTTTATGATGGATGACGCGCTGCTGGCCGGCGAACGTGCGAAAGCCAAAAAACCGGACAACTGGGAAATTGTCGGCAAACCGCAGTCCCAGGAAGCCTATGGCTGTATGCTGCGCAAAGATGACCCTGAGTTTAAAAAGCTGATGGACGATACTATCGCCCAGGCGCAGACCTCCGGCGAAGCCACCAAGTGGTTTGATAAGTGGTTCAAGAACCCGATTCCGCCTAAAAATCTGAACATGAACTTTGAGCTCTCGGAAGAGATGAAAACGCTGTTCAAAACGCCAAACGATAAAGCGCTTAACTAATAAAAAATATGGGGCGGAAAAATCTGCCCTCTCGATTGTGGTTCAGCACGGACAGACTATACGTCAGGTGGTCGTTCCCCACCTGGCCTGAATACCGCAAAACGCTGTTCAACAATCTTCGAGGGTAGCAGGTCGTACTGCTACCCTTTTTTTTCTGGAGTTTATTATGTCAATAGACTGGAACTGGGGCATCTTTTTACAACAGGCCCCTTTCGGCAACACCACCTATCTCGGCTGGCTCTGGAGCGGTTTCCAGGTCACCGTCGCGCTCTCTATCACCGCCTGGATTATCGCGTTTCTCGTCGGCTCGCTGTTCGGCATTTTGCGTACCGTGCCTAACCGGTTCTTATCGGGTATCGGCACCTGCTACGTCGAATTGTTCCGCAACGTGCCGCTGATCGTGCAGTTCTTTACCTGGTACCTTGTGGTGCCGGAGCTGCTGCCGGAAAACCTCGGCATGTGGTTTAAATCCGAGCTGGATCCAAACATTCAGTTCTTCCTCTCCTCCATGATTTGCCTGGGTCTGTTCACCGCCGCGCGCGTTTGTGAGCAGGTGCGTGCGGCAATTCAGTCGCTGCCGCGCGGGCAAAAAAACGCCGGGCTGGCGATGGGGCTTACGCTGCCGCAAACCTATCGCTACGTGCTGCTGCCGAACGCCTATCGCGTGATCGTGCCACCGATGACCTCAGAGATGATGAACCTGGTGAAGAACTCAGCCATCGCCTCCACCATCGGTCTGGTCGATATGGCGGCACAGGCCGGCAAGCTGCTGGACTATTCCGCGCACGCCTGGGAATCCTTTACGGCGATTACCCTGGCATACGTGCTGATTAACGCGGTCATTATGTTAGTGATGGCTGTGGTAGAACGGAAAATCCGCCTGCCCGGCAACCTGGGGGGTAAATAATGTACGAATTTGACTGGAGTTCTATCGTTCCGTCGATGCCCTACCTGATTGCAGGTCTGGTCGTCACGCTCAAAATTACCGTTACGGCAATTGTTATCGGTATCGTCTGGGGGACGCTGCTGGCGGTCATGCGCCTGTCATCCTTCAAGCCGATTGCCTGGTTTGCCAAAGCCTACGTCAACGTGTTCCGCTCCGTCCCGCTGGTGATGGTGCTGCTGTGGTTCTACCTGATTGTGCCCGGTTTCCTGCAAAACGTACTGGGGCTGTCACCGAAAAGCGATATTCGCCTGATCTCGGCAATGGTGGCGTTCTCGATGTTCGAAGCCGCCTATTACTCCGAGATTATCCGCGCCGGTATCCAGAGTATTTCACGCGGCCAGTCCAGCGCTGCGCTGGCGCTGGGGATGACCCACTGGCAGTCGATGAAGCTTATCATTCTGCCGCAGGCCTTCCGTGCCATGGTGCCGCTGCTGCTGACTCAGGGGATCGTGCTGTTCCAGGATACCTCGCTGGTATACGTGTTAAGCCTCGCAGACTTCTTCCGTACCGCCTCAACTATCGGCGAACGTGACGGTACCCAGGTAGAAATGATTCTGTTTGCTGGTTTTGTTTATTTTGTGATTAGTCTTAGCGCCTCGCTGCTGGTCAGCTACTTGAAGAAAAGGACCGTATAATGATTACCCTGAAAAACGTCTCTAAATGGTATGGTCACTTTCAGGTGTTGACCGACTGCTCCACGGAAGTAAAAAAAGGCGAAGTGGTGGTGGTGTGCGGGCCGTCCGGCTCCGGCAAATCCACGCTGATCAAAACCGTCAACGGTCTGGAACCCGTGCAACAAGGGGAAATTCTTGTCAACGGCACCAAGGTGAACGACAAGAAAACCAATCTGGCAAAGCTGCGCTCTCACGTCGGCATGGTATTCCAGCACTTCGAGCTGTTCCCGCACCTGTCGATTATTGAGAACCTCACTCTGGCGCAGGTTAAGGTGCTGAAGCGAGATAAAGCGGCCGCCCGCGAAAAGGGCTTAAAGCTGCTTGAGCGCGTCGGCCTTTCCGCGCATGCCAACAAGTTTCCAGCGCAGCTTTCCGGCGGTCAGCAGCAGCGCGTGGCGATCGCCCGCGCGCTATGTATGGATCCGGTCGCCATGCTGTTTGACGAACCCACCTCCGCGCTCGATCCTGAAATGATCAACGAAGTGCTGGATGTTATGGTTGAGCTGGCGCATGAAGGCATGACCATGATGGTGGTGACCCACGAAATGGGCTTTGCGCGCAAAGTGGCCAACAGGGTGATCTTTATGGACGAAGGTAAGATCGTTGAAGATGCCGAAAAAGAGGCCTTCTTCGCCAACCCGAAATCGGACCGCGCCAAAGACTTCCTTGCGAAAATTCTGCACTAACCTTCCCGCGCGCACTCGGCAGAGTGCGCGCTGCATCACGCTTTAACGCTTACCCTCTCGTTCATTCCATTAGCAGGCCTTACCCTTGTCACAAAATAACGCGAACAAGGAGCCGCTATGGCACTGCCAATTATTCTGGACTGCGACCCAGGTCATGATGACGCGATCGCTATCGTGCTCGCCCTCGCCTCCCCCGAGCTGGAGGTGAAAGCCATCACCTCTTCCGCCGGTAACCAGACGCCGGAGAAAACCCTGCGTAACGTTCTGCGCATGCTGACATTACTGAAACGCCCGGATATCCCGGTGGCAGGCGGCGCGGTGAAGCCGCTGATGCGCGAACTCATTATTGCCGATAACGTCCACGGTGAAAGCGGCCTTGATGGCCCGGCGCTGCCGGAGCCGGCATTTGCCCCACAAAGCTGCACTGCCGTAGAACTGATGGCGAAAACCCTGCGCGAGAGCCCGGAACCGGTGACCATTGTCTCCACCGGGCCGCAGACCAACGTCGCGCTGTTGCTGAACTCGCACCCAGAGCTGCGGGCGAAAATCACCCGTATTGTGATCATGGGCGGCGCAATGAGCCTGGGCAACTGGACGCCCGCCGCCGAGTTCAATATTTACGTTGATCCGGAAGCGGCAGAAATCGTCTTCCAGTCCGGTATTCCGGTCGTGATGGCGGGCCTGGATGTGACGCATAAAGCGCAGATCCACGCTGAAGACACCGAGCGTTTTCGCGCCATTGGCAACCCGGTAGCGACAATTGTCGCGGAGCTGCTGGATTTCTTCCTTGAGTACCACAAAGATGAGAAATGGGGCTTTGTCGGCGCGCCGCTGCATGACCCCTGCACCATCGCCTGGCTGCTGAAGCCGGAAATATTCACTACCGTAGAACGTTGGGTTGGCGTGGAAACGCAGGGGAAATATACCCAAGGAATGACGGTGGTGGATTATTACTTCCTGACGGGGAATAAGCCAAATGCCGCGGTGATGGTAGACGTTGACCGGCAGGCGTTTGTTGACCTGCTAGCAGAACGACTAAAATTTTACGCCTGAGTGATGCCGGATGGCGCTAACGCTTATCCGGCCTGCATATAACACAAACGTGTAGGCCGGATAAGACGCATCGCGTCGCCATCCGGCACCGTTAACTACGGCTCAAACGGCCTGCGCTGGAACTGGTCGTGCCCACACTTCGGGCAGCGCGGCAACACGTCCGGCGTATACACCGCCAGGTGGAAGTGGCACTTCTCGCACACCAAATTGCCCAGCCCCACCACCTCACCGCTGTGGTAGACGCCGTGATGGCTTAAATCCTGAAACACCTCGCGCCACTCCAGCTGCGTTTTATCGGTAATATCCGCCAGCTCCTGCCAGATACTCTCTTTAATTACCCGCAGAAAGACGCTGTCGGACTCGTCTTCCTGGCTTTCACCGTAGCTCATCGCAAACTCTTCCAGATCCCGACGGACGGCGCGCAGCAGCTCGTCGATTTCGCCGCGCGTTAACTCGCTGGTTTGCGCGATTTTCGCCCGCGCCTGATCCACCAGCGCATCGATATCACGTTCGCCGTTACGTAAACGTTCACTCAGCGTAGCGACCAGTTCACGGTAAATTTGAGCAACCTTGTTCATTGTTTCCTCTCCCAGCCAGTTAACCTATTCTAATAGTAGCCGTTATTTCTCTTTCGCTTTGTCAGCTTTGCCACAGAGTGCGTAAATTATGCCTTGAGCTTTTCATCGGCTTAACGTGCTAAAGGCTGTTTTGACGTGCACGTTTGGGCTATGCTATGCGGATCTGAAATACCACATCTACTGGCTACATTTGTAGCTGCATTGAAAACAGGATTACTGGCTGCCATGCAAGAGCAATACCGCCCGGAAGAGATAGAATCGAAAGTCCAGCTTCACTGGGATGAGAAGCGCACATTTGAAGTTACTGAAGACGAGAGCAAAGAGAAGTATTACTGCCTGTCGATGCTTCCCTATCCTTCTGGTCGACTACACATGGGCCACGTCCGTAACTACACCATCGGCGACGTTATCGCTCGCTATCAGCGCATGCTGGGCAAAAACGTCCTGCAGCCTATCGGCTGGGATGCGTTCGGCCTGCCGGCTGAAGGTGCCGCGGTCAAAAACAACACCGCCCCGGCGCCGTGGACCTACGACAACATCGCGTACATGAAAAACCAGCTCAAAATGCTGGGCTTTGGTTACGACTGGAGCCGCGAGCTGGCAACCTGTACCCCGGAATACTACCGCTGGGAACAGAAATTCTTCACCGAGCTGTATAAAAAAGGCCTGGTGTACAAGAAAACGTCTGCGGTGAACTGGTGTCCGAACGACCAGACCGTCCTGGCCAACGAACAGGTTATCGACGGCTGCTGCTGGCGTTGCGATACCAAAGTTGAGCGTAAAGAGATCCCACAGTGGTTTATCAAAATCACCGCTTACGCTGACGAACTGCTGCGCGACCTGGATAACCTTGATCACTGGCCTGACACCGTGAAAACGATGCAGCGCAACTGGATCGGGCGTTCTGAAGGCGTAGAAATCACCTTCGACGTGACCGGTTACGACAATACGCTGACCGTTTACACCACCCGTCCAGACACCTTCATGGGCGCAACCTACTTGGCAGTAGCTGCAGGTCACCCGCTGGCGCAGAAAGCCGCTGCGACTAACCCCGCGCTGGCTGCTTTTATCGACGAATGCCGCAACACCAAAGTGGCCGAAGCCGATATGGCGACCATGGAGAAAAAAGGCGTCGACACCGGCTTTAAAGCCGTTCACCCGCTGACCGGCGAAGAGATTCCGGTATGGGCTGCCAACTTCGTGCTGATGGAGTATGGCACCGGCGCGGTGATGGCCGTTCCGGGTCACGACCAGCGCGACTACGAATTTGCCACCAAATACGGCCTGACCATCAAGCCGGTTATCCTGGCCGCTGACGGCAGCGAGCCGGATCTGTCTGAACAGGCGCTGACCGAAAAAGGCGTGCTGTTTAACTCCGGTGAATTCGACGGTCTGGCCTTTGAAGATGCCTTTAACGCCATTGCCGACAAACTGGCAGCAAAAGGCGTGGGCGAGCGCAAAGTTAACTACCGTCTGCGCGACTGGGGCGTTTCCCGCCAGCGTTACTGGGGCGCACCGATCCCGATGGTGACGCTGGAAGACGGCACCGTGCTGCCAACGCCAGAAGATCAGCTGCCGGTGATTCTGCCGGAAGACGTGGTCATGGACGGTATCACCAGCCCGATCAAAGCCGATCCGGAGTGGGCGAAAACCACCGTTAACGGTATGCCTGCGCTGCGTGAAACCGACACCTTCGATACCTTTATGGAATCATCATGGTACTACGCGCGCTACACCTGCCCGCAGTATCAGGAAGGCATGCTGGATTCCAAAGCCGCTAACTACTGGCTGCCGGTTGATATCTACATTGGCGGTATCGAACACGCCATCATGCACCTGCTCTACTTCCGCTTCTTCCACAAACTGATGCGCGATGCAGGCCTGGTCAACTCTGACGAGCCGGCTAAACAGCTGCTGTGTCAGGGCATGGTGCTGGCAGATGCCTTCTACTACGTGGGCGCAAACGGCGAACGTAACTGGGTTTCCCCGGTTGACGCCATCGTTGAGCGCGACGAAAAAGGCCGTATCGTGAAGGCGAAAGACGCGGCGGGCCATGAGCTGGTGTATACCGGCATGAGCAAGATGTCCAAGTCCAAAAACAACGGCATCGACCCGCAGGTTATGGTTGAACGCTACGGTGCCGACACCGTACGTCTGTTCATGATGTTTGCCTCTCCGGCTGACATGACCCTGGAATGGCAGGAATCCGGCGTTGAAGGGGCGAACCGCTTCCTGAAACGTGTCTGGAAACTGGTTTACGAGCACACCGCTCGTGGCCCAGTGGCAGCCATCAACGTTGATGCGCTGAACGAAGATCAGCAGGCGCTGCGTCGTGATGTCCATAAAACCATCGCCAAAGTCACCGATGATATCGGCCGTCGTCAGACCTTCAACACCGCGATTGCGGCAATCATGGAGCTGATGAACAAACTGGCGAAAGCGCCGATGGAAGACGCGCAGGACAGAGCGCTGATGCAGGAAGCGCTGCTGGCGGTCGTGCGCATGCTCAACCCGTTCACTCCGCACGTGAGCTTCACGCTGTGGCAGGAACTGGGCGGCGAAGGCGATATCGATAACGCGCCGTGGCCGGTTGCCGACGAGAACGCGATGGTTGAAAACACCACGCTGGTCGTCGTACAGGTCAACGGTAAAGTGCGCGGTAAAATCACCGTCGCGGTCGATGCGACCGAAGAGCAGGTGCGTGAACGCGCAGGCCAGGAACCCCTGGTGGCGAAATACCTTGAAGGCGTTACCGTACGTAAAGTCATCTACGTACCGGGTAAACTGCTTAACCTGGTCGTAGGCTAAGCGCGGGAGGAAGCGTGCGATATCTGACAACATTGTTGTTATCTTTGGCGGTGCTGGTCACCGCCGGGTGCGGCTGGCATCTGCGTAGTACCACGCAGGTGCCGGATGAAATGAAAACATTGATCCTGCAGTCCGGCGATCCGAACGGCCCGCTGAGCCGCGCGGTGCGCGAACAGCTGAGAAGCAATGGTATTACGGTGCTTGATAAGGGCACGCTTCGTCAGGACGTACCGTCTTTGCGTCTGGGCGGCGTTAGCCTCTCTCAGGACACGGCATCGGTATTCCAGAACGGCCAGACGGCAGAATATCAAATGGTCATGACGGTCAACGCTTCGGTGCTGATCCCGGGTCAGGATATCTTCCCGATCGCCACCAAAGTGTACCGTTCGTTCTTTGACAACCCGCAGCAGGCGTTGGCAAAAGACAACGAGCAAAGCATGATCATTCAGGAGATGTACCAGAAGGCCGCCGAGCAGCTGATTCGTAAGCTGCCAAGCGTTCACATCGCCGATGTGAAAGAGAGTAAAGACGAGGCGGCCGTCACGCCGTCGAACGGCTCTCGTGTTTCAACTACTCTGGGTAACTGATGATTCGGCTGTACCCAGAACAACTCCGCGCGCAGCTCTCTGAAGGGCTGCGCGCGGCGTATCTCCTGCTCGGTAACGACCCCCTTGTTCTTCAGGAAAGCCAGGATGCGATACGCCACGCCTGCGTGAACGAAGGCTTTACCGAACATCATACATTCACGCTGGACGCCAGCACCGACTGGAACGAGATCTTCTCGCTATGCCAGGCAATGAGCCTGTTTGCCAGTCGCCAGACGCTGCTGCTGCTGCTGCCAGAAAACGGCCCGAATGCGGCCATCAACGAACAGCTGTCAACGCTGGTCAGCCTGCTGCATGACGATCTGCTGCTGATCGTGCGCGGCAATAAACTGACCAAATCACAGGAAAATGCCGCCTGGATCCAGGCGCTGGCCAGCCGCGCCGTGCAGATCAGCTGCCAGACGCCGGAACCGGCCCAGCTACCGCGCTGGCTGGCTAACCGTGCAAAGCAGAGCAACCTCCAGCTTGATGAACCCGCCAGTCAGCTACTTTGCTACTGCTACGAGGGCAACCTGCTGGCGCTGGCCCAGGCGCTGGAACGTCTGTCACTGCTGTGGCCTGACGGCAAGCTGACGCTGCCGCGCGTCGAACAGGCGGTCAACGATGCCGCGCACTTTACGCCGTTCCACTGGGTCGACGCCCTGCTGGCCGGCAAGAGCAAACGCGCGCTGCATATTCTGCAACAGCTGCGTCTCGAAGGCAGCGAGCCGGTGATCCTGCTGCGCACCGTCCAGCGTGAACTGCTGCTGCTGGTCACGCTGAAGCGCCAGAGCGCGCATACGCCACTGCGTTCGCTGTTTGATAAACACCGCGTCTGGCAAAACCGTCGGGGGATGGTCGGCGAAGCGCTCAACCGTCTGAGCGGCCCGCAGCTGCGCCAGGCGGTCACCCTGCTCAGCCGTGCCGAGCTGACGCTGAAACAAGATTACGGTCAGTCCATTTGGGCTGAGCTGGAAAGTTTGTCGCTGCTGCTTTGTCACAAAGCGCTAGCCGACGTATTTATCGATGGATGATATGGCAAAACTACAGGCGCTTTTCGGCGGGACCTTCGATCCCATCCACTACGGCCACCTGAAGCCGGTTGAGATTCTGGCTAACCAGATTGGTCTTTCGCGGGTGATCATTATGCCCAACAACGTGCCGCCGCATCGCCCACAGCCGGAAGCCACCAGCGAACAGCGTAAATTAATGGTTGAGCTGGCGATTGCCGATAAGCCGCTATTCGTACTCGACGAACGCGAGCTGCGTCGCGACACGCCGTCGTTTACCGCCGACACCCTACAGGAGTGGCGCGCGGAACAGGGCGCGGATAAGCCGCTGGCCTTTATTATCGGACAGGACTCGCTGCTCACCTTCCCTAGCTGGCACCGCTATGAAACGATTCTCGAGCACGTACACCTGCTGGTGACGCGTCGCCCGGGCTACCCGCTGACTATGCAGCAGGAAGAGCATCAGGACTGGCTGGATCGTCACCTTACCAGCAATATTGAAGACCTGCACAATCAGCCCGCGGGTAAAATTTTCCTCGCCGAAACGCCCTGGTTCGACGTCTCCGCGACGTTGATTCGCGAGCGCCTGGAGCGCGGAGAGTCTTGCGACGAAATGATGCCAGAACCGGTGCTCAACTACATTATGCAGCAGGGGTTGTACCACCACGGCGCTTAGGCCTGTAAACGGGGAAGACAGCATGAAACTCTGGTTAGTTCGCCACGGCGAAACCGAAGCCAACGTAGCCGGGCTGTATAGCGGCCACGCCCCCACGCCGCTAACTGCCCGTGGCCAGCAGCAGGCCATACGCCTCGGCGAGATGCTGCGACAGGTCCCCTTCGATGGCGTATTGTGCAGTGAACTGGAGCGTACCCAGCACACCGCACGACTGCTGCTCGGCGAGCGCGACATTCCCTTTACCCCCCACCCGCTGCTCAACGAAATGTATTTCGGCGACTGGGAAATGCGCCACCACCGCGACCTGCAGAAAGAAGACAAAGATAACTATGCCGCCTGGCGCGCCGACTGGCAGCATGCGGCTCCCACCAACGGTGAAGGTTTCCCCGACTTTTCCCGCCGCGTCGCCGCCTTTGCCGCCGAATTACCGGGCTATACGTACCAGAATCTCCTTATCGTCAGCCATCAGGGCGTATTGAGCCTGTTAACCGCCTGTTTACTGGGAATGCCAACCGCCAGCATGTGGCATTTTCGCATCGATCACGGCGCGTGGAGCGTCATTGATTTCACGCCAGAATTTACCACGCTGCGGGTGCTGAACAGCCGGGCTATTTGGCTACCGGAAGAGGGATAAAACCGATTTCTGCGCCGCAGAGACGCCAGCCCATTGACACCAAACCATAGACTGTTATTCTCCGCAGCCTGAATCATCCCCCTCCAGCATTTGTGGACAGAAATTGTTTTACAAAAATGGCGATGCAATCGGCATGAAGGAATGGGATGATACCCCGCCTGAAAGGCCGTTTGGTGATTTTTTGTCCCGACAATATTTTCAGTTCGGGTATACTGTCAGGCTGTTTTATATCGTTCATCTTCACACCCCAGGGGGAACACTTGCAGGGTAAAGCACTCCAGGATTTTGTTGTCGACAAAATTGATGATTTAAAAGGTCAGGACATCATCAAAATTGATGTTCAGGGTAAATCCAGCATCACTGATTGCATGGTTATCTGCACCGGCACCTCCAGCCGCCACGTTATGTCCATTGCCGATCATGTGGTTCAGGAATCCCGCGCAGCCGGTCTGCTGCCATTAGGCGTTGAAGGCGAAAGCGTTGCCGACTGGATTGTCGTTGATTTAGGCGATGTCATTGTCCACGTCATGCAGGAAGAGAGCCGTCGCCTGTATGAGCTGGAAAAACTCTGGGGTTAAGTTGTGAAGCTGCAGTTGGTCGCCGTCGGCACCAAAATGCCGGATTGGGTACAAACCGGTTTTACCGAATACCTTCGTCGTTTTCCGAAAGATATGCCGTTCGAACTGGTGGAAATTCCCGCCGGCAAGCGCGGTAAAAACGCCGATATCAAACGTATTCTGGATAAAGAAGGCGAGATGATGCTCGCCGCCGCAGGAAAAAACCGCATCGTCACGCTGGATATCCCCGGGAAACCCTGGGATACGCCGCAGCTTGCGCGCGAACTGGAACGCTGGAAGGGTGACGGTCGTGATGTCAGCCTGTTAATCGGCGGTCCGGAAGGCCTTTCCCCGGCATGCAAGGCCGCAGCAGAACAAAGTTGGTCGCTCTCCACCCTGACGCTCCCTCACCCGCTGGTGCGCGTGCTGGTCGCCGAAAGCCTTTATCGGGCGTGGAGCATTACCACCAACCACCCATACCACCGCGAGTAATGATGACCAGGGTAGATTAAGCAGCGAATGAAACTACAGAATTCTTTTCGCGACTATACGGCAGAGTCCGCGCTTTTTGTGCGCCGGGCAGTGGTCGCTTTTTTGGGAATTTTGCTGCTTACCGGCGTGCTGATTGCCAACCTCTACAATTTACAGATCGTCCGTTTCACCGACTATCAGACGCGCTCTAACGAAAACCGCATCAAGCTGGTGCCGATCGCACCGAGCCGCGGCATAATCTACGATCGTAACGGTACGCCGCTGGCGCTTAACCGCACCATCTACCAGCTGGAAATCATGCCGGAAAAAGTCGACAGCGTGCAGCAGACCATCGACGGCCTGCGCGACGTCGTCGATCTCAGCGATGACGATATCGCCGCCTTTAAAAAAGAGCGCGCCCGTTCGCACCGCTTTACCTCTATTCCGCTTAAAACCAACCTCACCGAAGTGCAGGTGGCCCGCTTTGCCGTCAATCAGTACCGCTTTCCTGGCGTAGAAGTCAAAGGCTATAAACGCCGTTTCTATCCCTACGGTTCTGCCCTGACCCACGTTATCGGCTACGTATCAAAAATTAACGATAAAGACGTCGACCGGTTGGACAAAGACGGCAAACTGGCCAACTACGCGGCAACCCACGATATCGGGAAGCTGGGTATTGAGCGTTATTACGAAGATATGCTCCACGGGCAGACCGGCTACGAAGAGGTTGAAGTCAACAACCGCGGCCGCGTCATTCGTCAGCTTAAGGAAGTGCCGCCGCAGGCCGGGCACGATATTTACCTGACGCTCGATCTCAAGCTCCAGCAATACATTGAAACGCTGCTGGCGGGCAGCCGTGCCGCCGTGGTGGTCACCGACCCGCGCACCGGCAGCATTCTGGCGCTGGTTTCCACGCCAAGCTACGATCCCAACCTGTTCGTTGACGGTATTTCCAGCAAAGACTACAGCGGTCTGCTGAACGACCCGAATACCCCGCTGGTTAACCGCGCGACGCAGGGGGTTTACCCACCAGCATCGACGGTGAAACCGTATGTGGCGGTTTCCGCAATGAGCGCAGGCGTGATCAACCGCAATACCAGCCTGTTTGACCCGGGCTGGTGGCAGCTTCCCGGCTCAGAAAAACGCTACCGTGACTGGAAAAAATGGGGCCACGGGCACCTTAACGTCACCAAAGCGCTGGAAGAATCGGCGGATACCTTCTTCTACCAGGTAGCCTATGACATGGGGATCGACCGCCTGTCTGAGTGGATGAGTAAGTTCGGCTACGGCGACTACACCGGCATCGATCTGGCGGAAGAACGTTCCGGTAACATGCCGACGCGCGAATGGAAGCTGAAGCGCTTTAAGAAACCGTGGTATCAGGGCGATACCATTCCTGTCGGCATCGGCCAGGGCTACTGGACCGCGACCCCGATTCAGATGAGCAAAGCGCTGATGACCCTGATTAACGACGGCGTGGTGAAAATCCCTCACCTGCTGGCAAGCCGGGTCGAAGACGGTAAAAAAGTGCCGTGGACTCAGCCTGAAGAGCCGCCGATTGGCGACATTCATTCCGGCTACTGGGAAATTGCCAAAGACGGCATGTACGGCGTAGCCAATCGCCCGAACGGCACCGCGCATAAATACTTCGCCGGCGCACCGTATAAAATTGCGGCGAAATCCGGTACCGCGCAGGTCTTTGGCCTGAAGGCTAACGAAACCTATAATGCGCATCGTATTGCCGAGCGTCTGCGTGACCACAAACTAATGACCGCCTTTGCGCCGTATAACGATCCCCAGGTCGCCGTAGCGATTATCCTGGAGAACGGCGGCGCTGGCCCGGCTGTCGGTACCATCATGCGTCAGATCCTTGACCACATCATGCTGGGCGACAACAACACCGATTTACCGGCTGAGAACCCTGCTGCAGCCGCGTCGGAGGACCAATAATCATGACGGATAATCCGAACAAAAAATCGTTCTGGGATAAAATTCACCTCGACCCAGCCATGCTGCTGATTCTGCTGGCGCTGCTGACCTATAGCGCGCTGGTTATCTGGAGCGCCAGCGGCCAGGACATGGGGATGACGGAACGTAAAATTGGCCAGATCGCCATGGGGCTCGTTATCATGGTCGTCATGGCGCAGATCCCGCCGCGAGTCTACGAAGGCTGGGCGCCCTGGCTGTATATCTTCTGTATTATCCTGCTGGTGGCGGTCGATGCCTTTGGCGCCATCTCCAAAGGTGCCCAGCGCTGGCTGGACCTCGGCGTGGTGCGCTTCCAGCCGTCTGAGATAGCCAAAATCGCCGTCCCGCTAATGGTGGCGCGTTTTATTAACCGCGACGTTTGCCCGCCCACGCTGAAAAATACCGCCATCGCGCTGGTGCTGATTTTCATGCCGACGCTGTTGGTCGCCGCCCAGCCGGACCTTGGTACATCCATCCTGGTCGCCCTGTCCGGCCTGTTCGTGCTGTTCCTGGCAGGCCTGAGCTGGCGGTTAATTCTGGTCGCCGTGGTGCTGGTCGCCTGCTTTATCCCGATACTCTGGTTCTTCCTGATGCACGACTATCAGCGCCAGCGCGTGATGATGCTGATGGACCCGGAATCCGATCCGCTGGGCGCGGGCTACCACATTATTCAGTCCAAAATCGCCATCGGCTCTGGCGGCCTGCGTGGCAAAGGCTGGTTGCACGGCACGCAATCGCAGCTCGAATTCTTGCCGGAACGCCATACCGACTTTATCTTTGCGGTACTGGCCGAGGAGCTGGGGCTTATTGGTATTCTGATTCTGCTGGCGTTGTACGTGCTACTGATTATGCGCGGCCTGTGGATCGCCGCCCAGGCGCAAACCACGTTTGGCCGCGTCATGGCCGGTGGTTTGATGCTGATTTTATTCGTTTATGTATTTGTTAATATTGGTATGGTAAGTGGCATCTTGCCGGTGGTGGGCGTTCCGCTGCCGCTGGTCAGCTACGGGGGGTCAGCCCTGATCGTACTGATGGCCGGGTTCGGTATCGTCATGTCGATACACACCCACAGGAAAATGTTGTCAAAAAGCGTCTAAGGGGTGCTCAATGCGTAAGCAATGGCTTGGGATCTGCATAGCGGCAGGGCTGCTGGCGGCTTGTTCGAGTGATGATGTTCAGCAGCAGACCGTCTCCGCACCAAAACCTGCGGTATGTAATGGCCCGACGGTGGAAATCAGCGGGGCCGATCCACGCTTTGAGCCACTGAACGCGACGGCGAATCAGGATTACGAACGCGACGGTAAGAAATATAAAATTGTCCAGGACCCGTCCAACTTCAGCCAGGCCGGGCTTGCCGCCATCTATGATGCCGAACCGGGCAGCAATCTGACGGCGATCGGCGAAGCGTTCGATCCGACGCAGCTTACCGCCGCGCACCCTACCCTGCCGGTGCCGAGCTACGCGCGTATTACCAATCTGGCTAACGGCCGGATGATCGTAGTGCGTATTAACGATCGCGGCCCTTATGGCAACGATCGCGTGATTTCGCTCTCCCGCGCGGCGGCGGATCGTCTGAACACATCAAACAATACCAAAGTCCGTATCGACCCGATTATCGTCGCCCAGGATGGTTCGCTTTCCGGCCCCGGCATGGCCTGTACCACCGTCGCGAAGCAAACCTACGCGCTCCCGGACCGCCCTGACCTGAGCGGCGGCATGGGCAGCGCCTCTTCCACCCCGCAGGCCAGCGCGCCTCAGGGTGACGTACGCGCGATCAGTAACGATACCCTCGCCTCAGCCGACAGCGGCGAAGGCGCGCCGGTGAAAAGCGGTGGCTTCCTTGGTGCTCCGACACCATTAAATAGCGGCGTACTCGAAGAGTCCACACCGGCACCGGTCACCGCGCCGGTAAGTGCCCCCGCAAGCGCCGCGCCAGCCGCGACGGCTGCCGTCGCCGCACCTGCAGCAGCAGCAGCCGGAAACTACGTAGTTCAGGTTGGCGCAGTCAGCGACCAGACCCGCGCACAGCAGTATCAGCAGCGTCTGAGCCAGCAGTTCTCCGTCCCGGGCCGCGTAACGCAAAACGGCGCGGTCTGGCGTATTCAGCTCGGTCCATTCGCCAGCAAAGCGGAAGCCGGTACCATACAGCAACGTTTGCAGAGCGAAGCACAGCTGCAATCGTTTATTACGCACGCCAACTAAAGCGCTCGCGGCATCCGATGCTTCGTATATGTAAACGTCATTAACAAAGTCATATACGATGTCGGATGCCTGTCTAAAGGGCATTTGCTATAGTAAGGCACTTTTTAACTCCATCACGGATGTCGTTGTTTTGACCATGAAGACCTCTTTTCTCGCTTGCTTACTCATTCCGGCGCTCTCCGTCGCAGCACTGAGCTCCGTCGCCCACGCCGATGACCTGAACATCAAAACCATGATTCCAGGCGTTCCGCAGATTGACGCCGAGTCCTACATTCTTATTGATTACAACTCCGGCAAGGTGCTGGCTGAGCAAAACGCTGACGCCCGCCGCGATCCGGCCAGCCTGACAAAAATGATGACCAGCTACGTCATCGGTCAGGCAATGAAAGCGGGCAAGTTTAAAGAATCCGATTTGGTCACCATCGGTAACGATGCCTGGGCCACCGGCAACCCGGTGTTCAAAGGCTCTTCCCTGATGTTCCTTAAGCCGGGTATGCAGGTACCGGTATCACAGCTGATTCGCGGGATTAACCTGCAATCGGGTAACGATGCCTGTGTTGCCATGGCCGACTACGTCGCTGGCAGCCAGGATGCCTTCGTGGGCCTGATGAACAGCTACGTCAACGCGCTGGGGCTGAAAAACACCCACTTCCAGACCGTTCACGGCCTGGATGCAGACGGCCAGTACAGTTCCGCACGTGATATGGCGATGATTGGCCAGGCGCTGATTCGCGACGTGCCGAACGAATACACCATCTACAAAGAAAAAGAGTTCACCTTTAACGGCATTCGTCAGCTAAACCGTAACGGCCTGCTGTGGGACAATAGCCTGAACGTTGACGGCATTAAAACCGGCCACACCGACAAAGCCGGTTACAACCTGGTGGCCTCCGCGACCGAAGGCCAGATGCGCCTTGTTTCTGCCGTCATGGGCGGCCGCACCTACAAAGGGCGTGAAACCGAGAGCAAAAAGCTGCTGACCTGGGGCTTCCGCTTCTTTGAAACCGTTAACCCAATCAAAGCCGGTAAAGAGTTCGCCTCTGAACCCGCCTGGTTTGGTGATACCGATCGTGCGTCCCTGGGCGTCGATAAAGACGTTTACCTGACCATCCCGCGCGGCCGCATGAAGGACCTGAAAGCCAGCTACGTGCTGAACAACAGCGAGCTGCACGCACCGCTGCAGAAAAACCAAGTGGTCGGCACCATTAACTTCCAGCTGGACGGTAAAACCATCGACCAGCGCCCTCTGGTGGTGCTGCAAGAAATACCGGAAGGTAACTTCTTCGGCAAAATCATTGATTACATTAAATTAATGTTCCATCACTGGTTTGGTTAAAAATCACCCACTTGAAAGTGTGATTTCCATCCCCATATACTATGCATAGCTAAAATAACTCCCGCTAACCATGCGGGAGTTATTCTTTTTTAACACTGGAGCTGACATGAAAACCAAACTGAACGAACTGCTTGAATTCCCTACTCCGTTTACTTACAAAGTAATGGGTCTGGCGAAACCTGAGCTGGTTGACCTGGTGGTTGAAGTGGTACAGCGCCATGCGCCAGGTGATTACTCTCCGCAGATAAAACCGAGCAGCAAAGGCAACTACCACTCGGTGTCCATTACCATCAATGCAACCCACATTGAGCAGGTCGAGACGCTGTACGAAGAGTTGGGCAATATTGAAATTGTCCGTATGGTGCTGTAATCGCATCACCGTTACCCGGCACGCCCGGGTAACGCTTCTCTCCACCTGCCTGTGATATACTCTGCGTCCATTATTTCCCCTCTGCGGAGACGCTGTTTTGGACTTCAATACCCTCCTCATCCGTCAACTGGGCCTACAGCCTTACGAACCTATTTCCCAGGCGATGCACGACTTTACCGATAACCGTGATGAATCCACGCTTGATGAGATCTGGCTGGTTGAGCATCAGCCGGTTTTTACGCAGGGTCAGGCGGGGAAAGCAGAACATGTGCTGGTACCGGGCGATATTCCGGTCATTCAGAGCGATCGCGGCGGCCAGGTAACCTATCATGGCCCGGGTCAGCAGGTTATGTACGTGCTGTTAAACCTGAAGCGCCGCAAGCTCGGCGTACGTGAACTGGTGACCCTGCTGGAGCAAGCCGTGGTCGATACGCTGGCAGAACTCGGGATTGAAGCCCATCCGCGCGCCGACGCGCCGGGCGTTTACGTTGGCGAGAAAAAGATTTGCTCGCTGGGGCTGCGTATCCGTAAGGGCTGCTCTTTCCACGGGCTGGCGCTGAATGTGGCGATGGACCTTTCCCCTTTCCTGCGCATTAACCCCTGCGGCTATGCGGGCATGGAGATGGCGCAGGTCTCACAGTGGGTGAGCGAAGCCAAACCGGAAAATATATCCCCAATTCTTGTGGACAAATTTTTAGCGCGGCTAAACAATCCGCCGCATGAATATATCTCTGCTTAATATATTATATATTTCGGCCCAATATTTTTTGGGCCATTAACGCTTCGTCACTCGCCCGCTGAACAATATCTCGTTTTTCGTATCTTCCTGCTGCACATTTAGCAAAAAAGTGCAAAGCAGATCTCATTTCTGTGCAAAACTGAGAGTGTTGATATACATTTAATGAATGCATTAGATTCATTAATGCATTGAGGGATAACGAAAAATTGCTATTTTTTACCTTGCAGTAACATGGACTCAGGAATAATAATAATAATGTAACTATCAACTATCATTCATGGTGTGAATGAATATGGAGTAAGCAGTGTGGATTATAACAATAAGCCAGAAAATAAAATAAACCTTAATGTCGATAATGACACACCACAAATCTTTCGCACCCTGCGCAATATAGACCTGAACCTGTTGACGATATTTGAAGCGGTTTATGTTCATAAAGGCATCGTCAATGCGGCAAAAGTCCTGAACCTTACGCCGTCCGCCATTAGCCAATCCATCCAGAAACTCCGCCTGCTGTTCCCTGACCCGCTGTTCATTCGTAAAGGACAGGGCGTCACGCCAACTGCCTATGCCTCGCATCTGCACGAGTACATTAGCCAGGGGCTGGAATCGATTCTCGGCGCACTGGACCTGGACGGCAGCTATGACAAACAGCGGGTGATCACCATCGGGACGGCGGCGTCTGTGGGGGCCATTGTCATGCCGGTTATCTATCAGGCGGTGAAGCAGACCTACCCACAGGTGCTGCTACGCAACGTGGCGGTAACCGACGCCAACGCCCAGCTTAGCCAGTTCCAGACCGATTTAGTGATCGACAACCATGAGCATAACAATCCGCGAACGCTGGGCCGCCATGCCCTCTTCAGCGATAATCTGGTGCTCGTTTGTCGTAACGACCATCCTGCGCTTAACGAAGAGCCGTCGGCCGAAACGTTGATGCAATACGAGCATACGCTGCTGACAATGGACGGCGCCGGGCAGAACGACCTCTACAAACGCATTCGCGACATGCTCCCCGACCGTCAGGTCAGCGTGAGCAGTTACAACCTGTTTACCATTGCGTCACTGATCGCCTCGAGCAACCTGATAGGCATCATGCCGCTGCGCTTCTACCATATCTTTAAGCAGTGTTGGCCGCTGTGCACGCTGGATTTCGCGCCATTACAGCAGGAACGGGTCGATTTTTCATTGCATTACAATAAACTCAGCCTGCGGGACCCGGTAATGCAAAACATTATCAACGTCATCCATCAGGCATTCTAGTTCACCCGCCACCCGCTATCCTCTGCCGGCAAAAAAGCATTATTCAACAACTATTTTACAATTTGCCGGCCTGGCAGGCTGCTTTATACCCCGTTTCAATGGTATACTGCCTGCCATTAATTCAAAAATAGTTGATAAATACAACATTCCCTTGAATTGAAACGCTTTCCCTCGATACTCGGAACTGGAACACGTACGCTATGAGTAAACCCATTGTGATGGAACGCGGTGTAAAGTACCGCGATGCCGATAAGATGGCCCTTATCCCGGTAAAAAACGTGGCAACAGAGCGCGAAGCGCTGCTGCGAAAACCGGAGTGGATGAAAATTAAACTTCCGGCGGACTCTTCCCGTATCCAGGGCATCAAAGCGGCCATGCGTAAAAATGGTCTGCACTCCGTGTGTGAAGAAGCCTCCTGCCCGAACCTGGCAGAATGCTTCAACCACGGCACCGCGACCTTTATGATCCTTGGCGCAATCTGCACCCGTCGCTGCCCGTTCTGCGACGTGGCCCACGGTCGCCCGGTGACCCCGGATGCCAACGAACCGCAAAAGCTGGCGCAAACTATCGCTGACATGGCGCTGCGCTATGTAGTTATCACCTCCGTCGATCGTGACGATCTGCGCGACGGCGGCGCCCAGCACTTCGCCGACTGTATTGCTGCAATTCGCGAGAAAAGCCCGAGCATCCGCATTGAAACGCTGGTACCGGACTTCCGCGGCCGTATGGATCGCGCCTTAGCGATTCTGACGGAAACCCCGCCGGACGTGTTTAACCACAACCTGGAAAACGTGCCGCGTCTGTATCGCCAGGTTCGCCCGGGCGCCGACTATAACTGGTCGCTGAAGCTGCTTGAGCGCTTCAAAGAAGCGCACCCGGAAATCCCAACGAAATCCGGCCTTATGGTTGGCCTGGGTGAAACCAACGCCGAAATTATCGACGTTATGCGCGATCTGCGCCGCCACGGAGTGACCATGCTGACGCTGGGCCAGTACCTGCAGCCGAGCCGTCATCACCTGCCGGTACAGCGCTACGTTAGCCCGGATGAGTTTGAAGAGATGAAAGCCGAAGCGCTGGCGATGGGCTTCACCCACGCCGCCTGCGGCCCGTTTGTCCGTTCGTCTTACCATGCCGATCTTCAGGCCAAAGGCATTGAAGTGAAGTAGGGATAGTTGCCAATACGAAAAAGCCGCTCTCTGTCGACAGCGGCTTTTTTATTGCTCATTGAAGAAATAAATTGTTTCAATGAAATGCATTTGGAAATCAAATAGTATCAAAAAAGGCTTCAGCATCGTCATGCTGAAGCCTTTTCTGCGGGTTGTTACACCCACGGATGACACGCATTCACCCGCATATCATCTGAAACGCTGCCCTGCTTACTCTTTATGAGAGAGCTTTTCTGCCGGAGTCTCGTCTGCGCTCTTCTGCGCGGCGGTTTCATCGTCATTCATGGCTTTTTTAAAGCCTTTGATCGCTGAACCCAGATCTCCACCCAGAGTCCGTAATTTCTTGGTACCAAACACCAGAATAATCAGTGCTGCCACTACCAGCAGTTTGGTAATACTAATCTCACCCATAGATACCTTCTTCTCAAAAACAGGCTGCAAAATGCGCCACATCACCATAGTTTATTAACGGTCATTTAGCGCGTGCACACAATAGCAATCTGTAACAAGGTGAATCAAGCATTGTTTAAAAAAACGTCATGTTAATTGCGGTAGCGCAAAACGCCTGTTTTTCAGCACCGGAAGCTGCTGACGAATGCGTGAAAGATCGTCGCGACTCACCTCAGACACAATCAGCTGCGGTGCCGTTGAAGCTCCTGCCAGGGTCACGCCAAGCGGATCCACGATTCGGCTCTGACCAATGTTTCTCGTGCCGCACTCGCCGCTGGCGACGAGGTAACAGGTCGTGTCCAGCGCTCGCGCAGCCAGCAGCGTCGACCAATGATGTTCCTTCAGCGGCCCGCGTACCCAGGCGGCAGGCAGCGCCAGAATCTCAGCCCCCTGTAACGCCAGCGCTAGCGCCATGTCCGGAAAGCGCAGGTCATAGCAGGTCATCAGGCCGACCTTAAACCCCGACACCTCAATTAACGGCGGCAGCGCTCCCCCGGCATCGACCCGCTTCGACTCCTGGATAGCAAAAGCGTCATAGAGATGCAGCTTATGGTAGTGAGCAATCACCTCCCCACCGCGTAGCGCGACCAGCGTATTTCTGGCCCGTTCCGCCGAAGAGGGAGTGTGAATGGTGAGTATCGTCGTCAAATCGTCAAGACGGCTCTGCGCCTTGAGGAGCTGCATAAAGCCACCGTTCAGCGGCTGCGCCGATTTCACCGACATATCCGGATCGCTATCGCTACGCGCCAGCAGCGCTTCTGGCAACACCAGCAGCTCAGCGCCCAGCGCTGCCGCCGACTGCATCAGCGTCACGCAGGTTTGCGCGTTAACCTGCCACTCCGGTGTCACGACAAACTGTCCCGCCGCTACTCGCATCGTAACTCCTTAAGTTTTGCTAATATATCAAGATGATGAATATCGATCAGTATATAGCCAGATCGTCCCTTCAAGGGTAAACTCTGGCCACACTCGAAGATGGCAGGAAATTCGCATGATGCAACTTTTGTTAGCCGTTTTTATCGGCGGCGGTACCGGCAGCGTAGCCCGCTGGCTGCTTAGCTTTCGCTTTAACCCTATGCACCATGCGCTTCCGCTGGGTACGCTTACGGCCAACCTGCTGGGGGCGTTCATTATCGGCGCCGGTCTTGCCTGGTTTAATCGGCTCCCGCACATTGATCCGGTGTGGAAAGTGCTGCTCACCACCGGTTTTTGCGGCGGCCTGACGACCTTCTCGACGTTTTCGGCAGAAGTGGTCTTTCTGTTGCAGGCGGGGAAATTCAGCTGGGCGCTGTTAAACGTGGCGGTTAACCTTTTCGGCTCATTTGCCATGACGGCGCTGGCGTTCTGGCTGTTCAGCGCCACCAGTCAGGGATAAAAAGAATAAAAAAAACCCGCAGTTAAGCGGGTTTTGAATTCTGACTGCTATTTGTCGCTTACAGAGCGATGACGTTAGCAGCAGAAGGGCCTTTGGCACCGTTAGTGATTTCGAACTCTACGCGCTGACCTTCAGCCAGAGTTTTGAAACCGTTGGTCTGGATTGCAGAGAAGTGTACGAATACGTCTTTGCTGCCATCTTCCGGAGTAATGAAACCGAATCCTTTGGACTCATTAAACCACTTAACGTTACCTTTAATCTTAGACATCAAAATTACCTTTATATGAAAAAACGACACTAATCTGTGTCAGTTAACAGTACAACAATTGTCGTCGGTTTTGTCCAGCCCAACTTCGTTAAAAAGTGATAAATGTCGCTAACTTTTATTTGCAGGTTGACTTTATCTCAGCATTGGTTCCAGAAGCGGTTTTCAGAACTGGAAACGCATCCAGGCAAAGTACACATTACCGTTGTTATAGGTACCCGGGATGTAGGTCATCTGGAATGTTGCGGGGCCGTAGCCGATGGAGGCCAGAGGGAGCGCCACCGGAATCGGGATGTATTTCCAGTTATCGCGTGCGGTCACCCCGATGGTGTATCCGAGGCCAACATGGAAGTTATCATCAGCCAGCGGTCGCCAGGTTTTTTCCCAGCCGTAGCCTCCGATAGGCTCCCATTTATTAAAGGAGTCCTTAAAAGCCATAAGATAAATGCCGTTCCAGTTGCCTTTTTCATCCCAGCGGGACACGCCAAACCCCGCTCCCCAGGGACGTTCATTGTACGCGTCGGTTTTTTCTTTATCGTAGGCAAAACGCGCGTGCCAGGTAATTGCTGGCACATACAGATCGTAATGCTGCGGCTCATTCCACGTCTGAGCAATGTTGCTGCTAAGGGTGTTGTAACCCTCTTTTATGGTTTCGCTAAACGACGCCGCCGCAGGAAGTGCTGTAGCCGACAGCCCCGCGAACACGAGCGACAGTGCAAAATTTTTATTGAGATTTAACACGATAGACTTGCCAGTAAAGTATCCATTAAGAATAGTCTAACAAGACTAAACTCAATTGAGTCTCAACGACATCAATCCATAGTTTTTTTCATACCGCCTGGTTACAAATTAGAATATTCTTAGATGATTGTTCAACCCGACCCTCAGCTCAAGTGCATAAATATCAACTCAAAGCGTCAATTATATGCAGTCAAAATTTTCATTATTTACTCACATCATTTCATTATAAAAATAAATAACCATCCACCGCCTGAAATTATATTAAAACCAAAGTTTAACCTTATTTATTTCTAAGCCACTTCATTTATAATATTAATCAATAAATATGACGCAATAAAATAAAGCAAACACTCCCCCCACAGCATAAGCGATACCACACCGCCGCAGCGCCGGCCATTCACGATGTTATCTAACTGAAATAATACATTTCATTCACCTTTCTGTTTATTATTCACGCAGCCCACTATACTTAGTGTGAGGGCAATGTTCCGCTTTGTGAGTACATCGTGTAATTTGCAAAGTCATCATCTTTAATTAGTCTCTTTTTTGATTTTCATCAGCTAAGTTCGCCGGTTTTTTCGGCACATTTCATCCTTACTTTTTGATGCTGCACTGCATCAATTTTACAACTGGGCGATAGGTGTTAATAATGTTAACGTTCTTTGAACTCCTGATTGGTGTTGTGGTTATCGTGGGCGTAGCCCGCTACATCATCAAAGGATATTCCGCGACAGGGGTCCTCTTTGTCGGCGGTCTGCTGCTACTGATTGCCAGTGCATTGATGGGGCATAAGATTTTACCGAGTAGTGAAACCAGCACGGGTTACTCTGCTACTGACATCATTGAATATATTAAAATTCTGCTGATGAGCCGCGGCGGCGATCTCGGCATGATGATTATGATGCTCTGTGGTTTTGCCGCTTATATGACCCACATTGGCGCTAACGATATGGTTGTTAAGCTGGCTTCCAAACCGCTGCAATATATTAACTCACCGTATTTACTGATGATTGCGGCCTATTTTGTGGCGTGCCTGATGTCGCTGGCTGTCTCCTCCGCTACCGGTCTGGGCGTGCTGCTGATGGCGACTCTCTTCCCGGTCATGGTTAACGTCGGCATTAGCCGCGGCGCCGCAGCGGCTATTTGTGCCTCCCCGGCAGCCATTATTCTCTCTCCGACGTCCGGTGACGTCGTGCTGGCTGCCAAGGCCGCCGAAATGCCGTTAATTGATTTTGCCTTTAAAACCACACTGCCAATCTCTATCGCCGCGATTATCGCGATGGCTATTGCCCATTTCTTCTGGCAGCGCTACCTGGACAAAAAAGAAAATATCTCTCACGAGATGCTGGATGTCAGCGAAATTACCACTACCGCGCCGTCCTTCTATGCCATTTTACCGTTCACGCCCATTATCGGCGTATTGATTTTTGACGGTAAATGGGGCCCGGAGCTGCATATCATCGCGATTCTGGTTATTTGTATGCTGCTGGCCGCGGTGCTGGAGTTCTTCCGCGGCTTTAACACCCAGAACGTGTTTGCGGGTCTGGAAGTGGCCTATCGCGGCATGGCGGACGCCTTCGCCGGCGTGGTTATGCTGCTGGTTGCAGCCGGCGTCTTCGCCCAGGGTCTGAGCACCATCGGCTTTATTAATAGCCTGATCTCTATCGCCACCTCGTTCGGCTCCGCCAGCATCATCCTGATGCTGGTGCTGGTCGTGCTGACCATGCTGGCAGCAATGACGACCGGTTCCGGTAACGCCCCGTTCTATGCTTTCGTGGAGATGATTCCAAAGCTGGCGCACTCCTCCGGTATTAACCCGGCCTACCTGTCCATCCCGATGCTCCAGGCCTCCAACCTGGGCCGTACCATCTCCCCGGTTTCCGGCGTCGTTGTCGCGGTTGCCGGGATGGCAAAAATTTCACCGTTCGAAGTGGTGAAGCGGACTTCAGTACCGGTCATTGTGGGTTTGATTGTGGTGATTATCGCTACCGAAATTCTGGTTCCCGGCGCGTCCGCATAATCATTGATAGCTCAAATAAATAAGGCGCCTGAAGGCGCCTTATTTTATTATGTAATAACGTCACTAAATGATTAAAAACGTGGAGCCAGGAAAATGCTAAGGAAGAATATTGTGTCAGGATGTGCGCTGTTACTCTGCGCCGGAAGCCTTCACGCCGAGCCGCTCGTCCCGACGCAATATGGTGACTTCGATCGTTACGTACTGGCGCTCTCCTGGCAAACGGGCTTTTGTCAGAGTCAGTATGACCGCAACCGTAAAGAACCACTGGAATGCCAACAGCCTAAAGAACTCAATAATAAGGCTGACTATTTAACGGTCCACGGTTTATGGCCGGGCCTGCCTGCCTCAATAGCCTCACGCGGGGTCGATAACAACCGCTGGATGCGCTTCGGCTGCGCCACCCGTCCCATTCCAAATATGCCGGAAGCGAAAGCCAGCCGTAAATGCGCCGCTGAAGAAACCGGCCTGTCGCTGGAAGTGGCCAATAAACTTAACCAGGTGATGCCCGGCAGCGGTGGAAAAAGCTGCCTCGAGCGTTATGAATTTGCTAAGCACGGCGTTTGTTTTGGCTTCGATCCGGACGCCTACTTCAGCACTATGGTTCGGCTGAACGGCGAAGTGAAGCAGAGCGCGCTCGGCCAGTTCCTGGCCGCCAACTACGGTAAAACCGTAACCCGCGCCAGCTTCGATGCCGCGGTGGCCACCGCTTTCGGTCAAGAGAACGTCAAAGCCGTTAAGCTAACCTGTAACGGCAACCCGGCCTATTTGACGGAAATGCAGATTGCTATCAAATCAGCCAGCATCAACGAGCCGCTGACCTCGGCCTCGCTGCTGCCACAGCCGCATCCCGGCAACTGCGGCAAACAGTTCGTGGTGGATAAAAACGGTTATTAATTTCCGCCCCCGCGCCTGCGGGGGTTAAACGCCCCTACTTCTGAATAAAGGCCAGCAGATCGTCATTGATCTGGTGCTTATGGGTGGTGCAGATCCCGTGCGAACCGCCTTTATATACCTTCAGTTCAGCGTCCGGCAGCAGCTGCGCTGCCACCTTCCCGCAGGTTTCAAACGGCACAATCTGATCGTCATCACCGTGAATCACCAGCGTCGGGATAGTCATCTTACGCAGGTCCTCACGCAGATCGGTTTCTGAAAAAGCTTTAATACAATCGTAGAGCGCTTTAATCGAGCCCTGAAGGCCCTGCTCAACAAACCCTTCACGCACCGCTTTCGACTCTTTGGCTCCTGGGCGGTTATAGCCATAAAATGCCGCCGTCAGCTCATAAAAGAACCCACCGCGATCTTCCACCACCCCGTTACGAATGCCGTCAAAGACCTCCGCTGGCACGCCGTTCGGGTTAAAATCGGTTTTCACCATAATCGGCGTAACGGCACCAATCAGCACCGCTTTCGCTACCCGGCTGGTTCCATGGCGACCGATGTAGCGTGCGACTTCGCCGCCGCCGGTAGAGTGCCCGACATGCACCGCATCTTTCAGGTTAAGGTGCGCCGTTAACTCGGCCAAATCATCGGCATACTGATCCATATTATGCCCGTCCCATGGCTGCGCAGAACGTCCGTGGCCTCGTCTATCGTGGGCAATCACACGATACCCTTTTGACCCCAGGTACAGCATCTGATCCTCAAACGCATCAGACGTCAACGGCCAGCCGTGGCTAAATACGATTGGCTGTCCGCTCCCCCAATCTTTAAACCAGAGATAACTACCATCTTTCAGGGTCAGTTTATCGAAACCGCTCATACGATCTCCTGTACTTTGAGGACGCTGCCAGGCGCAGCCTAAAAAGAATAATCCAGATTTATAGGTTGCGATGTATTTCGCATAAATTTCACACAACGAAAATTATTGCCATCTGCGAATGTGCGCTGCATCACTTCAAACCTGACGCCAGGATCAGTATGATGGGAGCAGATGAACCCTTGCCGCTGGCGGTGAGGGTTTTCTTTTGGATAATCGATAGACATGGAGTAAATAATGACCCGACCTGCCATCATTATTAATGAGTTCGATGCCGAGCGTATCGACCGCCTGCTTGAGCAATCTGCTTACGCAAATTCCCCGGTGGCGAGCGCGCTAAACGACGAGCTGGATCGTGCCCAGATGTGTGCCCCAGAGGACATGCCGCACGACGTAGTGAGTATGAATAGCCAGGTCAGATTCCGCGATCTCACCACCGGCGAAGAGCGCGTACGCACGCTGGTCTTCCCGGCGCAGATGACCGACAGCAGCAGCCAGCTTTCGGTGATGGCTCCGGTTGGCGCAGCCCTGCTCGGCCTGCGTGCAGGTAGCACCATTCACTGGGAGTTACCGGGCGGTGCATCAACACATCTGGAAGTGCTTGAACTGCTTTATCAGCCGGAAGCCGCCGGCGAATTTCACCGCTAATTCTGTGCCGAAATGATTAAAGGGGATGCCATGCATCCTCTTTCTGTCCCCGCCTGACCAAACTTTACAACGCCCCTCCGCGAGATAAACTATTTTGCGAACTAAATGACATATTCAAAATGCATTATGTGTTTTGATAGTTCTATAAAGACAAGGAGGAGCCTATGTACAAAACAATCATTATGCCCGTTGATGTTTTTGAGATGGAGTTAAGCGACAAAGCGATTCGTCACGCGGAGTTTTTAGCCCAGCAGGATGGCATTATCCACCTACTACACGTTCTGCCCGGTTCGGCAAGCTACACCATGAGCCGCTTTGCCGCCGATCTGCGCCGCTTTGAAGAGCATTTACAGCAGGAGGCGGAAACCCGGCTGACCACCATGGTGAGTCATTTCACGATCGACCCTTCCCGCATTAAGCTGCATGTCCGGGTGGGCAACGTGCGCGATGCGGTGAACGAACTGGCGGAAGAGCTCAACGCCGATATGGTGGTAATTGGTTCTCGTAATCCGTCTATCAGTACCCACCTGCTGGGATCTAACGCCTCCAGCGTGATTCGCCACGCTAACATTCCCGTGCTGGTTGTGCGCTAACGTTAACTGCGCGGTATAAAAAAAGGCCACCTTTCGGTGGCCTTTGACATTGCAGGTATTGTCTTCTTTTTTATGCTGTTTTGGTGCGAATCAGATAATCGAACGCGCTCAGTGACGCTTTTGCACCTTCGCCGGCGGCGATAATAATTTGTTTGTACGGCACGGTAGTACAGTCGCCAGCGGCAAATACGCCCTTAACGTTCGTTTCGCATTTCGCATCGATGATAATCTCACCCATACGGTTACGCTCAACCGCCCCTTCCAGCCAGGTTGTGTTCGGCAACAGACCAATCTGGACAAAGATCCCCGCCAGCGCGACGTGATGTTCGTCGCCGCTTACGCGGTCGCGATACTGCAGACCGGTCACTTTGGTGCCGTCACCTTTCACTTCGGTGGTCTGGGCATTGAGAATAATGTCGACGTTTTTCAGGCTACGCACTTTATCTTGCAGGACCTGATCGGCCTTCATTTCCGGCGCAAATTCCAGCAGCGTAACGTGTTCAACCACGCCCGCCAGGTCGATGGCCGCTTCCACGCCCGAGTTGCCGCCGCCAATGACCGCCACGCGCTTGCCTTTAAACAGCGGGCCGTCGCAGTGCGGGCAATAGGTTACGCCTTTGGTACGGTACTGATCTTCGCCCGGTACGTTCATGTTGCGCCATTTTGCACCGGTAGCAATAATGATGCTGCGTGCTTTCAGCACCGCGCCGGAGGCCGTTTCAATCTGATGCAGGCCACCTTCAACCGCAGCAGGCACCAGCTTAGACGCGCTCTGGGAATCAATCACATCGACGTTGTATTCACTAACGTGCGCCTTCAGCGCGCCTGCCAGCTTCTGACCTTCGGTTTTCGGCACGGAAATGTAGTTTTCGATATCGACGGTATCCAGCACCTGGCCGCCAAAACGCTCGCCCATCAGGCCGGTACGAATCCCTTTACGCGCAGAGTAAACCGCCGCCGCCGCGCCAGACGGGCCGGAGCCAACAATCAGCACATCATACGCATCGCGCTTATTCAGCTCTTCCGCCGCGCGTTTTTCCGCGCCGGTGTCAACTTTCGCGACGATTTCCGCCAGCGTCATACGGCCCTGACCAAATTCCTGGCCATTCACGTAGACCGCCGGAACGCCCATCACATTACGTTCGGTGATTTCATTCTGGAAAGTACCGCCGTCGATTGCCGTATGCTTGATGCGCGGGTTCAGTACCGACATCAGGTTCAGCGCCTGCACAACGTCCGGACAGTTATGGCACGACAGTGAATAGTAGGTTTCAAATTCAAAATCACCGTCGATGTCGCGAATCTGCTCCAGCAGAGACTGCGCCTCTTTCGAGGGATGACCGCCGGTCCACAGCAGCGCCAGAACCAGAGAAGTGAACTCGTGACCCAGCGGAGAGCCGGCAAAACGCGGGCCCTGGTGAGAGCCGGGATTTGTAATCAGGAACGACGGCTTACGCACCGCCAGGTCGTTATCTTGTTTGAAGGTGACCTTATCTGACAGTTCAGCGATTTCAGCCAACAGTTCCTTGATCTCTGCCGATTTAGCGCTGTCGTCCAGCGTGGCAATCAGCTCAACAGGTTTGGTCAGCTTCTCAAGGTAAGCCTTGAGCTGGGTTTTCATGTTGGTGTCGAGCATTTTTATCTCCTGGGCTTAAAACATCATCATGCAAGCGGCCACATACGAGCTGCCCCTGTAAGCAACTTGCATCATGATGCTGGAATAAAACAGGCGCAGAGGTGCGCCTGTGGGATGCCGGACGGTGCTGCGTTTATCCGGCCTACAGGCTGTAGGCCGCTGCCGTGCCGCCGGGCAGACGACTTAGATTTTGCCTACCAGGTCTAAAGATGGCGCCAGAGTGGCTTCACCTTCTTTCCATTTAGCCGGGCACACTTCACCTGGGTGGGAAGCAACATACTGAGCGGCTTTGATTTTACGCAGCAGGTCAGATGCGTCACGGCCGATACCTTCAGCGGTAACTTCGATAGCCTGAATGATACCCTGTGGGTCAACAACGAAGGTCGCACGGTCGGCCAGGCCTTCATCTTCACGCATGTTGTCGAAGTTACGGGTCAGGGCGCCAGTCGGGTCGCCGATCATCGCATATTTGATTTTGGCGATAGTCTCAGAGCTGCTGTGCCATGCTTTATGGGTGAAGTGGGTATCGGTAGAAACGGAGTACACGTCTACGCCCAGCTTCTGCAGTTCTTCGTAATGGTCAGCAACGTCGCCCAGTTCGGTCGGGCAAACGAAAGTGAAGTCAGCCGGATAGAAGAAGAACACGCTCCAGCGGCCTTCGGTATCTTTCTCGGTCACTTCTACGAATTCACCGTTTTTGAACGCCTGGTTTTTGAAAGGTTTGATTTTAGTATTAATTAATGACATCGAGTACTTCCTCCGTGTTTTCGTTGAGGTCTAAGTTAACGAACTTTTCCTGATTCGACCAATGCGTTTACATTATCAAATCAATAAGCGTTATCTAACAACCGGAACAAGACAGCTTTGTGAACCAGTATCGAGGATACGCACAAATCGCCCATCCCCAGACGTAAAAAGGCCGCAACAGAGGCGGCCCGATTACCTGAGTCACCCGCGGGTGAGCTCAGCGCCAGCGATGCTGGCTTGCGTGTTGCGCTCTACATAACCTTAACAAAGGCTGTAACAGCCTCCTGATTACATCATCCCCTTTCATTCGGGGCAATCAGCGCAACGTCGGTCTTATCTATGGTTGTGATAGGTTATCTCGTTGCAACTCAACGACACACTGATTTTACAGAGGTTTTACATGCTAAACCGAACTTTACCGGCACCGTATCTCAAGGAGCGTCCCTGGCCCCCATCACGAGATGAAAGGACCGACAAATTATTCATATTCACTCTTCTATATTAATTTAATATTCGTTTTATGAATAATCATTTACCCATAACGTCCATTCATTTTTTACCTTTCTTGTTTTGCAGTAGATAATATAGAGAGTCTGATATATATTAAGCATGGATTTAGGCATTTTTAAGTTTTACGAACACATGGATTGTGGTTTCAGAGGTAAATGAATATACCTCCCAATATAAAAGGATAAACTATGGCTAATCTTTATGATTTAAAACGATTTGACCTCAATTTACTGGTTATTTTTGAGTGTATATACCAGCACCTCAGCATCAGTAAAGCCGCCGAAACGCTCTTTATTACGCCCTCCGCCGTCAGTCAGTCTCTGCAACGCCTGCGAACGCAGCTAAACGATCCGCTCTTTGTCCGTGCCGGCAAAGGGATCACCCCCACAACCGTCGCGGTGAATCTGCATCATCATCTGTCTGAGAACCTGAATCAGATAGAGCAAACGATTAACATGATGGAAAATTCCACGCTGGATAAGCGATTTATTATTTATGGCCCGCAGGTCTATTTCTCCGAAAAATTTACCGTGATGATCGGTCAGTTATTACGTGAACCCAATCTGAACGTCGAATACCATGATTTTTCGGGAGCTAATGACAATGTCGAAAATTTATTAACCTATCGCAAAGCCGATATCGTGTTTACCACCTCCCCGCTCAGCAACCGGGCGTTGGTATGCGAGCCCTTTATCGAGATTCCGACGGTACTGGTCAGCCGTAACGATCACCCCCGACTTGGCGATTTTGCTTCGATTGACGAAGTGCTCAATGAAAGTTTCACCTTTTATGACACTCAGGATAGCGGAATTAAACAGTACCAGTATGCTAGCGAAAACTTTCTCATGGAACGTCGGTGCGCTTTTCGCTCGTCATCGCTCACGGCCATTATCAGCACCATTCATCACACGGATCTGATCGGCCTGTTGCCTCTGACTATGTTTAATGTCTTTAAAGATACCTTAGCGCTTAAGCGCATTACGCTTCCGGTCGAACTGCCTAAAATCACGATTTATAAAGTTTACAACCGCGCGGTATTGCACAGTGAATTATTCACCAAAATAATAAATGCGATTTAAATTAGGCATAATAAAAATATAAATAAGCACAAAGTAAAATTAATACTGACAAAACAGAAGTTGGTAGCATTTTATTTAACAAGCTGACTTAACTCTATTGTATTATATCATCCATGTTTAGTTGAACTCTCGATCAAGGATGGCCAGAGTATGCCCATGGTCAAACTCCCGTTAACGCAATCGGTACTGGATGCGGCTCAGGAACGCATCGTCTGGACATTAACTAATTTTTCCCGCGTTTGCGTCTCATTTTCTGGCGGTAAAGATTCAACGGTGATGCTGCATTTAACCGCGCAGGCTGCGCGAGCAATAGGGAAGAAAATCAGTATTCTGTTTATAGACTGGGAAGCACAATTTTCCTATACCATCAGCCACTGCGAAAAATTACGCGAACAATACCAGGATGTTATCGATTGTTTTTACTGGGTTGCCTTACCGCTCACCACGCAAAATTCACTCACCCAATTTACCCCTGAATGGCAATGCTGGGAGCCAGGCATCAAATGGGTCAGGCAGCCGCCGCAGGATGCCATTACCGACCCCGCCTTCTTTTCTTTTTACGAGACGGGCATGACCTTTGAACGGTTCGTCCAGAAATTTGCCGAGTGGTTTTCCCGACAGCGCCCGGCGGCGGTGCTGGTCGGGATCCGCGCAGACGAATCCTATAACCGCTTTTTGACTATTGCCTCGCAGCGCAAACGCCGTTTTGCCGATGACAAACCCTGGACCACCATCGCACCCGGCAACCACGCCTGGTACGTCTACCCGATATACGACTGGAAAACCGCCGATATCTGGACATGGTTCGCCCGCACCCAACAGCCCTACAACCCGCTCTACGACCTGATGTATCAAGCGGGCGTCCCGCTACGCTATATGCGCATCTGCGAACCGTTTGGCCCGGAGCAGCGTCAGGGGCTATGGCTGTATCACGTACTGGAACCGGATCGCTGGGCGGATATGTGTCAGCGGGTCAGCGGTGTACACAGCGGCGGCATGTATGCCGGGCAGGACAATCAGTTTTACGGTCATCGTAAGCTCGAAAAACCGGGAAACCACAGCTGGCGCAGCTACGCCCATTTCCTGCTGAGCAGCATGCCGGAATCCACCGCCGACCATTATCGCAACAAAATCGCCGTCTACCTGCACTGGTACCAAAAACAGGGCTGGGAAGACATTCCAGACGAGCAGGAAAAAGATCTCGGTTCAAAAGATATCCCGTCGTGGCGACGGATTTGTAAGGTGTTGTTAAACAATGATTACTGGTGCCGCATGCTGTCATTCAGCCCCACCAAAGCCAATCACTATCAGCGCTATCGCGCGCGCATGGAACAAAAGCGTCAGCAATGGGGAATCTTATGCGACAAAAACTAATCGACCAGCTGCATGAGTATCTGCAGCACCTTACGTCGGATGAAAAAATTGAGGCCATTAACCAATTTCGTCAGGCATTGCACGATGAAAGCCCATTCAAAGATCAGCCGATTGACTGCGTACTGTGGGTAAAGGAAGCGCAGGTCACGCCAAATGATTACAACCCAAACAATATGGCGCCGCAGGAAAAACGTCTGTTAACCAAGTCGCTGGAGGCAGACGGTTTTACCCAGCCGATTGTGGTCATTGAGAAACAGGCCCACCGTTACGAAATCGTCGACGGCTTCCATCGCCATATGCTGTCGCAGTCCAGAGCGGCACTGAAAAAACGCTTCCACGGCTACCTGCCAATAACCCAGTTGGATAAACGCGACGACTCGCTCCCTTCACGCATGGCCGCTACCGTGCGCCACAACCGCGCACGCGGTCGTCACCAGATTAGCGCGATGTCAGATATCGTGCGCGAACTGAGCCATCTTGGCTGGAGCGATGAAAAAATGGGCCAGGAGCTGGGTATGGATGCCGACGAAATTCTGCGCCTTAAGCAGATTAATGGCCTGTGTGAAATGTTCGGTAATCGCCAGTTCTCACAGGCCTGGACGGTGAAATAATTACAGACGGCAAAGGCGCTCAGCCGCGGCCAGTAAAGTCGCTTCCTGCTTAGCAAAGCACAGACGAATCAGCTTATGCGGAAACGGCGCATCGCAGAACACCGACAGCGGAATCGCCGCCACGCCGACTTCGCTCGTCAGCCAGCGGCAGAAACTCACATCGTCCATATCTGAAATCGCACTGTAGTCCGCCAGCAGAAAATAGGTCCCCTCACAGGGCAGCAGCGTCAAACGGCTCTGCCCAAGCGCCTCAACAAATCGGTCACGCCGCGCCCGGTAGAACGTCGGCAGTTCACGATAGTGCTCCGGCTCCGCGCGCAGCATATCCGCCAGCGCGAGCTGTGCCGGGGTATTCACCGCAAACGTCAGATACTGGTGCACCTTGCGCAGCTCGGCGCTGATGGCCGCAGGCGCGATGCAGTAACCGACCTTCCAGCCGGTCATGTGATAGGTTTTACCAAACGACGACACGGCCACCGCCCGCTCGCGAAGCTGTGGATGCGCCAATACGCTGGCGTGCCCCGCCTCAGCAAAGCAGATATGTTCATACACTTCGTCGCTCAGTACGTAAATTTCCCGTTCGGCAATCGCCTGCCACAACGCGATAAAATCAGCGCTCTGCCAGACGGTAGCAGAAGGATTATGCGGCGTATTGAGGATAACCAGCCGCGTTTTATCGCTGAGCAATGCGGTGAACGCCTGCCAGTCAACGCGAAAGTGCGGCGGCTGCAGGGCAATGCGCTTCACCACGCCACCGGACAGCGCCACCGCAGGGGCATAGCTGTCGTAGCTGGGGTCAAAGCAGATAACCTCATCCCCCTCGCGCACCAGCGCGGTAATGGCGGCGTACAGCGCTTCGGTGGCGCCGGCGGTCACCGTAATCTCGCCGTTAACGTCCGGTAAATACCCATACAGCGCCGCCGTTTTCTCGGCAATCGCCTCGCGCAGGACCTGCGCACCGGTCATCGGCGCATACTGATTCGCGCCGCTCGCAACATGGTGCGCCAGCCGCTGCTGAAGATAGGATGGGCCGTCAAAATCGGGAAATCCCTGGGATAGATTAATCGCCTGATGCTGCTGCGCCAGAGCGCTCATCTGAGTGAAAATGGTGGTGCCGAGATTGGGAAGCTTACTTTGGGGGATGAGTTGCGTTGTCTTCATTTGTTATCTGCCACGCGTAGCGCCAATGTTAAATCACTATAACATGGCGAGCAGACTTAGCAATCAAGACGTTTAGATGTCTAAAACAATCAACAGCACTTGGCCCCGCCCTTGCCGCCATAGCGGGCATCCTGACGGTCGCGGAAAAACGCTTCATAGGTCATCGGCGTCTGGTCCGGGTGGTTAATGCGCATATGCTCAACATAGTTGTCATAGTCCGGCACGCCAATCATCATTTTTGCGGCCTGGCCAAGGTATTTTCCGGCTTTTGAGAGCGTATCAAACATCGCTGTGCTCCTGTTGCGTTTGCCCGGCGTCGCTGCGCTCGGCCGGGCAAGATTTCAGATTAATGCGCGCGTTTCGCCTGCGCGATCAGGTTCTCCGCATCCGCCGGCATCGGCTCATACGGCGTCTCTTTTGCCGTCGGTTTATCCTCTTTCAACGCCGCCAGCGCGGTTTTGATAGAGAACAGCGCCAGCACGACCACCACCACCATAAAGAACATGGTCAGGCCAGCATCCAGACGGTTGTTAAACACCAGCTGCGCCAGCTGCGACTCGGTGTACTGCGGCGGGATGTTACCGCTGTCGATCATCGCCTGGAACTTATTGGCAATCGCCAGGAAGCCCACGCGGTTATCGTCGCTGAACGATTTCTGCCAGCCGGCCACCAGCGTACACACCAGCAGCCAGGACGTCGGCACCAGGGCAACCCACGCATAGCGCTGACGTTTCATCTTGAACAGTACCACCGCACAGAGCATCAGCGCCATCCCTGCCAGCATCTGGTTGGCAATACCAAACAGCGGCCACAGAGTGTTAATACCACCCAGCGGATCGACCACGCCCTGGTGGAGGAAGTAGCCCCAGGCCAGCACGCACAGCGCCGTTGCCAGCAGGTTCGCCGGCAGCGAATCGGTGCGTTTGAGCCCCGGGTTAATGACCCCCAGCAGATCCTGCAGCATAAAGCGTGCCGCACGGGTCCCGGCGTCGACCGCCGTCAGGATAAACAGCGCTTCGAACAGAATCGCGAAGTGATACCAGAACGCCACATCCATCAGCCCGCCCAGCGCGCCATGGAGGATGTAGGCCATCCCCACCGCCAGAGTCGGCGCGCCGCCCGCACGGGAGATAATCGACTGCTCGCCCACTTCGTTGGCAATCTGGTGCAGCAGATCCGGCGTCACCGAGAAGCCCCACGAACTGACAACCTGCGCGGCCGAAGCCACCACGTCGGCGGTTCCGGCGGGCGCCAGCATGGCCATTGGGCTGTTCATTGCAAAGTATACGCCCGGGTCAATAATACAGGCGGCCACCAGCGCCATAATGGCGACAAAAGATTCCATCAACATGCCGCCATAGCCGATAAAGCAGGCCTGGCCTTCGTTCGCCAGCATTTTCGGCGTTGTGCCGGAAGCAATCAGCGCGTGGAAACCCGACACCGCGCCACAGGCAATGGTGATAAACAGGAACGGGAACAGGTCGCCGGTCCACACCGGGCCGGTGCCGTCGATAAATTTGGTCAGCGCTGGCATGGTCAGCGTTGGACGCATAATGAGGATGCCGATCGCCAGCCCGACGATGGTACCAATTTTTAAGAAGGTAGAAAGGTAGTCACGCGGCGCCAGCAGCAGCCATACCGGCAGCACCGAGGCCACAAAGCCATAGCCCACCAGCATCCAGGTCAACTGCACGCCGGTATAGTCAAACCACGGCGCCCACGTTTCGCTGGCGGCAACCCAGCCGCCGGAGACAATCGCAAACACCAGCAGCACCAGACCAATAACCGACACCTCGCCAATACGCCCTGGACGCAGATAGCGAATATAAATCCCCATAAACAGGGCCAGCGGAATGGTAAACGCCACGGTGTAAGTACCCCATGGGCTGTGGGTCAATGCTTTCACCACGATCATCGCCAGTACCGCCAGAATGATCACCATGATCATAAACGTGGCAATCAGCGCAATCACGCCCGCAGTCGGCCCCATTTCCTCTTTCACCAGTTCGCCCAGCGAACGGCCGTCACGGCGCGTCGAGACGAACAGTACCATAAAGTCCTGTACCGCCCCGGCCAGCACGACCCCAGCCAACAGCCAGATCATCCCCGGCAGATAGCCCATCTGCGCTGCCAGCACCGGCCCAACCAGCGGGCCCGCACCGGCAATCGCCGCAAAGTGGTGACCGAACAGGACTTTCTTATCGGTCGGCACATAGTCAAGGCCGTCGTTGTGACGCACGGCAGGCGTCATGCGGGTTGGGTCAACCTGCAGGACGTTTTTCGCGATATACAGGCCATAAAAGCGGTAGGCAATCAGGTAAACACAGACTGCGGCAACCACTATCCACAGCGCGTTTATCTGTTCACCACGGTTGAGGGCGATATAGCCCAGAGCAAAGGCTCCAACAATGGAGAGCAATGCCCATATAAGGTATTTCCCTGAATTGTTCATCGTTATTTTCCGTATCAGTAGCAGAGGATGTTACATTTTGTGTCCATAGCAACACCTTTGATTTAACATCCTTGAAACTGATATGACCAGAAAGGGAACCTGACATTTACATCACATTGTTAACGGGATCACTTAAGTCAGAAAAACGGATGAGAAACGGGGAGTGAAAGTGAGATGAACGCAGGTATACAGGCCGGATAAGCGCAGCGCCCTCCGGCAATGTACCGCACCATGCCGGAGGGCGCTGCGCTTATCCGGCCTACGCCTTATTCGGCTACCGAAACCTAACCGAGCACCGCCGTCCCTAACCGGCAGGTACAGCAGCGCCGCCCCTGCTCGTCAAAAACGACAATTTCCCAGCTCTGGCTCTGACGCCCCAGATGCAGCGGCTGACAGACCGCCCGCACCTGCCCTTGCGACACCGGTCGGTGGTGCGACGCATTCAGCTCGGTTCCCACCACACACTGTCCCTCGCGGGTCATCAGATATCCGGCCATTGAGCCCAGCGTCTCCGCCAGCGCGGCAGAGGCGCCGCCGTGAAGCAGCCCGAACGGCTGATGCGTGCGGCCGTCTACCGGCATCACCGCTTCCAGGCTATCGTCGCCAATATGGGTATAGACAATGCCTAAATGCGCCACCATGGTATTCTCACTGGTCGCATTCAGTTCATCGAGCGTTAAATGCCGTTTCCAGATCATGTTACGCCCCCAGCGTTGAGCCGCCGTCGACCACAATGTCCTGCAGCGTGATATGGCTAGCGCTGCGGGAAGCCAGGAACAGAATCGTCGCGGCAATCTCCTGCGGCCGAGCAATTTTGCCCAGCGGGATCCCCAACTTGAACTGCTCGGCAAAACCGCGAATACGCTGCTGCTCGGCATCGTCGCTGACCCACATTGCGCGCTGCATATCGGTGTCGGTCGACCCCGGCGAGACAAGATTGCAACGGACTCCAGCGCTGGCCAGCTCCAGCCCGACGCTCAGCGCCAGGCTTTTCAACGCCGCCTTAGATGCCCCATAGGCGCTCATGCCGATACGCGGCGTGTGGGCGGCGTCCGACGCCACGGTCACAATCGCTCCGCCCTGCTGGCGACGGAACTGCGCCATCGTCTGCTGAAACAGGTTAAACGCGCCGCCGACGTTAACGGCAAAGGTTTGCTGCCAGTCGGCCAGGCTCAGCGCATCGGTCGTGCCCATGCGTAAAATGCCCGCCGCGTTCACCAGCACGTCCAGGCGCTCGGTTGTCGCCAGCAGTCGTTCACACACCTGCGCAACCTGCTGCGCATCGGCAACGTCAAGAATTTCTGTCGAAAACGGGTAGTCGCCGCCGTCAAAGGCTAAATCAAAGCCCGTCACCTGCGCCCCCGCCTCAGCAAACGCCAGCGCCGTCGCATAGCCGATCCCTTTCCCTGCGCCGGTCACCCACACGGTTTGTCCGCGAAAATCGAAATCACTCATGATCTCACCTCACGGGACAACAAAGCCCACCAGGCATCAATGCTCGGATTTTTCGCCAGCATGACGAAATCAATATCACCGTGCACTTTACGCCAGCGTGCCGCCAGCGCCATCATGCGCACGGAATCCAGGCCATAATCAATCAGGTTGTCATCATCGAACGGTTCGTCAGATTCATCCAGCAGCGGCAGCACCAACGCGCGCAGCGCTTCTTTGCTGGCAGGAACAGACGGCAGCAGTTCGTCAGTCATCACCACGCGACCGCTGCGGCCGGCAACGTATTTCAGCGACATTAAATGCTCATCACGGCTGAAATCCGCCAGCGCGTCGGCAACGAAGAACGGCTTAATGTCGCGCATAAAAGCATCCGTGGCGGTGGTCATGCAGCCGATATGCGCGTATACGCCGGTGATAATCAGCTGGTTACGACCGGTCTCTTTGAGCATCTGCTCCAGCGGCGAGCGGTGGAAAGCGCTGTAGCGCCATTTCACCAGCACGGTATCCTCATCGTCCGGTGCCAGTGCGGCAATCACCCGCTGCTGCTCCGGCGAACGGGTCAGGCCCGGCCCCCACATGTCATTCAGCAGAGCACGGTCTTCATCACTCTGCGCTTTAGGCTGCGCGGTGTAGTAAACCGGAATCCCGTTTTTCTTGCAGAAATCACGCAGCGCGGCGATGTTGGCCACTACCGTGTCCATCATCTCACTGTCTTCGCCCCAAAAGTTGAGGAAATATTCCTGCATATCATGAATCAGCAGTGCCGCGCGCGCCGGTTCAAACGCCCAGTTCACCTTGTTTTCCGGAATGTCCATTGCGGTCGGCAGCGCGTAGCCCTGCAGTTTTGGAATTGCCATGATGTTCTCTCCTTCAGGCCAGCGAGCGGCTAGCCAGCCACTGACGTAATTGTTTTTTATCGACTTTGCCGACGTGGGTCAGCGGCAGTTGCTCAACACACTCCACGCGGTCCGGCAGTTTGAATTCGGCAACGCCCTGTTCCCTCAGGAAGCGACGCACCTGCACCGCGCGTAGCGGCGCATTGACCACCAGGTAGGCGCAGCTTTTCTCGCCGAGCAGGCTATCTTCCATGCTCACCAGCGCCGCGTGCACCACGGCCTCGTGACGCAACAGCAGGTTTTCAATCTCTTCGGCAGCAATCTTCTCGCCGCCGCGGTTGATCTGATCTTTCTCGCGACCCTGCACGGTGATGTAGCCGTCTTCGTCGATAGAAATCAGATCGCCGGAACAGTAAAAACCCTCGGCGTCAAAGGCGCTGGCGTTATGCTGCGGGCTTTTGTAGTAGCCACGGAAGGTATACGGCCCGCGGGTCATCAACCGCCCGACTTCACCGCGCGGCAGCGGGTTGCCCTCTTCATCGGCCACCCACACCTCATCGTCCGGGCACATCGGGTAGCCCTGAGTATTGAGAATTTTTTCCGGCGTATCGTCCAGACGGGTGTAGTTCACCAGCCCTTCCGCCATGCCAAACACCTGCTGAAGCTGGCAGCCTATCTCCGCCGGAATCCGCGCCGCCAACGTCGCAGAGAGACGCGCACCGCCCACCTGCAGTAGCGTCAGCGATCGCAACTGAGCGTTGCCGCTCCCTTCGGCAATCGCCTGCAGCCACAGGCTTACCGCCGGCGGCACCAGCGCGGCGACGTTGACCTGATGTTGCTCAATCAGCGGGAAGCACTGCGTGGCGCTCGGATCTGCTGCCAGCACCACGGTGCCCTGCGCAAGAAACACGCCCAGCGCGCCCGGCGAGCTCATTGCGTAGTTGTGCGCCGACGGAATGGCGCAGAGGTAGCGCGTCTGCGGATTAAAATGGCAAATTTCATTACTGCGGCGAATGCTGTAGTAATAATCGTTGTGGGTACGCGGGATCAGCTTCGGCGTGCCGGTACTGCCGCCCGAAAGCTGGAAGAAGGCCACTTCGTCGGCAGCCGTCGGCGTCGGCGTAAAATCGACCGCCGGACGGGACAGCGCCGCCTCCAGCGCATGTTCGCCTTCGCCGCCGCGCAGCAGCACCACGCGCAGCGAACGGTGCTGTTCGCAAAAGGTATTCAGGAAGGTATCGTCGCCGAACAGCGCGTGGCCCCGATCGGCAATCAGCACGGCGGGCGCAATCTGCTCGGCATAGGCGTTCAGCTCGCTACGCTGATGGCTGAATAGCGCATTCACCGGCGCCACACCAATCTTCAGCAGCGCAAACAGCGTGATATAGAATTCGGTGATATTCCCCAACTGCACCAGCGCCGTCTCACCGCGCTTAAGCCCTTTGCTTTGCAGCATGGCGGCCAGATTATCAATAGACTGGTTCAGCTCGCGGTAGCTAATCTGGCGTTCGCCGTCGATCACCGCAATGGCGTCGCTCTGCGCATGGCGCGTCACCATCTCGGTTAACAGCAGATCCTGCCAGTAGCCCTTTTCGCGATAACGCGCCGCAAGCGCGTCCGGCCAGCGGGTAAATTCTACGGTCATTCTGGTTCCTTAATGCAGGCCGAAAACATTCAGCATGGTGGAAAGTTTGACGCCGGTTTCACGCCATTCGGATTCCGGCGACGACGCGGGCACAATGCCCGCCCCGGCAAACAGACGCACGCGGTTAGCCTTCACTCGTGCGCAGCGGATGGTGACCACCCACTCGCCGTTGCCTTCGGCATCGCACCAGCCGACGATGCCGCCGAAGAGGTCGCGGTCGAAGGGTTCCAGCTCGGCGATCACCTGTTTGGCCGCCTCGTGCGGGAAGCCGCTCAGCGCCGGCGTTGGGTGCAGCAGACAGGCCAGCGTCAGCGCGTTTTCCGCCGCTTTTGCCTGCCCTTCAATCGGCGTGGCCAGATGCCATAGCGTTGGCGTGGTAATCAGCTGCGGCGTCTGCGGCAAGGTCAGTTGGAGGCTGCGCGGTGCCAGCGTTTTTTGCATCGACTGGGTGACCAGCTCATGCTCGTGGCGATCTTTTTCTGAAGCCAGCAGCCGGTTACCCGCCTCGCGATCCAGCAGGTCGTCCGGCTGACGACGCGCCGAGCCCGCCAGCGGCAGCGAGCTAAACAGGTCGCCGTCTTTACGCAGCAACAGTTCCGGGCTTGCGCCCAGCAGCACGCCGCCGTCCGGCAGCGGCACGTGGAAGTTGAAGCTCGCCGGATTCTGCGCCACCAGACGCTCCAGCAGCACGCCGCTGTCCAGCGGCTGTTCGGCTTCAATATCAATCAGGCGGGAGAGCACCACTTTATCAACCTGCGGCGTCGCCGTCAGCGCCGCGGCACGGGCGACCATATCGAGAAAAACAGGATGTTCCGGTATCGCCTGACGTGAAGCGACGCCCGTCGGTTCGCGGGAAACGTGATACCGCGAGGTACGCTGCTTTGCCGTACGTGAGAACGTCTCACTGCGTTCAGGGATAAACAGCGCAGAAGGCTGGCGGGTATCAAACGGGATCGCCCCCACCATCACCGGGTTGGCAATACCCGCAGCTTTTGCCGCAGCAAATGCCGCAGCGAGCTCTTGCTGGAAAGCGCTATCAGGCGCGTCGCCCCCTTCTGCCGGGCAGGTGAAACGCTGAAAACAGCCCGAGGTTGTAAAACTGCGAAACGGCGACATAAAGAAAAAGCTCTCGGCCGCGATCGTAGCCTGATGCTGCTGTTCCTGTTCATCCACAGCCAGTGACGTTTCCATATCATTCTCCAAAAACGATAAAGACATTACGAATAATTATCATTTATATTTCGGTTCGGTAACCTAAGAGTAAACACTTCTTATGTCAACAGGGCAAACCAGCAACTTGTGCTGAATAGATATCGCCCCTCCTGGCCACGGTCACCTGCGCTTGCAGAGGTCGCGCTTGCATCTTCACCGGACAATAGTTGAAAATGAGAAGCATTAACTAACTAACATCAGGATGCTTATCTGTGAATTTTTCCGCTTTGTGGCGTGCCGCTGCGCTGATCGCTGGCCTCAGCGTTTTAGGATTATCCTCAGCCCAGGCCGCCGACTGGCCGCGCCAGATTACCGACAGCCGCGGCGTACACACGCTGGAACACAAACCGACGCGCATTGTCTCGACCAGCGTAACCCTCACCGGTTCGCTGCTGGCCATTGACGCGCCGGTGATCGCCAGCGGCGCCACCACGCCGAACAACCGCGTGGCCGACGCCCAGGGGTTCCTGCGCCAGTGGGGAGATGTGGCGAAAGCGCGCAACGTCACTCGCCTTTATATCGGCGAACCCAGCGCGGAAGCGGTCGCTGCACAAATGCCGGATCTGATCCTGATTAGCGCCACCGGCGGTGATTCGGCGCTGGCACTGTATGACCAGCTCTCCGCCATCGCCCCCACGCTTATCATCAACTACGACGATAAAAGCTGGCAGGCGCTGCTGACGCAGCTCGGCGGCATTACCGGACAGGAAAAACAGGCTACCGCACGTATTGCCGAGTTTGATAAGCAGCTGGCAACGGTAAAACAGCAGATGAAGCTGCCACCGCAACCGGTGAGCGCGCTGGTCTATACCGCCGCCGCGCATAGCGCCAACCTGTGGACCAGCGAGTCCGCACAGGGGCAGTTCCTCTCCCAGCTCGGCTTTACGCTCGCCACGCTGCCGGAAGGCCTTCACGCTAGCCAAAGCCAGGGCAAACGTCATGACATCATCCAGCTTGGCGGTGAAAGTCTGGCAACCGGTCTGAACGGCAACAGCCTGTTCCTGTTCGCCGGTGACCAGAAAGACGCTGACGCGATTTACGCCAACCCGCTGCTGGCGCATCTTCCAGCGGTGAAAAACAAGCACGTTTACGCGCTGGGCACCGAGACGTTCCGTCTCGACTACTACAGCGCAACGCAGGTGCTGGCGAGGCTGTCGGCATTGTTTGGCTAGCGCCAGATGCCGGATGGCGCTAACGCTTATCCGGCCTACCGCGTAGTTTCGTAGGCCGGATAAGGCGAAGCCGCCATCCGGCACCCGAACGCACCGTTACGCCGACTCCGGCGCCTCGCGCCGAAACCGCCGCAGCTCGCCCAGCGCCAGCAGCAAAATCCCGCCAACAATCGCCAGCCCCCAGCCGCTGGCGCTTGCCGACGCGACCGGCGTTAATATCGCCCCCAGCCCGCCGAGCAGCGCCGCGCCGATGGCGTCGCCGGTCACGTTCTGCGCCGTCCACAGCCCGTTAATCCGCCCCAGCATCGCCTCAGGCGTTTGGGTCTGAATCAAGGTGTATTGCAACAGCGAGCTTATCGCGCTCAGCCAGCCGAACAGCGCCAGACAGACCATTCCCAGCGCCCAGTGCGGCATCAGCGCAAACAGCCCAATCGCCACAAACGCGCCAACGGTCGCCAGCAGCATGACCCAGCCCGGACGCTCGTTATGCGCCAGTCGTCCACTGGTGAGCGCACCGAAAGCAGCCCCCAATGGAATCGCCGCATACAGCAGGCCAATCGACGCCGCCGACATCTGCCAGCCCTGCGCCAACGCCGGATAAAGCACGCGCACCGCGCTGGCCATGGTGACCAGCCCGCCCAGCAGCGCAATGCCGCCAATCAGCGGGCTACCGAGCAGAAAGCGGAACCCGGCCACCAATGAAGTGAACGGATGTTCGCGCGGCTGCGGCGGCGGTGGCAGTTGCGGTAAACGCAGTAGCGTTAACGTGGTAATAAAAGTGCCCAACGCCGCCAGCAGGTAGTTCCAGGACACGCCGCCGGAAGCCAGCAGCAGGCCGCCGACCATCGGCGAAATCACCGATCCCAGACGGACCGTCAGCATGGTGATGGCCCCGGCCTGCATCAGGTTTTCCCGCCCCACGAGCGCAGGCGTCGCCGCCAGCAGCGCCGTGACGCCGAGCGAGGCAAAGAAACCGTCCCACAGGCCCAGCAGATAAATGGCCAGCAGCGACGGTTCCGGCAGCAGCGCATTCAGCCACAGGCCGATAAACCCCACCCCACAGGTACCGCGAGCCAGCAGAATCAGCCTGCGGCGCTCATAGCGATCGGCCAGCACGCCGCCCACCATCAGCCCGACGAACATCGCCCCGCCGGTTAGCGTCACCGACAGCCCCACCTGCCAGGTGGAGTGGGTCATCATCTGGATTTGAACGGGGACAGCAACCCCCAGCAGGCCAAGCGACAGAATGGAGATAAAGCGGGCGATAAACACGGCGCGGAAGGCCGGGTGCGTTTTTAGCAGGCTCAGATTCAGCAGCCAGGATTGTCGGTTCATTACAAGACCTTGTGACTTTTTTCATACCCTTTCCGAGGGCGCTCATGCTAACATAAACGAATAAGATAGATAACGATAATCACTATCATTATCAAATCAGGGATGTTGCTATGTCGTTTTCCACCGCCGCGCTGCGCGCCGTTGCGCTGCCCGGACTGTTATTGCTGCTGCTTGTCGCCGCCACGCTGAGTTTATTAATCGGCGCGACGCCGCTGCCGATGACCGTCGTCATCGATGCCCTCAGCGGTACCTGCCAGAGCGCCGACTGCACTATCGTGCTGGATGCCCGCCTGCCGCGAACCCTCGCCGGCCTGCTGGCTGGCGGCGCGCTGGGTGTCGCCGGCGCGTTGATGCAAACGCTGACCCGCAACCCGCTGGCCGACCCCGGCATTCTCGGCGTCAACGCCGGCGCCAGCTTTGCTATCGTGCTGGGCGCCGCGCTGTTCGGCATGACCTCGCCGCAGGATCAACTGATGATGGCCTTCTGCGGCGCGCTGATCGCCTCGCTGATCGTGGCCTTTACCGGCAGTCAGGGCGGCGGCCAGCTGAGCCCGGTACGCTTAACGCTGGCGGGCGTCGCGCTCGCCGCCGTGCTGGAAGGCTTCTCCAGCGGTATCGCCCTGCTCAACCAGGATGTCTACGACCAGCTGCGCTTCTGGCAGGCCGGGTCGCTGGATATTCGCACCCTGCAAACGCTGAAAACGGTCCTGATTCCGGTACTTATCGCGGGCGCCATCGCACTAATGATGAGCCGCTCGCTGAACAGCCTGAGCCTGGGTACCGATACCGCCACCGCGCTTGGTAGCAAAGTCGCGCGCACGCAAATTCTCGGGCTGTTGGTCATCACCATTTTGTGCGCCAGCGCCACCTCTGTGGTGGGGCCCATCGCGTTTATCGGCCTGATGATGCCGCATATTGCCCGCTGGCTGGTGGGTTCAGATCACCGCTGGTCGCTGCCGGTCACCCTGCTTGCCACCCCGTCGTTGCTGCTGTTTGCCGATATTATTGGCCGCCTGCTGGTACCGGGCGAACTGCGCGTATCGGTGGTCAGCGCATTTATCGGCGCACCGGTGCTGATTTTCCTCGTTCGCCGTAAATCGACGGGAGGTGGTCGATGAACGCCCCATCCCGTCGTCTGCTGTTCAGTAGCCTGTTGTTGATCGCGGTCTGTCTGCTGTTAACCCTCTTCAGCCTGCGCAACGGTGCGGTTACGCTGACATTTTCCCAGGTTTTCGCGGCGCTATTCGGCGACGCGCCGCGCGCCATTACCATGGTGGTGACCGAGTGGCGCCTGCCGCGCGTGCTGATGGCGCTGTTAATTGGCGCCGCGCTTGGCGTCTCCGGCGCGATTTTTCAATCGCTGATGCGTAACCCGCTGGGCAGCCCCGACGTCATGGGCTTTAACACCGGGGCGTGGAGCGGCGTGCTGGTGGCGCTGGTATTTTTCGGCCAGAATCTGACCACTATTACCCTCGCCGCCATGGCGGGCGGGATCGCCACCTCGCTGCTGGTGTGGGCGTTAGCATGGCGTGAGGGTATCGAAACCTTCCGGCTGATCATTATCGGCATCGGCATTCGTGCCATGCTGATGGCCTTCAACACCTGGCTGCTGCTGCGCGCATCGCTGGAAACCGCCGTTTCCGCCGGGCTGTGGTTTGCCGGTTCGCTCAACGGCATCACGTGGGGCAAAATCTGGCCCGCCGCCCCGCTGATGATCGCCGCGCTGGTTTGTTCGGCACTGCTGGTACGCCGCCTGCGTTTGCTGGAGATGGGCGACGATAGCGCCTGCGCGTTGGGCGTTCGCGTCGAATTATCGCGTCTGCTGCTGATGCTGGTCGCGGTGGTGCTCACCGCTGCCGCCACGGCGCTGGCAGGGCCGATTTCCTTTATCGCGCTGGTCGCACCGCACATTGCCCGTCGCCTGAGCGGCACCGCGCGCTGGGGCCTAACCCAGGCGGCGCTGTGCGGCGCCCTGCTGCTGACCGCCGCCGATTTTTGTGCACAGCAATTGTTCTTGCCTTACCAGCTCCAGGTGGGCGTCGTCACCGTCAGCCTTGGCGGTATCTACCTCATCGTGTTGCTTATTCAGGAGTCTCGCAAAAAATGACCGACACCGCCGCCCGCCTGCGCGGCGAGGCGTTAACCCTCGCCTACGGGAAAAAGACCATCGCCGAGTCGCTGAACGTGACCATCCCGGACGGCCATTTCACCGCGATTATCGGCCCTAACGGCTGCGGCAAATCGACGCTGCTGCGCACGCTCAGTCGCCTGATGGCGCCGACGCGCGGTCATGTCTATCTCGACGGTGAAGAGATCCAGCGCTACGCCAGTAAAGAGGTGGCTCGACGCATCGGCCTGCTGGCGCAAAACGCCACCACGCCGGGCGATATTTCGGTGCAGGAGCTGGTCGCGCGCGGGCGTTACCCGCACCAGCCGCTGTTTACCCGCTGGCGACAGGAAGATGAAGATGCGGTGCAGCGCGCCATGCAGGCGACCGGTATCGTCAATCTCGCCAACCAAAGCGTCGATACGCTCTCCGGTGGACAGCGCCAGCGCGCATGGATTGCAATGGTATTAGCGCAGGATACGGCCATCATGCTGCTCGACGAGCCAACAACCTGGCTGGATATCAGCCACCAGATCGATCTGCTGGAATTATTAAGCGAGCTGAACCGCGAGCGCGGCTATACGCTGGCCGCCGTGCTGCACGATTTAAACCAGGCGTGTCGCTACGCGACGCACCTGATTGCACTCCGTGATGGGAAGATTGTGGCGGAAGGCGCGCCGAAAGAGATTGTCACTCCGGCGCTGATTGAGGCGATTTACGGCCTGCGCTGCGTGATTATTGACGACCCGGTGGCGAATACGCCGCTGGTGGTGCCGCTCGGACGGCGGTGAATCTCCCCCAGGCGACCACCGTGTAGGCCGGATAAGGCGTAGCCGCCATCCGGCACCGTGAGCCGGTCTGCCGGATGGCGCTTTGCTTATCCGGCCTACAGGATAATCAACCGCTGTTCTCCTACCCCAATATCTCCCGAATCACCGGCCCAATCGCCTCAAACGCCGCTGGCGTAATGATGTCGACATGCGCACAATCCTGACTATAAACCTCCAGCTCGCCCACCCACGGCCCCCAGGCCTTCTGCGGATCCGCCTGACGGGTTTTCTCGGCGACAAACAGCGTCGCTTTACCGTCAAACGTCGCGCTGTGCGCGGTGCTCAGCAGGCGCACGGCGTCGGTGTAGTTGCATTCAATTGCGCTGAACAATTCGCTGGAGCCTTGCCCCTGCTGGGCGGCGAGAAACGCTTCACGTTCGCGCTCAATCTCCGCCAATACCGCAGGATCAAGACCGTTAGCCTCTTTTTCTGCCCAGTTTTGCGTTTCCGGCGGCCAGGTATCGAGCAGCCCCAGGAACGCCACCCTTTCGCCGCGCTGACGTAAACGGGCGGCAATGCCCTGCGCCAGCGTGCCGCCAAGCGAATAACCGAGCAGATAATACGGCCCATGCGGCTGCTGAGCGAGCAGCGTTGCCAGATGGTGCTCGCACACCTCGTCCAGCGTCTGCGCCGTTTGCATCGGCCCCTGCGGGCGCGGCGACTGAATGCCGGTAATCGACCAGCGCGGCGACAGGTAGCGCGACAGTACGCTGAACTGCCAGGCAAAGCCCGACGCGGGATGGAAACAATACAGCGTCGGGCCGTCGCCGGTTCGCAGCGGCAGCAGCGGCTCATAGCCCAGACGCTGCGCCTGTTCCTCATCACCGTTATCGAGCAGCGCGCTCAGCTTGCCCACCGTCGAAGAGACCATGACCTGACCCGGCGTCACCTGTCGCCCGATACGCTGGCTAAGCATCGCCGCCAGGCGCATCGCCAGCAGCGAGTGTCCCCCGAGGGCGAAGAAGTCGGCATCAATATCCCGAATTTCGCAGCCCAGCAGCTGACTGAAGGCCTCAGCGACCTGCATCTCAGTTGGCGACTTCGGCGCGCGTCCGGCGGTTTTCTGCGTCAGCGACGGCAGCGGCAGCGCCTTACGGTCGAGCTTACCGTTGGCGCTCAGCGGCAGCGCGCTGAGCTGTAATAGCACCACCGGCACCATATGCGGCGGCAAACGATCGCGCAGCTGTGCCAGCAGCGCAGCGCTATCCAGCGGCAAACCGGAAGAGGACACCACGTAGCCCACCAACTGACGCGCATCGCCACCGGTGGCCGCCGCCTGGTTAATGACGCAGGCATGGCTGACCGCTTGTTCAACGTCTGGCAGCGTCTGCATCACCCGGTCAATCTCGCCCAGCTCAATGCGCTGACCGCGAATTTTTAGCTGATCGTCGCTGCGGCCTAAATACTCCACCGCGCCGTTATCCAACCAACGCGCAACGTCGCCGGTGCGGTACATTCGCTCGCCGGGGGCAAACGGGTCGGCAATAAAGCGACTCGCGGTTAAATCCGGACGACCAAGATAGCCCTGAGCCAGCTGAATGCCGGTCAGATACAGATCGCCCGCAACGCCAAATGGCACCGGGCGCATCATGGCATCAAGGATACGCAGCCCGGTATTCCACACCGGAAAACCAATCGGCACGCTGTTGCCGGTAACCGCCGCCAGCGCCTCGCCGTAGGCCGGATACCCGCTGACGTCAACCGCCGCTTCCGTGGGTCCATAAAGGTTATGCAGCGGTACGTGGGTCAGTACTTCCCATTCGCGACACAGGGCAGTGGGCAGCGCTTCGCCACTGCAAAATACGCGTCGCAACGAACAGCAGCTGGCCACATTGTCCGGGGTGAGCGAGGCAACGAACGCGGCCAGCATTGACGGTACAAAGTGGGTGGTGGTGACGCCGTATTGCGCAAAGAAACGCTGCATTGCCAACGGATCGCGATGTGCCTCGGGCTCCGCCATCACCAGGCTCGCGCCGGTGATAAACGGCCACCAGAATTCCCAGACCGACACGTCAAAGCTGCACGGCGTTTTCTGCGCCACCACGTCATCGGCGGTAAGCGGATACTGATCCTGCATCCACAGCAGGCGGTTAACGATCGCCTCATGGCCCACCATGACCCCTTTCGGGCGGCCGGTCGAACCTGAGGTAAAGATGATATAGGCCGTCTGCTGCGGCTGTGCGAGCATCAGCGGGCGGTCATCGCCCGGCGTCAGCGGTGCGTTCAGGCACAGACTGGCGACATCAGGGAAACGGTGCAGCTGATCGTCTGCGGTAATCAGCAGCGAGGGGCGTGCGTCTTCCAGCATCATCTGTAAACGATCGTCAGGATAACCGGTATCCAGCGGCAGCCAGGCCGCGCCAGCCTCAACGATAGCGTGCAGCGCCAGCGTCAGGAATACCGAACGCGGCAGGGCAACGGCAACGCTATCGCCGGGAGCCACACCGCGCTGGCGCAATACGTTTGCCAGCGCCACAACCTGCTGGCGCATCTCACGGTAGGTGAAGCAATAGTCGGCGTCTCTTAGCGCCACGGCATCCGGCGTTTTTGCCGCCTGGGCGGCCACCAGCGAACTTAGCGTCGCGGGCGGTAAGGATTTTCCGGTCGCGTTAATCGTCGCCAGGCGATGATATTCATCGCCGGTAAGCAGTTCAGCATCGGCGCAGCTGAGCGCCGGATTATCCGCAAACTGCTGCAACAGCGATGTTAAGCGGCCAGTATGCTGCTGAAGCACCGCTTTATCATAGCGCTGCTGGTTAGCCAGGATTTCCAGCGACAGGCCGCCGTCTTCATCGGGGAATAACGCCAGCTCCAGATCGTTGACCGGGCCGGTCGCGAGGGTATGCGTTATCGCATTAACGTCGTCGAAAGCTAATCGATAATCAAACATTTTGACGTTAAATACCGGGCCAAACAGCGCCTCGTCACCGGCGGCTTTCCCGGCGTCACGAACAATTTGCTCAGCATCGTAGCGCTGATGGCGGCGCATCTTTTTCAGCTGTGCGGCCAGACGCGTCGCCAGCTGCGCCAGCGTCTCCTGGCCGTTCAGCGTCACGGCTAGCGGCAGAACGTTCAGCACCGGGCCGGTCGCCGTCAGCGCGGCGGACCCCATACGGCGCATAAAGATAAATCCCGCGGCGTATTCGCTGCGCCCGCACAGGCGTCCTAACCATAGCGTCACCAACGCCAGCGCCAGATCGGCCGGCTGGCACTGCGGCGCAGAGGCAGTCAAACGGGCGAATGTTCGGCGGTCGGCAGCCAGCTTCAGCCGCCAGATATGGCTGCTCTGGGCCCGTCCCGGCAGCGGCGCAGGTGACAGCGATGCCGGTGACGGCAGCGTTTTTCGTTGTTCAGCCCAGAACGCTTTATCGCGCGCCCAGGCGTCGCTGTGACGATAGCGCTGATACTCCTCAACCACGTCCGCAAACGGCGTGAAAACGGAGGCTGGCGTGGCCTCTCCACGCTGCCAGGCTTGATAAATCAGGCTGATCTGGCGGGTAATCGCCGGGAAGCTGAAACCATCGACCAGCAGATGATGATAGCGCTGATACCAGAACCAGCGATTATCGCCGATCCGGTACAGCCGGTGACAGAACAGTGAATTGCCGCTGTCAACGCGGCTGTTCTGCGCCAAATCGGCGTTCATCCGCGCCAGCGCCTCCTGCTGCGGATCGCTGGCCTGACGTAGATCATCAATCGGCGTAGCCTCAATGCGAATGCTCTCATCCACCCACTGCCAGACTTCACCGTTCTCTTCAGAAAAACGCATCCGCAGGGTATCGGCCTGCATCATTCCCTCAGCAATCGCCCGCGCCAGCAGCTCGCCGTCGACCTCTCCCTGGAGCTCGACGTAGTGCGCCACGCTCCAGGCGTTCGGCAACGTAGAAAGGGCTTCCGCCATCCAGATGCCGGGCTGAGCGGCAATCAGCGGTAAACGTGTGTTCATAAGCGGCCCCCGGCGGCGAAATTATCGGGAAGTAGCGTCGTCCAGTTGGCGTTCAACCACGCGTTGCACGCATCAAGGGGCTGCGGCTCGCAAACAACCGTCCAGCCCGCAGGCAGCGTGCACTGCTGGGGCCAAAGGCTGAACTGCCGCTGCGGGTTTTGCAGAAGGTAAAACTGCCCTTGCGCCACGTCGAAGGGGTTACTGATTTGCATACCAAACTCCTGTCGTTAATCGCGCTTTGTCGTCTCGCTGCCCCAGAGGGTCATTAGCCCGGAGGTTAATCCGCCGCGCCAGCAAAGCGCATCATGTCCGCCGTCAACCTGACGCCAGAAAATCGGCTGCTGTGTGAGCTGTAGTTGTGCTAAAAGCGCCTGATTGGCGCGAAAAATAATCGGTTCGCGCAGGCCTGCCTCGAGCACGATGCGCAGCCCTCTGGGCTGGAGTTCACCGCGCTGAAGCTGTTCGAGGAGGATACCGGTTTGCCGCCCGCCGCGGTGTGGCCACCAGTAGGAACCGGACTGACTCAACACGCAGCCAAAACGCGCAGGCCAGTGCAGCCCGGCGTACAGCGCGGAGAGTCCGCCAAAACTTTGCCCGGCAACGACGGTGCGATCGGCACGATCGCTGAACGGTGCGATCGTCCGTACCTGGGCAAGCAGCTCATGCTGTACCGCCAGCCAGAAGTCGGGATTGCACGGCAGTTCGACGCTGCGGTGGGCGTTATCAATCACGTCAATCAGCACATACACCGCCGCAGGCAGTTTGCCTTCGCGAGTGAGCGCTGTCAGCGCAGGCCATACCGGCATGCTTTCGGCCCAGAACTGACCGTCGAGCAGCACCGCCAGCGGGCGTTCGCCGTCCTGCGCATCGCCGGTGGTGAAGACCCATACCCGGCGCTGATTGCCCAGCCGTTCGCTGTGCCAGGTCAGGCACAGTGGCGTATTCCAGCGCGCGGCAGGGGCAGACCAGCCGGGCTGTTCCGGAGCCTGTGGCATCTCCAGCGCTGACACCGCATGGCCGCGCCCGCCCTTCCAGCTCTGCGGATTCAGCGGATCGGCGATCGCCCGCGGCAGCAGCTTACGCCAGCCCTCACGCAGCTGCATGCGGTCTGGCTCAGCGGCGGTGAATATATCCGGGGAAAAGTCATCCTCGCGCGCGGACGGTGCGAAGCAGTAGCTACCGCGCCAGGTCGGCGGCAGCGTCGTCGTCCAGCACCACGCATCGGTATGAGCAATACGTCGCAGGGTTTGCGGGGCCGAGTTGTGGTGGTGATCGGTGACGCCGGTAATGTAAATCCACACCCGCCGAATCGGCGAGGAGGCTTCACTTCCCGCGGGGTCACGCCACCAGAAGGTGACCTGATAATTGTCATTAACGCGTTCATATTGCGGGCCTTTTATCGTCGCCCACCAGGCGTCACTTCCTGTCGCTAACTTCTCCACCGCGTTAACCCCATGTTTATTGTGGAATTTATTGTTACATATGAAAATTTATTGATAATATTATTGATAACTATTTGCATTTGCAATAGCGTATTGGCGCGCAACTTTCACGTGCTTTACGCATACAACCATGCCGCGTCTCCCCCTTTGGGATGGATCAGTACGAGACATCGGCGACGAAAAGCAGGATTAAAAATGAATAATAAAATCAAATCCCTGGCCTTCCTGGTCAATTTGGGTATCTACGGTGTGGCCGCTCCGGCCTTCGCTGCTTCGACGGACAGCACCAGCAAAACCGACGCCGACGGCGAAACCATGGTCGTTACCGCCGCCGAGCAGAATCTACAGGCGCCGGGCGTGTCGACCATCACCGCCGATGAGATTCGCAAACGTCCGCCAGCACGCGACGTCTCCGAAATCATCCGTACCATGCCGGGCGTTAACCTGACCGGTAACTCCACCAGCGGCCAGCGCGGCAACAACCGTCAGATCGACATTCGCGGTATGGGTCCGGAAAACACCCTGATCCTGGTTGACGGCAAACCGGTTACCAGCCGCAACTCAGTCCGTCTGGGCTGGCGCGGCGAACGTGATACCCGTGGCGATACCAGCTGGGTGCCGCCGGAAATGATCGAACGTATCGATGTGATTCGTGGCCCTGCGGCCGCGCGTTACGGTAACGGTGCGGCGGGCGGCGTCGTCAATATCATCACCAAAAAACCGGAAAATGAATGGCACGGCACGTGGAACGCCTACATGAACGCCCCGGAGCACAAAGACGAAGGCGCGACCAAGCGCACCGACTTTAGTCTGACCGGCCCACTGGGCGACGCGTTCAGCTTCCGTCTGTACGGCAACCTCGATAAAACGCAGGCCGATGCCTGGGATATTAACCAGGGCCACCAGTCCGAGCGTACCGGCATTTATCAGGATACCCTGCCAGCCGGACGTGAAGGCGTTGAAAACAAAAATATTAACGGCGTTGTGCGCTGGGACTTTGCCCCGATGCAGTCGCTGGAGTTCGAAGCCGGCTACAGCCGTCAGGGCAACCTCTACGCGGGCGATACCCAGAACACCAACACCAACGACCTGGTGAAAGAGAACTACGGTAAAGAGACTAACCGCCTGTACCGTAACACCTACGCGATTACCTGGAACGGCGGCTGGGACAACGGCATTACCACCAGCAACTGGGCGCAGTACGAACATACCCGTAACTCCCGTAAGGGCGAAGGCCTGGCCGGCGGTACGGAAGGGATCTTCAGCAGTAACCAGTTCTCCGATATCGATCTGTCGGACGTCATGCTGCACAGTGAAATCAACATTCCGTTTGATTTCCTGGTAAATCAGAACCTGACGCTGGGTAGCGAATGGAACCAGCAGCGGATGAAGGATAAGGCCTCCAACACCCAGACCTTCCTGGGCGGGGATATCCCGGGCTACAGCAGCACCGATCGCAGCCCGTACTCCCAGGCAGAAATTTTCTCCCTGTTTGCCGAAAACAACATGGAGCTGACCGACACCACCATGCTGACCCCGGCGCTGCGTTTCGACCATCACAGCATCGTTGGCGACAACTGGAGCCCATCATTAAACTTGTCTCAGGGCCTGTGGGATGATTTCACGCTGAAAATGGGTATCGCCCGCGCCTACAAAGCACCAAGCCTGTATCAGACCAACCCGAACTACATTCTGTACAGTAAAGGTCAGGGCTGCTACGCCAGTAAATCCGGCTGTTACCTGCAGGGTAATGACGACCTGAAGGCCGAGACCAGCATCAACAAAGAGATCGGACTGGAGTTCAAACGCAACGGTTGGTTAGCCGGTGCAACCTGGTTCCGTAACGACTACCGCAACAAGATTGAAGCCGGTTATTCTCCGGTTTATACCAACGGGAAAGGCACCGATCTCTACAAATGGGAAAACGTGCCTAAAGCGGTGGTAGAGGGTCTGGAAGGTACGTTAAACGTTCCTGTTAGCGAGACGGTGAACTGGACCAACAACATCACCTATATGCTGCAAAGTAAAAATAAAACCACCGGCGATCGCCTGTCGATCATTCCGGAGTACACGCTGAACTCAACGCTGAGCTGGCAAATTCAGCAGGATCTTTCCGTCCAGTCGACCTTCACCTGGTACGGTAAGCAGCAGCCGAAGAAGTATAACTACAAAGGTCAGGCGGTGACCGGCAGCGAAACCAATGAAGTTAGCCCGTACAGCATCGTTGGCCTGAGCGCGACCTGGGATGTGAATAAAAACGTCAGCCTGACCGGCGGCGTGGATAACGTCTTCGACAAGCGTCACTGGCGTGCCGGTAACGCCCAGACCACCGGCGGCACCACGGGCTACATGTACGGTGCTGGTGCGGAAACCTATAACGAATCCGGCCGCACCTGGTTCATGGGCATTAACACCCGCTTCTAATCGGTCTCACCCCTCTCCCGCTCGGGAGAGGGGTCTTCAGGAGCCTCATGCTTACCCGCCACAGTACTTTCCACGCCATACACCGTATCGACTTTGAACCCGACAGCTTTACTGCCGCCGATTTGCTGTGGCTGCCGCACCACGCTCAGCTTGCCAACAGCGGTAAAAAACGCCAGACCGAACACCTTGCCGGACGCATTGCCGCCGTTCATGCGCTGCGCGCGTTCGCAGAGAAATCGGTGCCGGGCATAGGTCATCAGCGCCAGCCGGTGTGGCCCGCTGGGCTGCATGGCAGCATCAGCCACTGCGGTCATACGGCGGTGGCGATCGTCGCGCGTGCGCCGGTCGGCATTGATATTGAAACCCTATTTTCACCCGCTCTTGCCGATGCGCTGGCAAACGACATTGCCCGTGAAGATGAACTTGCCGTGCTGCGCGGCGGCGAACTCCCCTTCCCGCTGGCGCTGACGCTGGCGTTCTCGGCAAAAGAGAGCCTCTACAAAGCGCTTTCGGCTCGTCACCCGACGCTGCTGCATTTTCACGATGCCGTCGTCAAAGGCCTGAGCGCCAGCACTATCACCCTCTCGCTTCCCGCCCTTGCGCAGAGTGCCTCACTGCGCTGGTACGCCGTTTCCCCTCAGCACATCATCACGTGTTTCTCTCAGAAATAAATATGACCAGCAATCGTAAATAACGAACGAACAACCAGATATATCCGCAATAATTAGATATAAATTCAATAAATGCGTAACAAGTCAGTTTTTCACGCTATAAAAACATAGTTTCCTCGCGCAATTACCCCTATCATTTCCTGGAAACATTCACACAAACAATGAAACAATTGTGCGGAATAAGGAAATCGAATGAATACGCAAACACGGACTCAGAATGAGGCGGGTGAAAGTCGGCTGATGACAGGCTTTCTTAACGCCATCGAAAAAGCGGGCAACCGTCTGCCGGAACCGGCGCTGATCTTTTTCTACTTTTTACTGGCGGTCATGGGCTTATCGGCCGTGCTGTCGATGATGACGTTTGACGTTATCAACCCAATGACCCAGGAAGCCGTTAAGGTTAACAACCTGCTCTCCGCCGAAGCGCTAACCAATACGCTGGCCAATATGGTCACGACCTTCACCGGCTTCGCGCCGCTGGGGATCGTACTGGTCGCGATGCTGGGCGTGGGCGTGGCGGAAAGCTCCGGCTTTATCAACGTGGCGCTGAAAAAAATGCTGCGCGTGACGCCGAAGAAACTGCTGACGCCAATGCTGATTTTCGTCGCGATGTTCAGCCACGTTGCCGCCGATGCGGGCTACGTGCTGGTTATTCCATTAGGCGCAATTATCTTTATGTCCGCCGGCCGTCACCCGCTGGTCGGGATTGCCGCCGCGTTCTCCGGCGTTTCCGGCGGTTTTGCCGCCAACATGGTGCCAACCGGCAATGACGCATTGCTACAAGGCTTCACCCAGGCGGCAGCCCAGCTGCTCGACAGCAGCTACACCGTCAATACCCTGTGTAACCTGATCTTCGGTATCGCCTCGTCTATCGTCATTACCCTGGTGGGCTGGTGGGTTACCGAGCGCATCGTGGAACCGCGCGTCAGCAAAATGACCATCGACGGCGACTTTAAGCATGACGAAGATATGTCTAACGTCACGCCGCAGGAAAGCCGCGCCTTCAACCGCGCATCGCTGGTGATGCTGCTGGGTCTTGTTGCGCTGGCGGCAGCGGCCTGGCCGGAAGGTTCGATGCTGCGCGGCAGCGACGGCTCGCTGACCTCATACAGCGCGCCAATCATGAAGTCTATCGTGCCGCTGATTTTCCTGATCTTCATTCTGCCGGGCATTGTGTACGGTTTTGCTTCCCGCACCTTTAAAACCGGCAAAGACGTGATTGGCGCGATGAATGACTCGATGAGCAAAATGGGCTCATACATGGTGATGGCCTTCTTCTGCGCCATGTTCATCAAAGCGTTCAGCGATTCCAACATCGGTACGCTGGTCGCGCTGATGGGCGCGGACGGCCTGAAAGCGCTGGAGCTGCCGGGCCAGGCAACGATCATCGGCATGATTGTGCTGACCGCCGTCGTTAACCTGCTGATTGGCTCCGCCTCGGCAAAATGGGCGCTGCTGTCGCCGATTATGGTCCCCATGCTGATGGCAGTGGGCATTTCGCCGGAGCTGACCCAGGCGGCATTCCGTATCGGCGACTCCTGCACCAACATCATTACGCCGCTGATGGTCTTCTTCCCGCTGATCGTTATCTACTGCCAGCGCTACGTGAAAGGCGCGGGTGTCGGTACGCTGGTGTCGATGATGATGCCTTACTCCATCGCCTTCTTCGTGGCATGGAGCATCCTGCTGCTGGTGTGGTGGGGTCTGGGCCTGCCGCTGGGTATCGCTGCGCCGTATACCTGGAGCCCGAGTTAAGCATCCGGTTCAACGCAGCCCCCTCTCCCCGATGGGGAGAGGGAACCGATCGTTGCCCGGACGAGGCCGGGAACCCCGGTACAACACTACACGGCTAAATGGGCAAAATGGCCTAATACGTTGTGCAGAATACCCAACCCTTTTTTCACCTGTTCGGCGCTAATAGTACACGGCGGCACCACGTGAATGCGGTTTTCCACCACGAAACTCAGCAGCCCCGCTTCGGTTAACGCGCCCTTAATCTCCGCCATATCCCCTGCTGCCAGCGGCGTTTTCTTCTCACGGTCGCTCACCAACTCCAGCGCCTGGAAGACGCCACGGCCGCGAACGTGGCCCACCAGCGGCGAAGCCTCCGCCAGCGCATCCAGCCCCTGACGCAGCACGCCGTTACCTATCAGCGCCGCGTTTTCAACGATGCCTTCTTCTTTCATGGTATCCAGCGTAGCGACGATCGCCGCCATCGCCAGCGGATGCCCTGAGTAGGTCAGCCCGCCGGCAAAGAAATGATCGTCAAAATAGCGGGCAATCTTCTCGCTAATGATCACCCCGCCGGCCGGTACGTAACCGGCGTTGACACCTTTGGCGAAAGTGATCAGATCCGGTACGATCCCGTCCTGTTCAAACGCGAACCAGCTGCCGGTGCGGCCGAAACCGGCCATCACTTCATCGAGAATCAGAATAATGCCGAACTCATCCGCCAGCGCCCGCACGCCTTTCATGTATCCTTCCGGTGGCACCAGAATCCCGGCAGTCCCCGGAATCGACTCCAGCAAAATAGCCGCAATTGACGAGGGACCTTCACATTCAATCATCCGGCGTAAATGCGCCAGCGCACGGCGGCATTCTTCTTGCTCGGTGGTCGCATTAAATTCACTGCGATACAGGTACGGGTTAAAGAAGTGGACGTGGCCGCGCGAATATTCGTTCGGTACGCGTCGCCAGTCACCGGTCGCCGCAATCGCGCTACCGGTGTTACCGTGATACGAGCGATACGCTGACAGCACTTTATCGCGCCCGGTGTACAGGCGCGCCATGCGAATCGCGTTCTCGTTGGCATCGGCCCCGGCGTTGGTGAAGAACACCTTGCTAAACCCTTCCGGCGCGAGGCCAATAATGCGCTTCGCCGCTTCACCGCGCGCCAGGTTGGCGGTAGCGGGGGCGATGGTCACCAAAGATTCCAGCTGCGCTTTCATTGCCGCCAGCACCCGGGGATGCTGGTAGCCGAGGTTCACGTTGACCAGTTGGCTGCTGAAGTCCAGATAGGTTTTGCCATCATAATCCCACAGCTCACACCCTTTCGCCCCGGCAATCACCAGCGGGCTGAGGTTACCCTGCATCGACCAGGAATGAAAAACAAACTCTCTGTCCAGTTGGCGAATGGCCTGATTGTTCAACTCTGTCATCGTCGTTCCTCACATACGGTTGGCTATGGCTCATCATGTCGTCGGCGGAAAAAAAAGTGATAGAGCCAGTGTAGACCGACGGCTGTGACAACGGTGTCACAACGCCTTACGCAGACTGTCCCTCGGCAGGTGACGCCACGGTTTTTATAGTGTTCGGAACAACCTGCACTGGAGAGCACAATGCAAAAACAAAACGTGGTGTTTATTACCGGAGCGACCTCCGGCTTTGGGGAAGCGGCGGCGCACGTGTTTGCGCGCGCCGGCTGGGCGCTGGTACTGAGCGGCCGTCGGCTGGCGCGTCTACAGGCGTTACAGGCCGAGCTGGCGCCGCTGGCACCGGTCCACATCATAGAACTTGACGTGCGCGACAGCGCCGCGGTGGCCGCAGCCGTTGCCGACCTGCCCGCGCCGTTTGCCGATATCACCGCGCTTATCAATAACGCCGGGCTGGCGCTGGCGCCGCAGCCGGCGCAGAAGGTGGAACTGACCGACTGGCAGACGATGATTGATACCAACGTCACCGGGCTGGTCAACGTCACCCACGCCCTGCTGCCGACCCTGATTCGTCACGGCGCGGGGGCCAGTATTATTAACATTGGTTCCATCGCCGGACAGTGGCCATACCCGGGCAGCCACGTTTACGGAGCGAGTAAAGCGTTCGTTAAGCAGTTCAGCTATAACCTGCGCTGCGATCTGTTAGGTACCGGCGTGCGGGTGACCGATCTGGCGCCGGGCATTGCAGAGACGGAGTTCACGCTGGTGCGCACCAAAGGCGACCGGGCGGCATCCGATGCGCTGTACCGGGGCACCACGCCACTGTCGGCGCAGGATATTGCCGAGCAGATGTTCTACATTGCGACGCTGCCGGACCATATGAATATTAACCGCGTGGAGGTGATGCCGGTACGTCAGGCGTGGCAGCCGTTTGCCATTGACCGGGATTAGTGTGGTTTTCTACCTCTCCTTTCCAGGGGGGCTTTTATGCACAAATTACAGGGAAAAAAGTGATATTTGTCAGTGAGGTGAGGGGTTCCGTTCACTTTACGTCGGGTGGAATATGAAGTTCCTTCACCGGTGAACGGGCCAAGGGGGGCGGCCGCGCCCCCCTTCGCAATCCCCGCGCCCGCGCAATTTATATGACTGGAATTGAAAGGGAGCGCAACGGAGTGATAATCCCAAATATATCCCCCCTTGGTATTAACGACTACTTTGCAAAAACTGCCTCACCCGCTCCGACTTCGGCGCCGTAAAGAAAACCTCCGGCGGCGCTTTCTCTATCAAAATCCCTTTTTCAAGAAACACCACTTCGTTGGAAACCTGACGGGCAAACTCCATCTCATGCGTCACCACCACCATGGTGTACCCCTCTGCCGCCAGCGACTTCATCACGCTCAGCACTTCGTTAACGCGTTCCGGATCCAGCGCCGACGTCGGTTCATCAAATAACAGCACCTCCGGCGACATTGCCAGCGATCGCGCAATCGCCACCCGCTGCTTTTGCCCGCCGGAGAGCGTGATCGGATAGGCATCAGCCTTATGGTCCATCCCCACCTTTTTCAGCTGCTGCTCGGCAACGGCGCGCGCCTCGTCGCGCGGCATCCCCTTTACGTGCAGCAGCGCTTCCATCACGTTTTGCAGCACGGTCAAATGCGGCCACAGATTGAAGCTCTGGAAAACCATGCCGACCCGCTCACGAATTTTCGACAGATCGCGGTGCGACATGGCTTTTCCGTTCTGCTCATTGACCCCAATGCGCTGACCACCGATACGAATTTCCCCGCGATCCGGCTGCTCCAGCCAGTTCATACAACGCAGCAGCGTTGATTTTCCCGATCCGGACGAGCCGAGGATACTGACCACCGTCCCCTTCTCTACCGTCAGGTTGATATCGCGCAGCACTTCAACATTATCAAACTGTTTGGAGACGTTTTTTACGCTTACCGCTGTAGTCTCAGACATGGCTCATTCCTCGTTTCGCGCTATAAACAGTTAGCCGTTTCACCAGCAGTTCCAGCACAATGCTGATGGCCCAATACAGCGCAATCGCGACAATAAAGGCATTAAACGGAATAAAGTAGGTGGCCTGCACGCTGTTGGCGGCGGCGGTGATTTCTTGTACGGTAATAATGCTGAGAAACGCGGTGTCCTTCAGGCAAATAATCAGCTGATTGCCCAAAAGCGGCAGCGCGGAGGAAAAAATATTAGGCAGAACAATACGGCGAAAAATAGTGTAGCGAGAAAATCCCTGCACCACAGCGGCCTCGATATAGCCGTTGGAAAAGACGCGTCGCTGGCTACGAAGGATTTCAAAGAAATAAGCGCCATGATAAATAATTAATGCCAGCAGCCCTGCTGTCCAGGCTTCCATACTGATGCCTAATTCCGGCAAACCGTAATACAACAGGTACGCCAGAATCAGGAAAGGGATAGCCCGCATCAGGTTTACCAACCCCATAATCAGGTTATTTAACACCCGTTTTTGATATTCAGTGATATAGCACAGCAGGGTGCCGATAAATAACCCAACAACAGCAGCAATAATAAACAGTTCAAGCGTCGCCAGCAGCCCGCCAATAAAGTTGTCGTGCTCGGCCCAGATAATTGCCCATTGATTCATCAGTCCTCCCGGGCTTAGCGCGCCAGTCGTTTTGCTTTACGTTCCGCCAGGCTCTGGAGCTTGAGCAGCAGGCCGATTATCACCACATACAGCAGCCCGGCCGCCAGAATGGGGGAAAGCGGTTCATAGGTCACCGAGGCAATACGGTTGGTCACACGGGTCAGATCCACCACGCCAATTACCGCAATCGCCGGGCTTCCTTTGATTAAAAAAGACATTTCATTGACCAGCGCGGGCAGGCTTTCCAGCCACATCTGCGGCAGCATAATGTAGCGAAAGTAGGGCCAGCGGCGCATTCCCACCGATTCTGCCGCTTCGCGCTGCTCGCGCGGAAAGGTGCGAAACGCATTACGCCAGATTTCGGCATTAAACGCCGAGGTGTTCAGCGTCAATGCCACAATGGCGGCAACCGTTTTATCAAGGTTAATGCCCACCGTCGGCAGCGATAAAAACAGGAACAGCACCAGCGTCACCAGCGGCGTCGCCCTCGCCAGGCTGATATAGATAACCAGAAGCTGATCTATCACCGGAATCTTCATCATGCGCACAAAGGCAATAATCAGCCCAATCACCACGCCAAACGCGATGGCGATGGCCGAAATCCAGAGGGTCGTCCATGCGCCTTCAATCAGTAACTGCCATGCTATTGAGTCCATGTTGCCCTCCTGAGGTCATACGGGCGGCGGTTTCCCGCCGCGTTGCTTACTGCCCAGCCAGCTTGTGGAACTGCGCGGCGCTGGTGATAGGCTCCGTTGGCAGGTCATCGTAGGTTTCGCCAAACCATTTTTTCTGCAGCTCGGCGAGCTTACCGGTTTCACGCATGTGATTGATAAATTTGGTCATATACGCCAGAAGCTCCGGTGAGTTCTTCGGAATAGGCCAGGCCATATAGCCCGGTCCGGATACCGCCAGGCCTTTGGCGAAGACCTTCGGCTTGGCTTTCACCAGGTCATTAACGGAAATCACCACGTTGATCACGTAGTCGAGGCGCTTGTTGGCCAGGTCCGCGTAGGCTTCAGGATAGGACGGGTATTCCACCACCGGCCCCAGCTTGCCGCCGGTTTTCTCAATCATCGCCTTCAGCTCCGGTAAACGCGCCAGCAGCGCGCTGCCCGCCTGGAGGCCCACTTTTTTACCGCTGAGGTCTGCAATGGTATTCAGCGAATTATCGCCCGCACGCTTAACGAAATAATGCTGAGCCGAGGCCCACGGCGGGGTAAAATTAAACACATTCAGGCGTTCATCGGTCACCACCGCGCCAGTCAGTGCCATATCGTATTGCCCGGTTGAGACCGCGGCTAATAACCCCGTCCACGGCAGAATACTTTGCGTCACATTAAATTTGGCGTACTCGCGCAGCGCCGCCAGCATGTCTTTATTAAAACCGTCAGCGTTGCCGTTATTCATAAAGTTAAACGGCGCGTAATCATCTTCCGTCGCCACTTTTAAGGTGCCGTTTTTTTCAATTTCCGGTAAATCGGCAGCGACCGCCTGCAAAGAAAAGGTCATCGCCATGATGGCGGCAAGATAATATGAACCGAGCGTTTTTTTCATCGTTTGACCCCTACTCAAATATGTCCGATACGTTTATTCCAGACGCGCTGGAGACTTTGCAAGATATGTGCCGACAGACGCATTGGGGAGGCTGACTGGCGACGTTTTTACTGTAGGGAGACTTTTTGCATTCTGAATAGAGCCAGTTTTCGCACGCGCTTGTGGCAGACGGTTTCAGGCTGGTACAAAAATTGCTGCACGTTGATAACGCGAATAATCAGGGGAGCAGCGAATGATTCGGCACTTATTGCATGTGGATTTCGACGCGCAGCGCGGTTTACAAGAGCAGGTCCGCGAATCGCTGGTGAACGCCATTCTCGGCGGGATTTTTGCCGCCGACACGCCGCTGCCGTCGTGCCGCCAGCTGGCCCAGCAGCTGCAGGTTTCACGCAATACCACTGCGCTGGTGTTTGAAAGTCTGGTCAACGAAGGTTATCTGGTCAGCCGCCCGCGCAGCGGTTATTACCTGCATCCGGATTATCATGCGCCGCGTCTGGCGACGCCAGCGCCTGCACCCGACGACGCCGGCCGCGCACCATCATGGGGCAAACGGCTGAACATCACCCCCAGTCAGCAGGAGTCAATTCTGAAGCCCGCGGGCTGGATGCACTACCGCTACCCGTTTATTTACGGTCAACCCGATACCCGCTGTTTCCCGCTGACCAACTGGCGGGCCGCCGCTAACTGGCTGCACGGCGGCACGCGCGATCCGGCTTGGGTGGTAGACCATATCGATCAGGACGTACCGATGCTTATTGAGCAAATTCGCACTCGCGTACTGCCCAAACGCGGTATCGTTGCCGCGCCGGACGAAATTCTGATTACACTCGGATCGCAGAATGCGCTGTACCTGCTCACTCGCCTGTTGTTGTCGCGTCAGACCCGGGTTGGCGTGGAGAACCCCGGTTTTCGCGAGGCGATTAACACCTTTATGCTCAGCGACTGCCAGATTGTCCCGCACCCGGTCGATGAACAAGGCATCGTGTTAAATAACCTGCCCTGCGATTACTACTACGTCACGCCGGGTCATCAGGTCCCCACCGGAGTGACCATGAGTAAGGCGCGGCGCAGCCAGCTGCTGGCGCACGCCGCCCAGCACGACGCGGTGATTATTGAGGATGATTATGATTCGGAGAGTAACTTTCAGGCTAACCCGCTGCCCGCGCTAAAGGCCAGCGATCGCAGCGGGCGGGTGGTGTACGTCAGCAGCCTGTCGAAGGCGCTGTCGCCGGGTCTGCGTCTGGGGTTTATGGTCGCCGATCCGGACTTGATTGATGAAGCCCGGGCGCTGCGCCGTCTGGTGTACCGCCATCCGCCAAGCAACATTCAGTATCAGATGGCGCATTTCCTTGCCCAGGGCCACTACGAAACGCATCTGCGCCGCTATCGCGATGACTCCGCGCGCCGCTGGGACATGCTGCACAAGGCGCTAATGACGCAAATGCCAGAATGCCAGCCGCTGCCCGGCAGCGAACACGCCAACGCCTTCTGGCTTCGCACGCCGACGCACATCAGCACCCAGCAGCTCACCTGGCGTGCCGCCCACACCGGCGTGTTGATAGAGCCCGGCGCACGTCATTTTCTGGATGCCACCCCGCCGGATAATTTCTTCCGCATGGGCTTTCACGCCATTACCCCCGACGCCATCGCGCCGGGGGTCGAGGTGCTGCGTGCCCAGCTGGCGCAGATGGGTTAACCGAGCCGCCGGTGCGCCCACTCGCGCAGCCGCTGGAACAAGACGTACAGCGACGGAATAAACAGGATGCCGATCGCCGTCGCCACCAGCATGCCGCTGAACACCGTGGTGCCGATAATCCGTCGGCTCTGCGCCCCGGCTCCGGTCGAGAACATCATCGGCATAATGCCGATAATAAACGACACTGCCGTCATCATAACCGCGCGGAAACGACGGGTTGCCCCCTCGCGTGCGGCCTCCACGATCGACAACCCCGACTGGCGGCGCTCGCGGGCGAATTCCACGATCAGGATAGCGTTCTTCGCTGCGAGGGCGATTAACAACACCAGACCTATCTGTACATAAACATCGTTCGCATAGCCCGCCGCCCACAGCCACAGCAGCGCGCCGCCGATAGCGAACAGCACCGACAGCATGACGCTTGCCGGCAGCGTCCAGCTTTCATACTGCGCCACGAGGAACAGCCACGCCATGGCCACCGCCGCCAGCACGATCCAGATAGCCTGGTTGCCGGTTTGCTGCTCCTGCCACGACAGCCCGCTCCACGCGTAGTCGTAGCCCGCGGGCAGGTGCGCGGCAAGCAGTTTTTCCATCTCGCTCATCGCCGTACGGCTGCTCACCCCTTCCGCCGCGGAGCCGCTCACCGACACCGACGGGAACTGGTTAAACTGCTGAATAAACGGCGCCCCCACGGTCGGCGTAATGGTCACCAGGTTGCTCAGCCGCACCCGCTCGCCGTGATTGCTGCGGACAAACAGCTCGCCGATCTGCTCAGCGCGCTCGCGCCACTGCATCTCATTTTGCAGCACCACGTGATACACGCGGTTGTTAATGCTGAAATCACCGGCACGCGTGCCGCCAAAGGCAGTTTGCAGGCTGTTAAAAATGCGCGAAACCGGGACATCCAGCCGCGCGGCCTGATCGCGATCCACGTTCAACGTCAGCTGCGGCACGTTGCTGCTCCAGGTGGTAAATACCCGGCTCAGCTGAGGATGCTGATTCGCCTGCTGCAGAATCTGCCGCGTCACCTGCTCCAGCTCGGCAGGCGTTTGCCCGGCCTGCGCCAGAATGCGCAAATCGAAGCCTGCGGCGCTGCCCAGTCCCGGCAGCGTCGGCGGTGCGAACAGCATGATATTGGCTTCCGGCAGCGCGTGTAGCTGACGCTGCAGTTCGGCCATGACCGTCTCCAGCGACGCACGCTGCGACCAGTCTTTCAGCATCAGCGAAATAAACCCGCCGTTAGAGGCGCTGGTGCCGCTAAGAATACTGAAGCCAGACACCTGAATCACATCCTCAACGGCCGGATGTGCGCCCAGCAGGTCGCGCGCTTTCGCCATCACCGCTTCCGTACGCTCAAGAGAGGCCGATTCCGGCAGTTGGACGTTGGCGAACACGTAGCCCTGATCTTCCTGCGGCAGGAATCCCTTCGGCATCATGGAGAAACTCAATGCCACCAACAGCGCGGCGCTTAGGGTTGCGCCAACGGCCACCAGCGGGCGGCGGTTCATCCACGCCACCAGGCGACCATAGCCGTCGCGGGTGGTGTTCAGCCCAAGGTTAAACAGCTGGAACAGCCTGGCAGGTTGTGCCGGACGCGGTCGCAGCAGCAGCGCACACAGCGCCGGCGTCAGCGTCAGCGCCACGATGCTCGACAGCGTGACCGCGGTAGAGAGCGTGACGGCAAACTGACGGTACAGCTCGCCGACGATCCCTGGCAGCATCGCGACCGGTACAAATACCGCCAACAGCACCAGCGTGGTGGCGATCACCGGTCCGGCGATCTGTTTCAGCGCCAGCGCGGTGGCCTCCTGTCGGCCCATCCCTTCGGCCATGTGTCCTTCTACGCTTTCCACCACCACAATGGCATCATCCACCACCATCGTCAGCGCAAGAATGATGGCAAACAGGCTCAGGGTATTGGCGCTGTAGCCCAGGACGTAAAGCACCGCAAACGTCCCTACCAGCGAAACGGGAATCGCCAGCGCCACAATAAGCGTCGCTCGCAGGCTTTGCAGGAATAAAGAAACCACGGCCACAACTGCCAGCAGCGTCAGCGCCAGCGAGGTCCCAATCTCTTTGATCGTGGCGGCAACAAAGCGGGTGGTATCAAACTTCACCTCCCAGGCCAGATCCGCCGGGAATCGGTCTTGCAGACGCGTCAGTTCCGCGCGCACAACGTTTGCGACCTGTAAGGCGTTCGCGGTAGGCGTCGGGTAAATCCCCATATAGGCCGAATCGACGCCGTTGAGCTGCGCGCTGGAGCTGTAGCTGCGCGCGCCCAGTTCAATATTGGCGACATCGGCAAGGCGTACCAGCTGCCCTTGTTCGCCGCTGCGCACCACAATACGGCTGAACTCCTCGGCCTCGCTCAACCGCCCTAACCCATTAATGGTCAGGGTTTGCTGCTGACCGTTAAACACCGGCGGCGTCCCCACCTGACCGGCGGCACCCTGTACGTGCTGTTCATTCAGCGCCTGGGCAATATCTTCACTGGTGATATTCAGCGCGTTCATGCGGTCCGGACGCAGCCAGATGCGCATGCTGTAATCGCGTGCGCCAAACATCTGTACCTGGCCGACGCCCGGCAGGCGCGACAGCGCTTCGCGAACCTGAGTGCTGGCGTAGTTGCTGATTTGTAGCGGCGAGATCGTGCCGTCAGGCGAATAAAGGCTGACGCCCATCAACAGATTGCTGGCGCGTTTGCGCACCTGTACGCCGTTCTGCTGCGCCTCGGTCGGCAGCTGCGCCACCGCCTGCGCCACGCGATTCTGGACGTCAATGGCCGCCATATCCGGGTCAGTTCCGGCGGCAAAGGTCAGGCTAAGGCTGTAAGCGCCGTCATCGGAACTGGTCGACTCCATATAGAGCATATGATCAACGCCATTAAGCTGCGTCTCCAGCGGCGCGGCGATGGCTTCGGCCACATCCTGCGCGCTGGCACCCGGCCAGCTGGCGCTGACGTTCACCACCGGCGGCGTGATTTGCGGGTACTGCTCCACCGGAATGAGCTTCAGCGCGACGGCGCCCACAAAGACCATCAGCAGCGCAATCACCATCGCGAAACGCGGACGGCGGATAAAAAACGTCAGCATCCTGTGCTCCTTAATTCAATAGCTGCACGGCGGCGCCGTCCGTCAGGCGCTGCGCGCCGTCGGTGATCACGCGCTCGCCCGCGTTAAGCCCTTTCGCCACCGCGAAGGTCTGTCCCTGCTGGCCGCCCAGCTCAAGCCGACGCTGCCCGGCGGTATTCTCCGCCGTCAGCACCCAGCTGAAATAGCCTTTGGCATCCTGCTGCACGGCTGCCGCCGGAATCATCACGCTCTCGGCCATTTGCTGCGGACGCAGCGTCACTGTGACGTTACCGCCGGGCAGCAACCGATGCTGCGGATTGGCAAACTCTGCGCGTACCGCCACGCTGGCTGTACGGGCATCAATACGGTTATCGACCGAGGTCAGCACCCCGTCTTCACGTTGACCATCGAGGGTAATTTGCGCCAGCCAGGCCGCCTTCAGCGCGCGGATATCCGCATGCTGTCCCGCTTTGCTGTAGAACGCGGCCTCATCCAGCGCGAAGCTCACGCGAATGGGGTCAAGCTGGGCGATATCCACCAGCACGCCGCTGGCGGCATTGACCAACGTGCCGACGTGAAAGGCACTGTGGCCCACGCGGCCGCTTACCGGTGAGGTAATACGGGTGTAGTCGAGCGTTATCTGCTGCGCCGTTACCCGCGCTTTCGCCTGCTCAACGGCGGCGGCGGCAACGTCGCGCTGCATCTGAGCCGTATCAACGTCGTTACGGCTGATGGAGTGGTTAGTTTTCAGACTCTGGTAGCGCGTCAGCAGCTGCTGTGCCTGGCGTAGCGACGCCTGAGCGCTTTTCAGTTCGGCCTGTGCCAGCGCCAGCGCCGCCCGCGGCTGGGCATCATCAAGCGTAAAAAGGAGATCGCCTTGACTGACGTTCTGGCCGTCCTGGAAGTGGCGCTGCACGATGGTGCCTTCGGTGCGTGCGCGGATTTCAACGGCGTGGATAGCCTCCACGCGGCCCGGTAGCTGACGCTCCACCGCGTGCGGCGCGCGCTCAACGGTCGCGACACGTACCGGTACCGAGGCGTAAGCCAGCGTGCAGCCTGCCAGGCCGCAGGCCAACAGGGCGAGGCGGAAAGTTTTCTTCATGAGGGGATCCTTGCGTGGCAAGTGCCCCTCTCCGCCAGGAGAGGGGCTGGTCATCACTAGGTTGTCTTGCGGAAACGGCGGGTCAGACGCTTTTCAACTTCAACGACCAGGAACATCGCGGCGCCAATGGCCAGGGTGATGCCCCAGTAGCGCAGCGGCAGCGCTTCGGTGCCGAACAGCGTCTGCATCAGCGGCAGGTAGATAATCGCCAGCTGCAGCAGAAGCAGCACGCCGGTCACCAGCCAGATACCTTTGTTCTTCAGCAGGCCGCTATTCAGGGAGAAGCGGTCGCTGCTGCGGCAGTTAATCATGTAAACCCACTGCGCGGTCACCAGCATCTGCAACAACACGGTGCGGATAAACTCGGCGCTGTGGCCGCGCGGCGCAAGCCAGGCTTCAAGGATGAAGGCGGCAACGGCAATCATCGAACCGACAAAGGCGACGCGCCAGACGGCAAATGCATCCATCACGTGCTGGCCGGTTTTACGCGGCGGACGGTTCATCACGTTACGCTCAGCGGCTTCAAATGCGAGGCCAAAGGAGAGCGTGGCGGAGGTCGCCATGTTCATCCACAGAATCAGTACCGGCGTCAGCGGGATAATATTACCCGCCAGCAGCGCGATAATAATCAACAGCCCCTGCGCCAGGTTAGTTGGCATGATGAACAGGATCGTCTTCTTCAGGTTGTCGTATACGCGACGCCCTTCTTTTACCGAGCTGGCGATGGTGGCAAAGTTGTCATCGGTCAGCACCATGTCCGCGGCCTCTTTGGTCACCTCGGTGCCTTTGATGCCCATCGCGATACCCACGTCGGCCTGGCGCAGCGCCGGGGCGTCGTTAACGCCGTCGCCGGTCATGCCAACAATCTCGCCGCTTTCCTGCAGCGCTTTCACCAGGCGCAGCTTATGCTCCGGGCTGGTACGGGCGAAGATATCGTACTCGACCGCCGCTTTTGCCAGCTCGGCGTCATCCATGTGCTCCAGCTGGTAGCCGGTCATCGCTTCACTGCTGTTGCGGATCCCCAGCATCTGGCCAATGCTCATCGCCGTCTGCGGGTGATCGCCGGTGATCATCTTGACGCGGATCCCGGCATTCTGACAGGTGTGGATCGCATCAACGGCTTCCGGACGCGGCGGGTCCATCATCCCGGCAATGCCGAGGAATACCAGACCGTCCTGCAGGTCGCTGTGATCGAGGGTGTTCTGCCCAGCGTTAGCAGGCTTGGTGGCCGCCGCGACCATGCGCAGCCCCTGGCTGGCAAAGCGCGCCATTTCGGCTTCCCAGTAGCCGCGCTCAAACGGCACCACGCCACGTGCGGTCTGCTGCTGCTGACACAGCGCGAAGAGGACGTCCGGCGCGCCGGTCACCATCACAATCTCTTCGTCGGCCAGCTGGAAATGCGTTGCCATGTACTTGTACTGTGAGTCAAACGGGATCTTCGCTACCAGCTGGGTACGCAGCGGCTCAAGGCTCGCTTTCGCGGCCAGCACCTTCAGCGCGCCCTCGGTTGGGCCGCCGGTAATCCCCCAGTGGCCCTGCGGGTCTTTTACCAGTTGGCTGTCGTTACACAGATCGATGGTGCGCAGGTATTTCTCGAGCACGGTGTACGGCTGTACTTTTACCGGCTCGTTGCTGCCTTCCAGGTAGATGTTGCCGTGCGGCTCATAGCTATCGCCGTCTACGCGGTAGCAGCTATCGGCGGTGATAATCGCCTTCACGGTCATTTCATTCATGGTCAGCGTGCCGGTTTTATCCGAGCAGACCACGGTCATTGCCCCTAAGGTTTCCACGGTCGGCAGCTTGCGGATAATCGCCCGCTTGCGCGCCATGGCCTGTACGCCCAGAGACAGAATAATCGAGATAATCGCCGGCAGACCTTCCGGTACAGCGGCCACCGCGAGGCTAATCAGCGACAGCAGCAGCTCGCCCAGCGGAATGTCGCGCAGCAGCATGCTGAACACGAACAGCGCGGCCATCATCGCCAGGATAATGGCGAAAATCGCTTTGCCCAGCTTGTCCATCTGCACCAGCAGCGGCGTGCGGTGCTTTTCAATACCCGCCATCATCTGGTTGATGTGGCCGAGCTCGGTCTCCTGACCGGTAGCCACAACCACCCCGATGCCGCCGCCTGCGCTCACGGTGGTGCCAGAGAACACCATATTGGTGCGGTCGCCCAGCGGCAGTTCACCGTGCAGGACGTCGGTGTGTTTATCCACAACGGTCGACTCGCCGGTCAGAATCGCTTCTTCCACGCGCAGGTTGTGCGCTTCAATCAGGCGCATGTCGGCCGGAATACGGTCGCCCGCGCGCAGCACCACGATATCGCCCGGCACCAGCTCGGTGGTGGCGACGGTTTGATGGTTACCATCACGGATAACCTGTGCATCGCTGGAGAGCATATTGCGGATGCTTTTCAGCGATTTTTCCGCATTGCTTTCCTGAATATGACCAATCAGGGCGTTAATCACCGTAACGCCAAGAATGACGAAGGTATCGACCCAGTGTCCCATTACGGCAGTCAGCGCCGCTGCGGCCAGCAGGACGTAGATCAGCACATCGTTAAAGTGGGCGAGGAAACGCAGCCACGCTGGCTTACCTTTCTTTTCTGGCAGTGCGTTAGGGCCGTAGGTATTCAGGCGCTCCGCCGCCTCGGCCGCCGCCAGCCCCTCGGGCTGACTGTTGACCTGCGATAGCACCCGCTCGGTCGGCTGCTGGTACGCGTGCACCTGCGGGTCGTAGTCCCCGTGCGGCACGTTTTTGGCATTCATCATTTTCGACACGATAAATTTTCCTTTTAAATTCCTGCAAACGGAAAGCCTGAATTCATTTCTGGCCAAGGCGACATCGTTGGATATTTTTAATTAAGCGAAGAAATATTCGTTAGTTCACAATATCTCCGCTTTTTAAATTTCAAAACGACATTCAGTTGATTTACTAATATTAATATTACAGAATGTTCCTAAACCCCATCTAAACGAGGTCATTATGTTTGGAATCTACAGAGGACGCCGCCTGGCGCTGTACATCGCGCTGGCTATCGTGATTGCGACGCTGGTTGGATACAGTACTTATACTTTTGTAAAACTATTATCCTGAGCATGACGTTTATTTACGAAAGCATTATTTAATTTAATTCAAAACATTATTTACCCTTTTGCCATACGATTATTTTCGTAGGCTTGAGCATTTGTTTTAAATATTCAACCGGAGGTATATTAAATTATAAACATTGCGTTCAAATAAAAATTACCGGACAATAATATCTTTAACCAAAGATTAACAACGCATGAAGCATCCTCTTGAATCACTGATGACCGCCGCCGGTATTTTATTGATGGCGTTCCTTTCCTGCCTGCTGCTTCCAGCGCCTTCGCTGGGACTGACGCTGGCGCAAAAGCTGGTTGAGACCTTCCATTTTATGGATCTCAACCAGTTTTATACCGTGCTGTTCTGCGCGTGGTTTCTGGCCCTGGGGGCGATTGAGTATCTGGTGATTCGCTACGTCTGGCGACGTTGGTTCTCGCTGGCGGCGTAGTCCTGATAAGCAACGCGCCATCAGGCACACCGATGCACGTTGCCGGATGGCGGCTAGCGCCTTATCCGGCCTACAATCAGGGCAGAATCAATGCGCCCGCGGGCGATGATTCACTTTACGATAGGCACCCGGCGACTGATTAAACGTGCGGGTGAAAATGCGGGTAAACGTTTGCTGGGAATCAAACCCGTACTTCAGACAGATGTCGTAGACCTTTTGATCGGTCGTACACAGTTCATCCGCCGCCAGATTCAGCTTGCGCTGACGGATGTAGCGGCCAAGGCTCTCCCCTTTGTGCTGTAAAAACAGACGCTGCAGGTGCCATTTTGAATAGCCCGCCCGGCGGGCGATTTCATCAATACGCAATGGCTGATGCAGGTTATTGTCAATCCATTCGACCAGAGTGTCGATTACCTGAGTGGCTAATTCGGTCATACGCCCTTCCCCTCGCTTAACGACAGCCGGTGGCTATTCCCACTAGGCTCGAAATGTTTGCATAGCGTCCGCCAGGCGAACCGGCTCGCCCTGCATCGGCGTCAGCAGCCGATATGCTTTATCTTTGCTGGCCTGCGCCAGCCGCTTGTACGGATCGTCCCAGGTATGTTTGGCCAGTACGAAGCGCCCAGCGTGACCCGGCACCACTCGGTCCGCACGCAGATCCACTGCCGCCTGTGCGGTTTGCTCCGGCATCATGTGGATGTAGCGCCAGTCCTGGTCATACTGACCGTCCTCCAGTATCGCCACGTCAACCTTGCCAAACCGTTCGCCAATATCCTTGAAGTGCGGGCCGTAGCCGCTATCGCCGCTGTAATACACCTTCTGCTGCGACGTCACGAACATAAAGCTCGCCCACAGCGTTTGGTTACGCTTCAGGCCGCGGCCGGAAAAATGCCGCGCCGGCAGTACGTGCACGCTCAACGCATCGCTAAGCGTCACGCTCTGCTGCCAATCGGCCTCGGTAATGATGTCGTTTGCCATGCCCCAATAGCGCAGATGCGACCCGACGCCCAGCGGCACGACGGCGCGCTTAACCTTCGGCAACAGCCCTTTGATGGTGGCGTAGTCGAGGTGATCGTAGTGGTCATGGGAGATAATCAGCAGATCGATCTCCGGCATCGTCTCTGCGCGCCACGGATAGTCGCCGTCGAAGGCTTTATTCAGAAACGAAAACGGCGCGGCATAGCTGCTGAACACCGGATCAATCAGGATCCGCTGGCCCGCCAGCTGGAGATACCACGACGAGTGGCCCAGCCAGATTAACGTATCCTGGTCACGCGGCAGGCTGGCAAGATCGGTCGCTACCAGCGGCAGCGGGCGCGAGGGGCGCGCGTTTTCACGCTTTGCGGTGAGGAATTCCCACCACGCCATCAGCATATTTTTATCGCTGGTGAACCCCGGCGTCGGCAGGCTGTTGTGAAACGCCCCGTCGCGGTAGTTCGGCGAACGCTCAATCTGACTCTTCTCTGCCCCTTGCGGCACCTGACCGAAGCCGGGATTCAGAACAAAGGACAGGCTTGCTGCACTGGCAATAAGCATGATGGCAACCACACTGATGATGAAAGGTTTCATATCCAGACCCAAAACCGGCCTCATCCAGGAAGCCACACTAAAAAGATTGATTATGAGTGAGTAGGCACTCATTATAGAAAGAGGCAGAAAAAATCGTCAAGCAATTTTCAAATTTTGACAATCGACGTTGAAGTCCCTGGGGTTGGCATGTTTCAATCACATTTTTTTACAGTCAGAGAGGTAAAGTGTAGTGGCTCGTCCAAAGAGTGAAGATAAAAAACAAGCGTTACTGGAAGCCGCCACCAGCGCCATTGCCCAGTCCGGCATTGCCGCTTCGACTGCGATGATTGCGCGCAGTGCGGGCGTGGCTGAGGGCACGCTGTTTCGCTATTTTGCCACCAAAGACGACCTGCTGAACGCACTTTACCTGCATCTGAAAAGCGACCTCTGCCAGGCGATGCTCGCCGGGCTTGTCGATACCGACTCCCCCAAGGCCTTTACCCACGGCATCTGGAACAGCTATATCGACTGGGGCGTACGCAACCCTACCGGCCACCAGGCCATTCGCCGCATGGCGGTGAGCGAAAAAATTACCGAAGAGACGGTGCAGCAGGTCAGAGCCATGTTCCCGGAGCTGCAAAAGCTTTGCCAACGCTCGGTGCGTCCGGTGTTTATGTCCGACGAATTTCGCGCTTTTGGCGACGCCCTGTTCCTGTCGCTGGCGGAAACCACCATTGAGTTTGCCAGCCGCGAACCGCTGCGGGCCGATACGCTGAAGGCGCTGGGTTTTGAAGCCATGTGGCTGGCGCTGGCCGAGGACGACTAATGGACGGAAAAACGCTGCACCAGCGGGCGCACGACTTTGCCCTGACCCTGCCCTTTTCTGACGTCTACTGGCCTTTCGGGCCGGAATATGACGTGTTTACCGTCGAGGGGAAGATCTTTATGATCAAAACCTTTCTGCGCGGTGAAGCGATCGTCAACCTGAAGGTCGATCCCGAACAGTCCCTACTGCATCAGGCTATCTACCCGCATATTAAGCCGGGCTATCACATGAACAAAAAGCACTGGATTTCGGTCTATCCTGGCGACGAGATCGTGCCGGAATTGCTGGAAAGCCTGATTGAAGATTCGTGGAACCGGGTCGTCGATAAGCTGCCCAAACGCGTCCAGACGCGGGTGCGCCCGGTTTGATTTTGCGTTAAATGCGATAAGTGTTATCGCATTTAACACCCTTCTCATTTGTCACAGCGCGCGGTACCCTGCTTTGATTCAACGCACCGATACGCGGTGTCTATCATCATTCAGGAGTTTTTATGGATATCGTTTCCGTTGCAAAAGCGCGCTATTCCACCAAGGCCTTTGATGCCAGCAAAAAGTTAACCGCCGAGCAGGCAGCTCATCTCAATACCCTGCTGCGCTATAGCCCGTCGAGCACGAACTCTCAGCCGTGGCACTTTATCGTCGCCAGTACCGACGAAGGCAAAGCGCGCGTGGCGAAATCCGCTGCGGGCGGCTACGTGTTTAACGAACGTAAAATGCTGGATGCTTCTCATGTGGTGGTATTCTGCGCCAAAACCGCCATCGACGATGCCTGGCTGGAAAAAGTCGTCGACCAGGAAGATGCCGACGGCCGTTTTGCGACGCCGGAAGCGAAAGCCGCGAACCACAAAGGCCGCACTTTCTTTGCCGACCTGCACCGTAAAGATCGTCACGACGATGACCAGTGGGCCGCGCGTCAGGTTTACCTGAACGTCGGCAACTTCCTGCTGGGCGTGGGCGCAATGGGCCTGGACGCAGTACCCATCGAAGGCTTCGACGCCGATGTTCTCGACGCAGAATTTGGCCTGAAAGAAAAAGGCTATACCAGCCTGGTTGTCGTGCCGGTGGGCTACCACAGCGTAGAAGATTTCAACAAGACGCTGCCGAAATCTCGCCTGCCGGAAGAAACGGTGATTACTGAGATCTGATTTAGCCCCGGCGGCGCTGTGCGTAGCCGGGCTACTCTTATTGCGTAGCCCGGACACGTGCGGCGGCGCCGGAACCGTTTTCGGACTAGAGCTTCGCCAGCACCGCTTCCCCAATATCATCCACCGGTAAGTACACCAGCAAACGTGAGCCATTACGCGGCGCAGAGTACCAGTACATCTGCTGCAGCTGAAATTCGCCGAACTCAGGATGGTGAAAATCTTTGATCTGATTCTCAACGCCGCGCACGTCATAGCGCTGATGCCATAGCGCCTCAAACTCGCTTGAAGCGGCAAAGAAGCGCGCCAGCTTGTTCTCCCACGCCGCGTCACCGCGATGTTCAGCCATGGCGGCACGGAAGTAAGACACAAATGTCGCAAGCACGTCGCGATTCGCCAGGCGGCTGCGCCAGCCGGGATGCGTCAGATACAGATAAATACAGTTTCGATCGTCTTCAGGAATGGTCGAAAAATCGACGCCCATCAGCCGACAAAACGCGTCGTTCCACGCCACAATGTCGAAATTCGCACGCTGAATACTGGCCGGCTGCGGCAGCAAACTGTCGAGCATGCGGCGCGCGCCTGGACTGATACCTTCGCAAAGCGGCACGTAGGCAGACTCCAGCGGTTTCAGCCCAGCCAGCACGAACAGATGGCGCGTCTCCAGCTCGCTGCACTGCAGCGCCTCGGCAATCGCCTGCATCACCGCCACCGAGGGGTTAACCTCGCGCCCTTGTTCCAGCCAGGTATACCAGGTCACGCCAACGTCTGCCAGCATCGCCACTTCTTCACGGCGCAGGCCGGGTGTGCGCCGCCGTCCGCTACGCGGTAGCCCCAGGCGCTGCGGATCGAGGCTTTCCCGCCGCGCGCGAAGAAAAGCGCCCAGCTGCTTGCGGCTATCGTCCTGCCGCGCGGTCGGTGCGGCGGCTTCACCCGGGGTAATAAGGCTCATCATCTCTCCAGCATGGTAGTGCCAATACCCGTATAACCAGGAACTGGTACCCGTTTATTGAATCAGCGATGCTACGTCCATTCGCTGAACGACGCAATGGAGCTACTATGAAAACGTCTGCTGTTTCCCCCGGTCGCGCGGGGCTTTTCCTGTTGTTAACCGGCCTGATGTTGCCCCAGATCGACACCTCGATCACCAACGTCGCCCTCGACTCCATCACCGCATCACTGCACGCCAGCCCCACCCAACTGGAGCTGATCGTCGCACTGTACGGCGTGGCGTTCGCCGTCTGCCTGGCGATGGGCAGTAAACTTGGCGACAACTATGGCCGCCGCCGTCTGTTTATGTGGGGCGTGGCAATCTTTAGCTTCGCGTCCTTGCTGTGCGGGCTCGCGAACTCAATCACCGCCCTGCTGGCCGCCCGCACCTTACAGGGCGCAGGGGCAGCGTTCATCGTGCCGCAAATTCTCGCCACGCTGCACGTGACGCTGAAAGGGAGCGCCCACGCTCGCGCCATCAGCCTGTACGGCGGCATTGGCGGCATTTCGTTTATCGTCGGGCAGATGTGCGGCGGCTGGCTGGTTTCCGCGGATATTGCCGGGCTCGGCTGGCGTAATGCTTTTTTTATCAACGTGCCGATAGGCCTGCTGGTGCTGGCCTATAGCCGCCGCTACGTGCCGGAAACCCGCCGCGATGAGCATACCCGAATCGACTGGCAGGGCACTTTTAGCCTTGGACTGATTTTGTGCTGTCTGCTGTTCCCGATGGCGCTGGGGCCGGAACTCCGCTGGCCGTGGCCGCTGCGCCTGATGCTGCTGGCGATTATTCCGCTGCTGTGGTGGATGCGTGCCAGCGCGCTACGTCAACAGCGACGCGGCGAGCATCCTCTGCTGCCCCCGCGTCTGCTCCAGCTCGCCAGCGTCCGCTTTGGTATGGCGATCGCCCTGCTGTTTTTCAGCGCCTGGTCCGGCTTTATGTTCTGCATGGCGCTCACCATGCAGTCTGGTCTGGGCATGGCGCCATGGCAATCGGGTAACAGCTTTGTGGCGCTGGGCGTAGCCTATTTCATCTCGGCGCTGTATGCGCCTAAGCTGATTACTCGCCACAGCATGGGGCGGATTCTGCTTGCGGGTCTGGCCATACAGATAAGCGGTCTGCTGCTGCTGATGGCAACCTTCCATCATTTTGCGCATGCGACAACCGCTCTGGCGCTGGCGCCGTCGACGGCGCTGATTGGCTACGGTCAGGCGCTGATCGTGAACTGCTTCTATCGGGTAGGAATGCGCGACATCACCGCCAACGACGCGGGCGCCGGCAGTGCGTTGCTAAGCACGCTACAGCAGGCCACGCTGGGCCTCGGTCCCGCGGTGTTTGGTTCATTGCTGCTGGCGCTCATGCATAGCCACCGCGGCAGCTATACCGATGCGATGATCGGCTTTCTCGGCGTAGAAGCGGTGATGATGCTGGCGCTTGCGGTCATCGCTATCTGTCTGCGCCATCATTTAAACCACCGTCCGGCGCTGGCAACGTCGTAACCTTAAGTTCCTGTATAGCCGTTTGCATAATATAGCCATCGCAGCCATTATAATTAGCTGGCTATACAGGAGATGTTATGCAGGAACTGATTACACAGATAGAAGAGATGGGCATTGAAATAAACCATACCAATTCATTGATCATCATTTTTGGTATTATTTTTCTCACTGCCATCATTGTCCATCTGATACTCCATCGGGTGGTGCTACGCACCTTTGAAAAACGCGCGCAGGCCAGCAGCCATTTATGGCTGCAAATTATTACGCAGAATAAACTTTTCCACCGGCTGGCGTTTACCCTGCAGGGGATTATCGTCAACGTGCAGGCCGTACTGTGGCTGCAAAAAGGCAGCGATGCGGCGCAAATATTAACCACCGCCGCCCAGCTGTGGGTGATGCTTTATGCGCTGCTGTCGTTCTTCTCGCTGCTGGACGTTATTTTTAACCTGTCACAGAAGCTGTCGTTCTCTTCGCAGCTACCGCTGAAGGGGATATTCCAGGGCGTTAAGCTGGTCAGCGCGATCCTGATTGGCATTCTGATGATTTCGCTACTGCTGGGGCAATCGCCGGCTATTTTAATCAGCGGCCTCGGGGCAATGGCGGCGGTATTAATGCTGGTATTTAAGGATCCGATTCTCGGTCTGGTGGCGGGAATTCAGCTTTCTGCAAACGACATGCTGAAGCTCGGCGACTGGCTGGAGATGCCGAAATACGGGGCCGACGGCGCGGTAACCGATATTGGTTTAACTACCGTCAAAGTGCGGAACTGGGATAATACCATTACCACCATCCCCACCTGGTCGCTGGTCTCTGACTCATTCAAAAACTGGAGCGGCATGTCGGCTTCGGGCGGCCGTCGCATTAAGCGCAGCATTAATGTTGATACCACTAGCGTGCATTTTCTTGACGAGCAAGAGCAACAGCGGTTAATTCAGGCACGCCTGCTAAAACCGTATATGGACTCGCGTCATGAGGAAATTAGCCTGTGGAATCAGGAGCACGGCGGCGATGGCTCTGTGCTGAACCTGCGCAAGATGACCAATATTGGTACCTTCCGTGCCTACCTCAATGAATATCTGCGTAACCATCCGCGCATTCGCAAAGATATGACGCTAATGGTTCGCCAGCTGGCACCGGATAATAACGGTTTACCGATTGAGATATACGCCTTCACCAATACCGTAGTGTGGGCGGAATATGAAAGCATCCAGGCCGATATTTTTGACCATATTTTCGCCGTGGTCGAAGAGTTTGGCTTACGGATTCATCAGTCGCCGACCGGTAACGATATTCGCGCCCTGGCAGGCGCGATGGGGCAGCAATAATCAGGCGCTGGCGCGTGAAATAAAGCGCCAGTCCAGCATGGTTCGTTCTGGACGGGCGTCGGGGTTTTCGATTTTGTTGAGCAGCAGCGCGACGGCGTGGGCGCCAATCTCACGCGACGGCTGCTCCACGGTCGTCAGCTGCGGTGACACCATTTCGGCCAGCTCCGTACCGTCAAAACCCACCACCGCAATATCCTGCGGCACGCGCAGCCCCGCCTGCTCCACGGCGCGCAGGGCTCCCGCCGCCAGCGCGTCGGATACCGCAAACACGGCATCAGGACGCGGGTTCATCGCCAGCAGCTTTTTCATCGCCGCCTTGCCCGCAGCGGCGCTAAGGTCGCTGGCGTATTCTACCGGTTGGTACGCCAGGCTTTCCCGCGCCAGCACGTTCTTATAGCCCTGTTCACGCAGGCGCGCATATTTGTAGTTGAGGTCATGGTTGATAAGCGCAATGTGCCGACGCCCGAGCGCCGCCAGATAGCCCACCGCATGTTCGGCAGCCTTGACGTCGTCGATCCCCACGCAGGAAACGTCGCCCGCATCAGCGTACTCGGCGCACTGAACCCACGGCGCGTCGCCAATCACGGTCGTCAGCTCCGGCAGGCGGGTAAACGCATCCATAGTGATAATACCGTCGACCATTTTGCCGGTCAGCAGACGCAGGCCGGATTTCGAACGCTCAATATCCGAACCGGAGTTGCACAGCAGAATACGGTAACCGTTCTTTTCCGCCGCTTCTTCGATGCCCTTCACCACCTCGGCGCAGAACGGGTTGGCGATGTTCGATACCATCACCAGAATCATTGAGCTACGCGCCGTGCGTAGCTGTCGTGCCAGCAGGTTAGGCTGGTAGTTGCTCTCTTTAATGGCCTGAAGAACACGCTCGCGGTTTTTTGCCTTCACCGTTTCGCTGTTGTTCAGCACGCGCGACACGGTCGCTACCGAAACGCCCGCCAGCTGAGCGATTTTCTGAATTGACATACAACGCCATTCCCTGCAGTTAACGCTTTGCGTGCAGGCTACCACAAAAAACGTGCCCGGCGTACCGGGCACAGGGTTATTGTTCAACGTGTATCCAGCGTCTCTGCTGATGGCTTTTCACAATAGCATCAACAATATACATCACATTCGCCCCTTCACTGAACGAGGCAAAACGGCGTTCAGCGGCGGCTGGCATTTTCCCACTCTGCACGGCACGGTAGAAATACCCCATCATATTTTTAAACGCGTCAGGCCAGCCTTCACTATGACCGCCGGGGAAGTGTGCCTGCCCGGCCACGTCGCCGTTCAGCAGCCCGGGGTCATCGCTCAGCAGTTGGTTGGGCTGGCTACGCTGACCAATCCACAGCTGTTGCGGCGTTTCCTGATCCCAGGCAAGCGAACAGGCGCTGGCGTTAATATCAAAATACAGACGATTTTTACGCCCGGCGCTGACCTGCGAGACGCTAAAACAGCCTTTGCTGCCGTCATCGAAGCGGAACAAAACCGAGCCGGCATCCTCCGTCGTGACCGGGACATCGCGATACGCCAGCGCTTCGCCGCGTTCGCTAAACGTTGCCTGAGCGTCAAGGCTGGCCTTGCGCGTCGGCCAGACGATAGCCAGATCGGCCATCACTTCCACAATTCGCCGTCCGGTAACAAACTGCACCGTGTCACACCAGTGCGATCCGATGTCGGCCACCGCGCGCGATACGCCTCCCTGCTCCGCATCGACTCGCCAGTTAAAGTCGTGTTCTAGCAGCATCCAGTCCTGATGATAGCCGCCGTAGGCTGAAAACAGACGGCCGGTCTGGCCTGCACGCATCATACTGGCCGCCTGCTGTACCATCGCAAACTGGCGATAGACGAAGCTGACGCCGTGGACCACGCCCGCATCCTGCGCCATTTGTTCCAACTCGCGCGCCTCCTCCGGCGTCATGCACAGCGGTTTCTCAGAGAAGACGTGTTTCCCCGCACGTAAAATCTGCCGGTTGACCGAGGCGTGCAGAAAATTAGGCGTACAGTTATGCACCACCTGTAGCCCAGGATGCGCCAGCAGCGCCTCGACATCACCGTAGGCGGATGGAATATTGAGCTGCCGCGCCTTTGCCTGCGCCTGCTCCAGCGAAGCATCGCACAGCGCCACCACCTCAACATCCCCCAGTCGCCTCAGCGCTTCAATATGCGCCGGGCCAATAAAACCTGAACCCACTATACCAACCTGAATCATCCACGAACCTCGCTACCGGCGGCAAAGTCATCAAACGCCCGCGCGGAGACGGGGATGATATGCCGCTGAATAAATTCACTGCCTTCGCGTGCGCCGGTTTGCGCATCCTTGAGGCAGCACTCCCACTCCATCACCGCCCAGCCGTCAAAGTCGTACTGGGTTAATTTGCTGAATATCTTCTTGAAATCAATATCGCCGTCGCCCAACGAGCGAAAACGCCCGGCGCGCTGCGCCCAGTTCTGATAGCCACCGTAAACGCCGCTACGCGCGTTGCGCTGAAACTCGGCGTCTTTAACGTGAAAAGCGCGAATGCGCGAATGGTAAATATCGATATAGCTAAGATAATCAATATGCTGCAAATGCAGATGGCTAGGGTCATACAGCATATGGCAGCGTGGGTGATTCCCCACCTGCTGCAAAAAACGCTCGAAGGTCACGCCGTCATGCAGATCCTCACCGGGGTGGATCTCGTAACACAGATCGACGCCGTGCTCATCAAAGCAGTCGAGAATTGGCCGCCAGCGGCTTGCCAGCGCCTTAAACGCCTCATCCAGCAGCGCCGCATTGTGCGGCGGCCACGGATAAAAATAGGGCCAGGCCAGCGCACCGGAGAAAGTCGCATGCGCCTTCAGACCCAGGCGCGCCGAAGCCTGCGCCGCCATTTTAACGCTGGCGACCGCCCACTGCTGCCGCGCCGTCGGATCGCCGCGCAGCGCCGCCGGAGCAAAAGCATCAAAAGCGCTGTCGTAGGCTGGGTTAACGGCGACAAGCTGCCCTTCCAGATGCGTTGACAGTTCGCTGATAGCCAGCCCGCGTTCCGCTAACCGCCCGGCGATATCATCACAATAGGTTTGGCTCGCCGCCGCCTGCGTCAGGTCGAATATCGTCGGGTGGTTGCACGGTAGCTGTAGCGCTTTAAAGCCCAGCCCCGCCGCCCACTCCGCCAGCCCGTCCAGCGTATTAAACGGCGGCTGACCGCTGATAAACTGCGCCAGAAAAATGCCCGGTCCCTTGATAGTTTTCATACCCCCTCCTTAAAAATTCACGCCTGCTCTTGCTCGTTGTATTTAAACGAGACAAGGAAAATCAATGCGATAACCACCGCTGCGACGGCGGGAATCCACCAGAAACTCACCCAGGCCGTCGGAACGGTTTGCCCGGCCACCAGATGGTTATACAGCGCGCCGGAAATCTGCGATCCGAGCAACATGCCGATACCGTAGGTAAACATCACCACCATGCTTTGCGCCTGCCCTTTGACCTTTTCGCCCGCCACGCGGTCGGTATAGATAAAGCCCACCACGAAGAAGAAGTCGTAGCACACACCGTGCAGCAGAATGCCGAGATACAGCAGGAAGCGCGTTTCTTCATTGATGCCCAGCGCAAAGAACATGTAGCGCACGAACCACGCCAGCATGCCAATCAGCAGCATGTACTTCACGCCAAGACGCCGGAACAACAGCGGGATAATCAGCATGAAAATAATTTCTGACATCTGGCCGAAGGACATCGCGGTACTGACATCCGCGACGCCCGCATCGGCCAGGAACGAGGCGGTATAGGCGTAGTAGGTGCCTAGCGGTACCGAGATCAGCGTGGCGCAGACCGCAAATACCAGGAAGTGACGGGTTTTCAGCAGCGCAAAAGCGTCGGCACAGAACAGATCGCGCAGCTTGAGCGGCTGCCCTTTTGCCGGGGCTGGCGTGTGCGGCAGCGTCAGGCTATACACCGCCAGTACGACCGAACACAGCGCCGCCAGCGTAAAGATGCCGGTGGTATCCGAAATACCGGTCACGCCAATAAAAATACCGGCGATAATCCAGCCAATGGTGCCGAATACGCGCACCACCGGGAACGTTTTGTCGATATTGCTCAGACTGTGGAACGCAATATTGTTCGTCAGCGCCAGCGTCGGCATATAGCAAAGCGTGTAGCCAAACAGCAGCGCTATCAGCATCGCGCCATTTTGCGCCACCAGCGCCTGCGGTACGAACCACAGAATCGCCGCACCCAGCAGGTGCATGACCGCCATGACCTTCTGCGAAGCAAAAAAGCGATCAACCAGCATCCCCAGAACGAACGGCGATAGAATCGAGGCAATCGGCCCCGCAGAAAAAGCATCACCAATCAACAGCGACATGTTGTACTGGGTCATGACCAGCCCGAGCGTGACCGACCAGCTTCCCCAGATAAAAAACTGCATAAACATCATAAGCGACAGGCGCGGCACTAACAGCCGGTGCTGTACGCCGCTACGTTCACGACTTTCCGTTGTAGACACCATGTTCTCACCCTCAAAAGTAATCGATTACAAATACAGCTCACGTGAAAAGTAATCGATTACAAAAATAAGATCGCGCGTGTCAGTTCGGTTTTGCGAGAACGGTCACGATAAACGAGCAGCGGGAAATTTAAACAGAATGCGCAAAAGACGCGCAGAGTGCGGCAGAAGGCGGCTCAGTGCGCCGCCTTCTGATTAAGCGATCACGCCTTACGGCGCAGCGTTTTAAACGCGACAAACAGGAACAGCACCCACACCGGCAGCAGAATCGCCGACAAGCGCATACCGTCCATCGTGCACATCAGCACCAGAATCATCAGCAGGAACGCAATGCAAACGTAGTTACTGGCCGGAGCCAGCAGCGCTTTGAACTTCGGCTCGCGTCCTTTACGGCGCATCGCCGAGCGGAACTTGAGGTGCGCCATGCAGATCATTATCCAGTTCAGCAGCAGCGTTGCGACCACCAGCGCCATCAGCAGGCCAAAGGCTTTCTGCGGCAGCAGATAGTTAACCAGCACCACCAGCGAGGTGATCGCGCCCGACAGCAGCAGCGAGTTAACCGGCACGCCGCGGCGGCTGACCCGGGTCAGGAAACGCGGCGCGTTGCCCTGCACGGAAAGGCCGAACAGCATGCGGCTGTTTGAGTAAACGCCGCTGTTGTACACCGACAGCGAGGCCACCAGAATGACGAAATTCAGCGCAGAAGCCACCACGTTACTGTCATGATTGTGAAAAATCATTACGAACGGGCTGCTATCTGACTTGATGCCCTGCCACGGATACAGCGCCAGCAGTACAATCAGCGAGCCGATATAAAACAGCAGGATACGGTACACCACCTGGTTGACCGCTTTTGGAATAGTGGTTTCCGGGCTGCGCGCTTCCGCCGCCGTGATACCAATAAGCTCCAGACCGCCGAAAGAGAACATAATGACCGCCAGCGACAGAATCAGCCCCTTCCAGCCGGTGGCGAGGAAACCGCCGTCGCGCCAGAGGTTGTCAATGCTGGCATGATCGCCGCCGCGTCCGGTGGCCAGCATCCAGATCCCAAAGCCGATCATGCCAATAATCGCCAGCACTTTAATCAGCGCAAACCAGAATTCGGTTTCGCCGTACAGGCGCACGTTGACCAGATTGACGGCATTAATCAGGATGAAGAACCCCGCCGCCCAGATCCAGGTCGGCACGTCCGGCAGCCAGTATTGCATATAGATCCCGGCGGCGGTCAGCTCGGCCATGCCTACCAGCACGAACATCACCCAGTAGTTCCAGCCGGAAACAAAACCAGCGAACGGCCCCCAGTATTTATAGGCAAAATGCGCAAACGAGCCGGATACCGGCTCTTCCACCACCATTTCGCCGAGCTGGCGCATGATCAGAAAAGCGATAATACCGGCAATGGCGTAACCCAGTACCACCGCCGGGCCTGCCATCTGAATGGCTGGGCCGATGCCAAGGAACAGGCCGGTACCGATGGCGCCCCCGAGGGCGATAAGCTGGATATGGCGGTTTTGTAACCCGCGGTGAAGCGTCGGCCCCTGCTCCGACGAAGCATCCGGTTGATTCTGGCTGGATGCTGAGGACGCGTTTTTCACGTCTAACCCCTGTAGCTTTTATAGGAAGGGGCACCTTTTAACACTTAGCGCGGCTTGCCGCAAGGCAATCAGTACCCGGACGACGGAAACAAAAAGCCCCGGAAGGACGAGCGTTCCGGGGCAATAACCTTATTTTTGCAATGACTTAGAAGTCGTAGCTGACTGCGACTTTCAGCGTACGCGGCTCCCCCTGATAGAGGTAAACACCGGTGTCGTCGACCCCGGACCAGTATTTTTCATTGGTCACGTTGGTCACACCCACGCGCCACACCAAATCGTTTTGTTCCTGGTTGAGGTGCATGCGATAGCGCATCCCTAAATCCAGCGTAGTGTAGCTGTCGAGTTTTTTGGTGTTGGCACTATCAGCATACTGAGAACCGGTATAGTTGACGCGCGCGGTGGCCGTCAGACCGTCAACCGGTTTAATGTCATACTCTGCACCCAGCACCGCATAGAAGCGGGACACGCCGATCGCATCGTTGCCATCGTTCAGGCCGCCTTTGGTTTTGGTCATTTCAGGATCGATCCACAGCGTACTGCCGTTCAGGCGCAGGCCGAGTACCGGCTCGCCGAAGACGTTCAGCTCAAGGCCCCGGTTGCGCTGTTCACCATCCATGCGGTAGTAGCCGTCGTTATCCAGAACCCCGGACGGTTTGGTAATCTGGAACAGCGACAGCGACCCGCCGACGCGGGCGTAGTCAATCTTAACGCCCACTTCATCCTGTTTGGAGTGCGCGATCCCAATGCTCTGACCATAGTTTTTTGCCGTTTTCGGCGCATTGTCCGCCGGCTGAAGGGCTTCCGTGTGGTTGGCATACAGCGACACCGTTTGCCACGGCTTGTAGACCAGGCCAAAAGTGGGCATCCAGCGACTTTCGGTAAAGCTGGAGGAGGTGGTCTCCAGGCCCGTCTCGTTGCTGTAGTTACGAATCACCACCTTCTGATTGCGCGCCGCGGCGGTAAATAGCAGCGTATCGTCAAAGAATCCGACGGTATCGCTGAACAGCCAGCCCTGAGTACGGTTACGCGCAGTCACCAGCGGATCGTGATAGTTACCGCCCACCGATGCGTACGCTGGCATGCTCACATCATGGTTGTTGTAAATATTAACGACCGGGTTGGCTTTACTGTTCGACATACGCCAGGCGGTGGCATCGCTGCGGATCTGCGCGGAATAGCCAACGTTAACATTGTGTGACACCACGCCAGTGTTAAAGCGACCGCGAATGCCCCCCATACCACTGAAGCTATCGATAATACGGTTAGTATCCAGACGCCCGATGGTGGCATCGCCGTTGATGTTGGTCAGCTTCGGTGCGCCATAGATCCCCTGCTCGTGCGCATGCTGCGCGCCTAACCCCGCGTAGGTGGTCCAGCTGTCGTTCAGATCGTATTCCGCTTTGGCCATACCGAATTCATTTTCGATATCGCTGTAGCCCCACTTCTGTCCGGTATTTTTGCTGTTGTCCGGGACTTTCGGCACTTCGCTAATCGCCGCGAAGCCTATGCCCATCTCACCGCCGTGGAAGGTCTTTTTCTGGTAGCCAAAATCGACGGATGAACGGAAGCGATCGCCACGGTAATCCAGACCCAACGAGGCCAGCGTAGTGCGGCGATTATCGTTATCGATACGGCCTTCCCCTTCACGGTGCAGCACGTTGACGCGCACGCCGAACTGATTGTCATCACCGAAGCGACGGCCAACATCCAGCGAACCACCCACCTGAGAATCGCTGGTGTAATCCACGCCAATACGCGTCGTTGGGATATCTTCAGCGCGTTTCGGTTCAAGGTTAATCATGCCGCCCACGCCGGAACTTGCCGCGCCGTTCACCAGCGCATTCGCCCCTTTGAAGACCTCAATACGCTCCAGCATTTGAGTATCCACTACCTGACGTGGCACTACGCCAGGGAGACCGCCCATGGTCATGTCGTCGCCGTCGAGCTTAAAGCCGCGGATGCGATAGGTTTCAGCAAAGTTGCCGTAGCCTTGTACTGCCTGTACGCCAGCGTCGTTTTTCACCACATCAGCGATGGTTTTCGCCTGCTGATCCTGCACCAGCTTCGAGGTATAGCCGATAACGTTGAACGGGACGTCCATCGCTTTCTGCTCGCCCAGCATCCCCACGCGCCCACCATGAGCCACCTGCCCATCAAGGTAGGCGGGCACCAGTTGTTCACCACCGGCCTTAAAGTCGCCGCCATCGACGCCCTGAACAATCATCGTTTCAGGCTGTTTTTTGGCCGTTGCCGCATCATCAGCCTGTGCGGCGGGCATGACGGCGCTTATCGCCAGAGCCAGCGCGGAGAGTTTGGTTTTCATAGAAGCATTCCCGGAATCAAAAATCACCGATGGCGACAGCAGGTTTAGCGTGATCTCATGCTTCAGCGCCCCCGTAAGCTACCCTCATCGATTGCCGGGTTTGCCGCACCATACCGGTGAATAAAAAAGAGAACGAGAACTATACTCATTATCTTTACGTAATCAAGTGTCAATAGACGTGACTCAAAACAGGTTGTCATCTAAGAACGATGGCGCGACGTGCGACGGCTTCGTGCATAATCAGCGAACCGTTTGACGAGGAATTCTCCGTGCTCCCCAAGATTCTGCTCACCATGGCCGCCTTTGCCGCCAACTCCCTGCTCTGTCGGCTGGCGCTAAAAGGTATGCATATGGACGCCGTCTCTTTCAGCGCCCTCCGCCTGATCAGCGGCGCGGTCGCGCTGCTGCTTTTTCTACGACTGCCCGGCATCCCCAAAAAACCAGAGTTCAATGGTCTGAACGCGGCGCTGCTGGCCCTTTACGTTTTCGCCTTTTCACTGGCCTATCTGTCATTAACGACCGCCGCCGGCGCGTTGTTACTCTTCGGCACGGTGCAGTGCGTGATGACCGGCTGGGGGCTGATACGTGGAGAACGGCTGACGTGGCTCAAAAGCGTGGGCATGCTGGGGGCAATGGCCGGGCTGGCGTTGCTGCTCTTGCCGGGCGCGGGTCATCCTTCCGGCGGGGCGGCGTTGCTGATGATGATCTCCGGCGCGGCCTGGGCGGCCTACTGTATTACCGGCAAAAAGGTCCAGAACGCGGCGGCGGCCACGGCAGGCAATTTTACGCTGGCCGTACCGATGGCGCTGGTCGCGCTCGTGCTGAGCGGCGTGCCCATCCACGCCGATGCGGCGGGGCTGCTGCTGGCCATCACGTCGGGGGCGCTGATGTCTGGCGGTGCCTACCTGCTATGGTATTCCATCCTACCGCGACTGAGCCCAACCACTGCCAGCACGCTCCAGTTGAGCGTTCCCTGCCTCGCGGCGCTGGGAGGCCTTATCTTGATGGGCGAAACGCTCGATACGCGGATGCTGGTGGCTATCGCACTGACCCTGTCCGGGATCGGGCTAGTGATTGCCGCCGACCGACGAGGCAGAGGCTTCACGCCATAGCGTGGGCAGATGAGCAAGCGCCTCTTCGATGATAGGGCGTTTATCGCTGCCGGGACGCCAGATAACCACCATCGTCTGGCTGATACCCTCGTTGCCCACCACCGTAGGCACGACGGAGACTCCGGCCCATTGCGATGCATGAAAATGCGTGGGTAAAAATCCCCATCCGCATCCCGCCTCTATCAGACTGCGTACCATTTCCCGCTCATTGCTAAAAATCACGCTTCCCGCAATTTGCAGCCGACGGGACACCGGTATGTCGCTCGCCGGGTGCATCACGATCTGCGGAATAAGCGACAGGTCAAGCAGTGAACAGGGCAGCACTACATCGGCAAAACGCCTCTGCGAGGCGTAGAAATTCATCTCAACGCTGCCGAGCGCGCGCCACTCCATTTCATTACCAAGGCTGCGATTATGGGCCTGAAAAAAACCCAAATCGGCCTGCCCAGCTGCTAACGCGCTCTCCCCTTGCTCACGCGTCGTACAGGTCAGACTCAAGCGCACGTTGCGTTTGGCCATCTGCGCAATCATTGCCCGCAGAAAGGCGCGCGGGGTGAAGGGATCGTACATGACCTCAAGCGACTGAACATCGGTGGCCGGTACCTGATGCGCAAACTGCTCAAATGCCCGCGCCTGGCGAATCAGCAGATGGGCCTGACGATGAAGCAGCTCGCCTTCAGGCGTAAGCTGCAGCGACCGTCCCTGACGAACAAACAGTTCATAGCCCAGACCATCCTCAAGAAGATCGATCAAATCGCGCAGCGTCGTGCGGTCTTTTCCGAGCCTGATGGCCGCCTTGACGAGGCTGCCGTATTCGGCAACGGCGGTGAAGGCTTCAAGCTGGGCAAGTGAATACGACAATGACGGCACACCTCTCTCCTTAAGCTCTTATGGTGGGGTTTTCCCCCCATATTGCGTTTTTTATTATAGTCCGCCGATTTTTATACTGCATCCGTATCACCTCTCTGCGCGGTGACCTGTCTATGGGTATAACGAAAATCGAGAACGCTATGAATCAAAAACAAAAATCTTCACCTGCACAATATTGTCTGCTGGCCGGTCTGGTTGCCGGAGCCTTCTTTTGCGCCCCGGCCATGGCCGCCTGCGAAGGGACGGAATTAACCCGCTGCCCGGCACCGTTTGACGCTCAACTGCCGGATACGCAAAAGATGCTCACCTGGGATCAGGCCGAGCGCGTCATCGGCTTTCGTAACGATTATCGCAACTACGCGGGCGATGTTTTCCACCACGGTCATGCAACCCCCCTGCAAATGGCAAACCAACCGCTCACCCAAGCCACTTACCAGTTGAAGGGGCAAACATGGAATTTGCAGGATTACATTAAACGACAGAATGTGAGCGGCATGCTGGTCCTGAAAGACGGCAAGATAGCCTGGAAATATTTAGGCGAAGGCAATACGGATAGCACCCTGTGGACTTCGCGTTCAGTGGGCAAATCGGTGGTTTCAACGCTGGTTGGGGTTGCGCTGAAGGAAGGCAAAATTCATTCGTTGAACGATCTGGTCACACGGTATGAGCCTGACTTAAAGGGGACCGCCTGGGAGGGTGTCACTCTGAAGCAGCTGATCCAGCATACCTCCGGGGTCGCATGGAATGAGGATTACACCAATCCACAGTCTGATTTCGCTCAGTTGACGCAGTGCGAGGCGCATCCAGGCACCTATGATTGCGTACGCAAGCTGGTCTCCGGGTTGAAGCGCGCGCATCCGGCGGGTGAAGTCTGGTCGTACTCATCCGGCGGTGCCTGGCTCCTGGGCGACGTGCTGGAACGTGCTACCGGTATGACGCTCGCGGCCTACCTTGAGAAAAGCATCTGGCAACCGTACGGTATGGCAAATGATGGCGTATGGCACGCTTATGCCAAAGGTCAGCACAACGTTGGCGCGCATGGCTTTAACGCTACGCTGGAAGACTGGGGACGCTTTGGTGAATTCGTGTTACACAACGGCCGCCTGCCTGACGGCAAACAGATACTGCCGGAAAACTGGGTCTCGGACTCCGCCGCCTGGACGACCGCAAAAGGCTCCGTTTCCGCCGCACATCCGCAGGGAATCTATGGCTACCAATGGTGGAACAATGAAGTTCCCGCTAATGCTCGCGACGTTGTTCCTGCGGCAAAAAAGTCTCTCAAAGGCTCTATGTGGGCGCTGGGAATTTATGGGCAAATGATTATGGTAAACCGCGCGGAGAATCTGGTGATCGTTCAGTGGTCAACGTGGCCGCAGGCAGAACCGTCCTTCAGCGCTCAGCCGCTTGAGGCTTCGCTGATGTTCAGCGCGATCGCCCACGCGCTCCGTTAAGATCCCGACAACGGCGTATGTCCGCCAGCGCACTCAACGCCAGAGTCGCTCATGCGCTCTGGCGTTTTTTATTACGCCTTCGGCGCTACCGCGACATACATTTCAATATCCCAGTAACCGTCTTGCGCACCGTTGTTCAGGTAAAGCTCAAAGCACGGTTTTGGCGCCATGGTATGCGCCTCATCTTGCGCCAGGCTATTAAAGAACTGATACCAGGGCGTAGAGAAGTCGTGATCGATAACGCGGGCGCGCGCCACCGCATACAGGCCGCCTTCAACCTCGGTCATCATCACGCCTTCGCTGTTTGGCGGAATAACAAAACCCTCGGGTACCGTGACGGCGGTATCACAGCGCAACTTCTCCGGCGGGACGTCGTCGGGATTATCGTAGTAAACCGCCAGCCACTCTTGTGCGGGGATCTGTTTACCTTCGACCCACATCATCAGTTGCTCAAAGCCTTGTTTAACCGTCTGCTCCCAGGGGCCAACCATATGAAAACCGGCAATTTTACGTGCTGCAGCCTGCTTCACTTCGTATTCCATACCGCCTCCGTTAAGACACTGTAATTACATACAGTATAATCACTGTTTTCGGATACAGACAATCACACAGCGAACAATATGTGAGCAAATTCGCACTCTTGCCAATACGCGTAGGACGGAAGAAAAAAAGGATAAATGGCGCGCCCTGCAGGATTCGAACCTGCGACCCACGACTTAGAAGGTCGTTGCTCTATCCAACTGAGCTAAGGGCGCACTGAGAAGTGGACACTTCGAGGGGGTGAAACGCGTGGAATTATACGGTCACAGTCCGATGAGTCAATCCATTTTCTAACGAAACCTGCGCCGCCAGCGACGATGGACAAAGTACGACCAACTATCGCTCAAGTCTTCAACAAAACGACTTTCCGATGAAAACTCGCAAACGATACCTGACAGCAAGCCTCGCATCTGACAAAATATGTGCATCCCCCCTTCGTATATGACAGATGGAAAAGTTTCCCTGATGGCAGCAAAGATTATTGACGGTAAAACGATTGCGCAGCAGGTGCGCTCTGAGGTTGCGGAAAAAGTGAAGGCGCGCGTTGCCGCAGGAAAACGCGCCCCTGGGCTCGCCGTTGTGCTGGTTGGCAGCAACCCGGCTTCGCAAATTTATGTCGGCAGCAAGCGCAAAGCCTGTGAAGAGGTGGGGTTCGTCTCCCGCTCTTACGATCTGCCGGAAACCACGTCCGAAGCTGAGCTGCTGGCGCTGATTGATACCCTGAACGCCGACGCCACTATCGATGGCATCCTGGTGCAGCTTCCGCTGCCTGCGGGCATTGATAACGTGAAAGTCCTCGAGCGCATTGCGCCGGACAAAGACGTCGATGGCTTCCATCCGTACAACGTTGGCCGCCTGTGCCAGCGCGCGCCGCGCCTGCGCCCGTGCACCCCACGCGGTATCGTGACGCTGCTGGAGCGCTATAACATCGACACCTACGGCCTCAATGCGGTCGTGATCGGCGCGTCCAATATCGTCGGTCGCCCGATGAGCATGGAGCTGCTGCTGGCTGGCTGCACCACGACCGTCACCCACCGCTTCACCAAAAACCTGCGCCATCACGTCGAGCACGCCGATCTGCTGATCGTCGCGGTCGGCAAGCCAGGCTTTATTCCGGGTGAATGGATTAAAGAAGGCGCAATCGTCATTGATGTCGGGATTAATCGTCTCGAAAGCGGTAAAGTTGTCGGCGACGTGGTGTTTGAAGATGCCGCCGCGCGCGCATCCTACATCACCCCGGTACCGGGCGGCGTCGGTCCAATGACCGTTGCCACCCTGATTGAAAACACCTTACAGGCTTGTGAAGAGTATCACGACGTGGAGAAGGCATAAGATGGCAACATTTTCTTTGGGTAAGCATCCGCATGTGGAACTCTGTGACTTACTGAAGCTGGAAGGCTGGAGCGAAAGCGGCGCACAGGCGAAAATCGCCATCGCCGACGGTCTGGTCAAAGTGGACGGAGCGGTCGAAACCCGCAAACGCTGCAAAATTATCGCCGGTCAAACGGTGAGTTTTGAAGGCCAGAGCATCACCGTTACCGCATAATCCCGCCAGTCCCCCGGCCGAGCGCTGCAACGCCGGGTTTATTTCTCTCCCCCCATTCAGACTCTCCCCTGCTGCGCGCAGCGGTACTCCCCTGCACGTTATCGATGAAATAGCCGCCCTTTGCGCGTTCGCACGCCTTACGGGGAGCGGATGGTGATATCAGAGGAATATGGTGGAGTCGTGGAGGGGGGAGCATGAAGCACGGCCCCACCGCACGCTATTCGCGCGGCGGGGCCGACCAGATTACTTACGGCGCCAGGTGGTGCCCTGCGGGCCATCTTCCAGCACGATGCCCATCTCGTTGAGACGGTCACGCGCGGCATCGGCCGCCGCCCAGTCCTTCGCCTTACGCGCATCCAGACGCTGCTGAATTAACGCTTCAATTTCCGCAACTTCACCGTCGTCAGCCTGCGCACCGCTTTGCAGGAAGGCTTCCGGTTCCTGCTCCAGCAGCCCCAGCACAGAGGCGAGCTTACGCATATGCGACGCCAGCGCGTTGGCCGCATGCGCATCTTCCGTTTTCAGGCGGTTTACTTCACGCGCCATATCAAACAGGACGGAATAGGCTTCCGGTGTGTTGAAATCGTCGTCCATGGCTTCAATAAAGCGTGCTTCAAACGCCTCGCCGCCCGCCGCTGCGACGGATTTATCGGTGCCGCGCAGAGCGGTGTACAGACGTTCCAGCGCCGAACGCGCCTGCTTCAGGTTCTCTTCGCTGTAGTTCAGCTGACTACGGTAGTGACCGGACATCAGGAAGTAGCGAATCGTCTCCGCATCGTAGTACTTCAGCACGTCGCGCACGGTAAAGAAGTTGCCCAGCGATTTGGACATTTTCTCACGATCAACCATCACCATACCGGAGTGCATCCAGTAGTTGACGTACTCGCCGTCGTGCGCACAGGTAGACTGGGCAATTTCGTTTTCATGGTGCGGGAACATCAGATCAGAGCCGCCGCCGTGAATATCGAAATGGTTGCCCAGCTGCTTGCAGTTCATGGCCGAACATTCAATGTGCCAGCCCGGACGCCCAGCGCCCCACGGCGATGGCCAGCTCGGCTCACCCTCTTTAGACATTTTCCACAGCACGAAGTCCATCGGGTTGCGCTTCACGTCCACCACGTCAACGCGCGCGCCCGCCTGAAGCTGGTCCAGATCCTGACGCGACAGCTTGCCGTAGTTGGGATCGGTGGGCACCGAGAACATCACATCGCCGTTATCCGCCACGTAGGCGTGGCCTTTGGCGATCAGCTGTTCGGTGATTTCAATAATCTCGTGAATGTGGTGGGTCGCACGTGGCTCCTGATCCGGACGCAGAATGTTCAGCGCGTCGAAGTCTTTGTGCATTTCGGCAATCATGCGATCCACCAGCGCAACAAAGCTTTCGCCGTTTTCATTGGCACGTTTGATAATTTTGTCGTCAATATCGGTGATGTTACGCACATACTTCAGCTTATAACCGAGGAAACGCAGGTAACGCGCGACGACGTCGAAGGAGACGAAGGTGCGGCCATGGCCGATATGACAGAGATCGTAAACGGTGATACCACACACGTACATGCCGACTTCACCGGCGTGAATAGGCTTAAATTCCTCTTTTTGGCGGGTCATTGTATTGAAGATTTTTAGCATCGAGAATTCCATGTTTACGTGTGTGAACCGGGCATACGCCTGAAACGGTATATTCTACCCGTAATTCAACCCGGAAGCAGCACACAATGCAAGGTGATCGATGTCCCGGCTTATGCTATAACAGACGCCTATATGCCGCCCACCGTCGGGCGAAAGCACCACAATAAACGGAACAGGATGCAGAAATGGTTACTTTCCACACTAATCACGGCGACATCGTTATCAAAACTTTCGACGACAAAGCGCCGGAAACAGTTAAAAACTTCCTGGATTACTGCCGCGAAGGTTTCTACGACAACACCATCTTCCACCGTGTTATCAACGGATTCATGATTCAGGGCGGCGGCTTCGAGCCGGGCATGAAGCAGAAAACCACCAAAGAAGCGATCAAGAACGAAGCGAACAACGGTCTGAAAAACACCCGTGGTACGCTGGCCATGGCGCGTACTCAGGCTCCGCACTCCGCCACCGCCCAGTTCTTCATTAACGTTGCCGACAACGACTTCCTGAACTTCTCCGGCGAAAGCCTGCAGGGTTGGGGCTACTGCGTGTTTGCTGAAGTCGTTGAAGGTATGGACGTTGTTGACAAGATCAAAGGCGTTTCCACCGGCCGCAGCGGTATGCATCAGGACGTTCCGAAAGAAGACGTTGTGATCACCAGCGTGACCGTCAGCGAGTAATTAGTGGCGACACTTTTTATCGCAGATTTGCACCTGCAAACAGAAGAACCGGCGATTACCGCCGGTTTTCTGCGTTTTTTACGCGGTGAAGCTCGCCAGGCCGACGCACTGTATATCTTAGGCGACCTGTTCGAGGCGTGGATTGGCGATGACGATCCGAATCCGCTGCACCGTGAAATGGCTGCGGCCATTAAATCGCTGGTTGACGCTGGCGTACCCTGTTTCTTTATTCACGGCAATCGTGACTTCCTGATAGGCAAACGCTTTGCCCGCGAGAGCGGTATGCTGCTGCTGCCCGAAGAACAGGTGCTCGATCTCTATGGCCGCCGGCTGCTGATTATGCACGGCGACACGCTTTGTACCGACGATCCCGGCTATCTGGCCTTCCGCGCAAAAGTACATACTCCTTGGATTCAAAGGCTGTTCCTCGCCCTGCCGCTGTTTATTCGCCGCCGTATTGCGCAGAAAATGCGTCACGACAGCAAAGCCGCCAATAGCCACAAGTCGATGGACATCATGGATGTAAACCAGAATGCCGTCGTCGCGGTGATGGAAAAACATCAGGTGCAGTGGCTGATTCACGGTCATACGCATCGTCCGGCTATCCATGAGCTCAACGCCAACGGCGCGCTGGCGCACCGCGTGGTGCTCGGAGCATGGCACAGCAACGGCTCGATGGTCAAAGTGACCCAGGACGACGTTGAGCTGATTCCTTTCGCGTTTTAAATTTCCGTCTGAATACGCCATTTCACGGCGACGCAACCGTTTTCCTTGCCCATTTTCCGTGGTATTCTCTGTGGCCTCTAAGTCGTGTGCAGCACACCCACAGGAGTTTTCAGACGCATGTCTTCCCGCAATAATCCGGCACGTATCGCCATCGTGATGGGGTCCAAAAGCGACTGGGCTACCATGCAGTTCGCCGCAGAAATCCTCGATATTCTGAATGTTCCTCACCATGTTGAAGTGGTTTCCGCCCACCGCACGCCCGATAAGCTGTTCAGTTTTGCCGAAACGGCGGAAGAGAACGGCTACCAGGTGATTATTGCCGGAGCCGGCGGTGCAGCGCACTTACCCGGAATGATTGCCGCCAAAACGCTGGTACCGGTGCTGGGCGTGCCGGTACAGAGCGCGGCATTAAGCGGCGTCGATAGTCTCTACTCTATCGTACAGATGCCGCGCGGGATCCCGGTAGGGACGCTGGCGATTGGTAAAGCCGGCGCCGCCAACGCCGCACTGCTGGCCGCACAGATTCTGGCTCAGCACGATGCGCAATTGCATCAGCGTCTGGCCGAGTGGCGCCAAGCACAAACCGATGACGTTCTGGAAAACCCGGACCCGCGAGGTGCCGCATGAAGCAGGTCTGCGTACTGGGCAACGGCCAGCTTGGCCGTATGCTGCGTCAGGCCGGTGAACCGCTGGGCATTGCCGTCTGGCCGGTAGGACTAGAAGCTGACCCGGCCGCCGTGCCGTTCCAGCAGAGCGTGATTACCGCTGAAATTGAACGCTGGCCGGAAACCGCCCTGACCCGCGAGCTGGCCGAGCATACCGCTTTTGTAAACCGCGACGTCTTCCCGATTATCGCCGACCGTCTGACGCAAAAGCAGCTCTTCGATAAGCTCGGCCTGGCCACCGCCCCGTGGCAACTGCTGGCCAGCGAGCAAGAGTGGCCGGCCGTATTTGACCGTCTGGGCGAGCTGGCGATCGTCAAGCGCCGCACCGGCGGCTACGACGGCCGCGGCCAGTGGCGCCTGCGCAAAGACGATACCGCGCAGCTGCCGGAAGAGTGCTATGGCGAATGCATCGTCGAGCAGGGGATTAATTTCTCCGGCGAAGTGTCGCTGGTGGGCGCCCGCGCGCGCGACGGCAGCACCGTATTTTATCCGTTGACCCACAACCTGCATCAGGACGGTATTCTGCGCATGAGCGTTGCCTTCCCGCAGGCCGATGCCCAACAGCAGGCGCAGGCAGAAGCCATGCTCAGCGCCATTATGCAAGCGCTGAACTACGTCGGCGTGATGGCCATGGAGTGTTTTATCACGCCGGGCGGGCTGCTGATTAACGAACTGGCGCCGCGCGTGCACAACAGCGGCCACTGGACGCAGAACGGCGCGTCGATTAGCCAGTTCGAACTGCACCTGCGCGCCATTACCGATCTGCCGCTGCCGCCGCCGGTGGTCAACAGCCCGTCGGTGATGGTTAACCTGATTGGTACCGATCTCAACTATGACTGGCTGAAGCTGCCGCTGGTGCATCTGCACTGGTACGACAAAGAGGTTCGCCCGGGTCGTAAAGTGGGCCACCTCAACCTCAGCGACACCGGCCGCCTCAGCGCAACGCTGGAAGCGCTGGTTCCGCTGCTGCCAGGCGAATACGCCAGCGGCATTGCCTGGGCGCAAGCACGCCTGAAGTAAGCCTTTAGTGCCGGGGAAAGAATCTAACGCTTCCCCGGCCCCCTCCTTGAAGCGTAAAATCCTGCCCTAAACGCCATACCCCACTTTGCCAGAGAAGGATTGCCCCATGGAAAATGGGACGGATTACTGCGCCATTCTGCGCGCGGAAACGCCCATCATTGACGTTCGCGCCCCGGTTGAGTTTGCCCACGGCGCGGTGCCTGCAGCCGTGAACCTACCGTTGATGACCGATGATGAACGCGCAGCCGTCGGCACCTGCTATAAACGTCAAGGCGCGGAAGCCGCCCTCGCGCTCGGCCACAAACTGGTTGCCGGTGAGACGCGCCAGCGCCGCATCGACGCATGGCTGGCGGCCTGTCGACAGGCGCCGCAGGGCTATCTGTGCTGCGCGCGCGGCGGGCAGCGTTCGCATATTGTGCAAAGCTGGCTTAAAGACCAGGGCATTGATTACCCGCTGATCGTCGGCGGCTACAAGGCGCTGCGCCAGGCGGCAATGCAGGCGACGGAAGCACTGGTTCGTCATCCGATCGTGCTGATCGGCGGCTGTACCGGTAATGGCAAAACGCCGCTGGTTCGCCAACAACCTCAGGGCATCGACCTGGAAGGGTTAGCACACCATCGCGGTTCTTCATTCGGCCGGACCCTCAGCGCCCAGTTTTCCCAGGCTACCTTTGAGAACCATCTGGCGACGGCGCTGCTGAAGGGCGCACATCAGCGGGATCGCGTACGCTGGGTGCTGGAAGATGAAGGCCGAATGATTGGCGCAAATCATCTGCCGGAATGCCTGCACGAGCGCATGGCGCAGTCGCCTATCGCCGTGGTCGAGGACCCGTTTGAGATCCGTCTTACACGTCTGCGCGAAGAGTATTTCACCCGCATGCACCGTGACTTTATCGCCACCTATGGCGAGGAAAAAGGCTGGCAGGAATACAGCGAATATCTGCATCACGGTCTGTACGCGATTCGCCGCCGCCTGGGGTTACAGCGCTTTGCCGAATTGACCGCGACGCTCGACGATGCGCTCGCCGCGCAGCAACAAAGCGGCTCCACCGAGGCACACTTCGCCTGGCTGATTCCCCTGCTTGAAGAGTACTACGATCCGATGTACCGCTATCAACTGGAAAGAAAGACCGACAAGATTGTGTTTCGCGGGACAAGTCAAGAAGTGACCGAATGGCTTGGGGAAAACTGAAGGGTAAACCAAGGGCGGCAGAGCCGCCCTTGTTAACGATTAGAAATCGTAGCGCAGACGCACCAGGTTCATATCGCCCAGATCGTCGGTGCTGGAAGTAAACACGTGTTCGTAGTCCACGCGGAAACCGTAATCCAGCTGGAAGCTAATACCTACGCCATTATCCGTGCGCTGGTAGTTGCGACCATTCACGTATTCAATACGGTCACCCATAAAGTACGGTTGAATAGATTTAACCGCGTATTGACCCACCGGGATTTTGTAGCCCGCGAAGTATTCAATACCCCACGCGTCGCCCGCGAAGTAGTCGTGAACGTTCACTTTCTTGGTGGTCATGAAGTTCTGATACCAGCCGCCGCCCAGAGCAAATGTCCAGTTATCCGGGGTCCAGCTCAGCGCAGTGCCCACGATGTTCTGATCGTAGGTTTTACCGTCGGTATTCTGCGGGTTGTGCATATCCGCGCGGGTGTAGTTCCACGCCGTACCCCAGGTCAAGTCGTCGGTGATGTGGTAATCCACACCCAGTGAACCGCCGCCTTTACGTTTGTAAAGCAGGCCGTTGTTCGGGTTGTAGTCGTCGCTGAACAGGTAGGATGCATAAAGATCGACATCACCCACGGTTTTTTTGTATTTCAGTGATTTACGGGTACGGTAAGAACCATCGTAATCGCCGTTGATACCGTTACCTGGCGCCTGACCAATCATGTCATAGTCCCAGATATCGGTTTTCACGCCGACCACATCGTAATAAACGCTGTTCTGTTGACCGAAGGTCAGCGTACCCCAGGTGTTGCTTTTCAGACCGGTGTACAGCATACGACGGGTGGTGTTGTTCGCGCCGTCAGCGTAGTGGTTATCCCAGTCAAACAGCGCCGGAATGTTCACGCCCAGTTCGTAGTAGCTGACCCAGCTAATGTCATCGAACAGGTAGTAATCTGCTGCGAAGCGGAAACGGGTGCCGCCATCGAAGCCGTTACGCTTGTATGAGCCTTTATCACCATCACCGGTCATCATGTTGAACTGCGGACGAATACTCCCGCCCACGGTGAAATTAAGACGGCTAAGCGGGTTCCCGGCCTGCGGATCCTGCTTGAGCAGGGTAATTTCAGCCTGGGATGCGAAAGACGTTAACGCCACTGCTGCACCGATCGACAACGCCAGTGCTTTCATTTTTATAGTCATTATTTTTCCTTGATAGATTTATAGCCAACTATCTGGCTGATAAATATTATCGTCTATTAATAAAATCCACCTGGCTGATTTTTATTAAAATGTGCGATTTAGGTTTCCAGTTTTACCGAATGGTGCCATAAAACAGGCAATATGATGAAAGGATGAATAATTTTGACGAGCAGCGATCGCTACGCATAGGCAGGGTACGGCGTTTATGCCGCCATCCAACAACGTGCAGCGTAGCGCCGTCCGGCGCTACGCAAGAGCAACGCCGTTAAACTAGCCGGAGAACTGGCGGAACAGCGCCCGCCCTTTCAACAGCCGCAGCCCTAAGCCACCGCCGCATAATGACAACAGCAGCGCGCCGCACAGCGGCAGGGCCAGCCACAGACGCCAGTCCGGCGACCACGGGAAGTCGAACACTTTCGTTTGCAGCATCGCCAGTGCCGTTTCGGCCCCGATGGCCGCCACCAGCCCGGAAATCGCGCCCAGCAGCGCAAATTCAGCCCACAGCGTTAGCCGCAGCAGCGGCTTCCCGGCACCGAGGGTGCGATAAACGACCAGCTCCTGATGGCGCTGGCGCATTCCCACCTGCACCTGAGCCAGCAGCAGCAGCACACCGCAGGCGGTGACCAGCACCACCATCACTTCCAGCGCCCGACTCACCTGCGCCAGCACCTGGCCGACCTGTTTCAGGATTGCGCCGATATCCAGCAACGTAACCGTCGGGAACTCGCGGTTGAGCTGCGTTAGCAGCGTGTTACCGTGATCCCAGCGGAAGCTGGTTAGCCAGCTCTGCGGCTGACCATCGAGGGCGCCGTCGGGGAAGATAAAGAAGAAGTTCGGTCGCAGACTCTCCCAATCAACCTTGCGGATACTGCTCACCTTCGCGGTAAAGTCCTGAGTATCACCGGTAAAGGTTACGCTATCGCCGAGGCGGATATTCAATCGCTGCGCCAGCCCTTCTTCAATTGACACTTCCCCCGCTTTTGGCGGCCAGCTTCCTGCGACCAGCGGATTGTGCGCCGGGCGCTGGTTTTGCCAGGTCAGGTTCAGCTCGCGGTTGAGCGACTCCTCCTTGTTGCCCTCGGTGCTTTGGCCGTTGATCTGCGTGAGCCGCGCGCGAACAATCGGGTAGAAGGCCGCCGGAATCACCTGATGTTCGGCAAGGAAGGTTTTCACCTCACTCACCTGCTCAGGCGCGATATTGATCAGAAAATAGTTCGGGCTTTCCGGCGGTAGCTGCTGCTGCCAGCGATCGAGCAGATCGCCGCGCAGCACCAGCAGTAGCGCCAGCAGCATGAACGACAGCGAGAACGCCGCCAGTTGACTCAGCGTAGACCACGGCTGGCGCAGCAGACGGTTGACCGCCAGGCGCAGCGGCAGCGCGCGTAGCGTCAGGCGCTTAAGCACCTTCAGCAGCAGCCAGCCCACCACGCCGCACAGCGCCGCCAGCACCACCGCACCGGCCAGCACCGACCACAGGAGTGGGCTTCCGCCCATCAGCCAGGCCAGCAGCAGCACGGTCACCGCGGTGACCAACGGCAGATAAATCTTCAGCGGCCAGACGTTGGCGACAATATCCTGGCGTAATACGCGCAGCGGCTGGGTCGCCAGCAGCAGCCGGTATGGTCGCAGCCCGACCAGCAGCGAAATGACCGTCATTGACCCCACCGCCCACAGCCACGGCCAGGCGCTGGCAGCGGGCAGCGCCGCCGGCAGCACCGGTTTGAGTAGCGTGAGCAGTATGGACTCAAATAACAGCCCCATTGCCCCACCGGCCAGCGCGGAGAGCATCAGCAGCAGCAGCCACTGACCGATAATCAACCGGCGTAGCTGTGCGCGCCCGGCCCCCAGCGTTTTAAGGATGGCCACCAGATCGTAGCGGCTGCGGCAGTAGTGCCCCATCGCCACCGCCACGGCGGCTACCGCCAGCAGCAGCGTTAGCAGCGCCGACAGCAGCAAAAACTGCTGGGACCGCTGGAGTGACTTACCCAGCGCGCCGTCGTCCTGATTTGGCCCCAGCCATCGGTGCTCGGGCTTCAGCTGCGGCAGCAGCCAGCTTTCATAGCTCCCTAACTGCTCGGCGGTGCCGGCAAACATGTAGCGCCAGCTCACCCGACTACCGGGCTGCACTGCGCCGGTTTTCGCGACGTCGGCCAGATTCATCATCAGGCGCGGCGCCATCTGGAACGGATTAAAGCCGCTATCCGGCTCCTGCACGACTTCTCCGGCAATGCGCAGCGTGGCATCGCCCACATCGAGGCTGTCACCCATTTTCAGATTCAGCAGCGCCAGCAAACGCGGTGCCAGCAGCACCGTGCCAGCCGCAGGTTTCAGGCCCGCAGGGGCCGTTTCCAGCGCGCCGTACAGCGGATAGCGATCGTCAACCGCCTTCACATCGGCCAGCTGTGGCGTATCCCCCGCCCAGGTCATGGTGGAGAAATGGATCTGTTCACCCACCGTCAGGCCGAGCGCGCGAGCTTTCTCCAGCCACGCGAGCGGCACCTCCCGCGAGCTGCGCAGCACCCGGTCGCCGGCCATATATTCACGGCTTTGCTGATTGAGCCCTTTGTCCATGCGGTCGCTGATGCTGCCCAGCGCTAGCACGCAGGCCACCGCCAGGCTTAACGCCAGCCAGACAATCAGCAACGAAGGCGAACGCCACTCGCGCCAGAACCAGCGTAAAATCATGCTTCCTCCCGTAGCTGCCCGTCCACCAGCCGCAGACGGCGATCGCAGCGAGCCGCCAGCTGCGCGTCGTGGGTCACCAGAATCAGCGTAGTGCCGTGCTCGCGGTTAAGGGAGAACAGCAGATCGGCAATTTTATCGCCGGTCTGACGATCGAGGTTACCGGTCGGTTCATCGGCAAACAGCAAATCAGGACGGCCGTTAAACGCGCGGGCCAGCGCCACGCGCTGCTGTTCCCCCCCGGAAAGCTGCGCCGGAAGATGATGCAGACGCTTCCCAAGCCCCAGCTGTTCCAGCAGCGCTTTCGCGCCCTGACGGCTCTGGGCGTCGCTTTCGCCGCGCAGCAGCGCCGGCAGTTCGACGTTTTCTAACGCATTAAGGGTAGGAATCAACATAAAGGATTGAAACACGAAGCCAATGTGCTGAGCGCGCAGCCGCGCGCGCGCTTCTTCGTCCAGCTTGTCCAGCGGATGGCCGAGCAGCTTCACTTCACCGCTGCTGCCGTCGTCAAGCCCGGCGAGAATCGCCAACAGCGTCGACTTGCCGGAACCCGACTCACCAATTAAAGCAAGGGTTTGCGCCGGTTTGACAATCAGGTTAACTCCGGTAAGGATGGAAAGCTCATGCTCACCCTGACCGACGGATTTCTTCAGATGATGCACTTCAAGTACGTTTTCCGCTGGCATTTGCCTTTCCTGTTGTTGTTGCTGTTAAGCCTGCGCGCCGCGGCGGCGGACACACTGTTAGTGCTGGGCGACAGCCTGAGCGCGGGCTATCGCATGGCGGGCACCGCCGCCTGGCCTGCCTTGCTGAACGATAAGTGGCAGCCGAAAATCACGGTTATCAACGGCAGTATTAGCGGCGATACCGCGCAGCAAGGGCTGGCACGCCTGCCCGCGCTGCTTAAACAGCACCAGCCACGCTGGGTACTGGTTGAACTGGGCGGCAACGACGGCCTGCGCGGTTTTGCGCCCCCACAAATCGAGCAAACGCTGCGCGCCGTACTGCAACAGGTGAAAGACGCGAACGTTCAGCCGCTGTTAATGCAAATTCGCCTGCCCGCAAACTACGGACGCCGCTATAATGAGGCGTTTAGCGCGGTCTATCCGAAGCTCGCCAGAGAATTCAATGTTCCACTGCTGCCCTTCTTTATGGAAGAGGTCTACCTTAAGCCGCAGTGGATGCAGGATGATGGCATTCATCCCAACCGTGACGCCCAGCCGTATATTGCCGACTGGATGGCGACACGTCTGGCCCCATTAGTTAATCACGACGTCGCAAAGTAAAGCGGCGTCTTCAGGTAAAGTTATGCAAAAATCGGTCTTAATTACAGGATGTTCCAGCGGAATTGGTCTGGAAAGCGCGCTTGAGCTGAAACGCCAGGGGTTTCGCGTACTTGCCGCCTGCCGTAAACCCGATGATGTGAAACGCATGGATGGTATGGGGTTCACCGGCATTCTGCTCGATCTCGACAGCCCGGAAAGCATCGACCGTGCCGCCGAAGAAGTCATCGCCCTTACCGGCAATCGCCTGTTTGGCCTGTTCAATAACGCGGGTTATGGCGTCTACGGCCCGCTAACCAGCATCAGCCGTGAGCAGATGGAGCAGCAGTTTTCCGCCAACTTTTTTGGTGCCCATCAGCTGACCATGCGCCTGCTGCCGGCCATGGTACCGCACGGCGAAGGGCGAATTGTGATGACATCATCGGTCATGGGGCTTATCTCTACCCCGGGCCGCGGCGCCTATGCTGCCAGCAAGTACGCGCTGGAAGCGTGGTCCGACGCGCTGCGTATGGAGCTGCGTCATTCCGGCGTGAAGGTGAGCCTGATTGAACCTGGCCCGATCCGCACGCGCTTTACCGACAACGTCAACCAGACCAGCGATAAGCCGGTAGAAAACCCAGGTATCGCCGCGCGCTTCACCCTCGGCCCGGACGCGGTGGTCGAGAAGGTGCGTCATGCGTTTATCAGCGATAAGCCCAAATTACGCTACCCGGTGACGCTGGTGACCTATGCCGTCAGCTGGCTGAAGCGGCTACTGCCGGGGCGTGCGATGGACAAAATTCTGCAGGGCTAAGTTGAAGCGCACGCTTTTGCCCCCATCTCGAATACAAACCGACTACAGAGAATGACTCATGTCCGTACAGAATATTGTAAACATTACTGAAGCGAACCTACACCAGACGCTGGAGCAATCCGTCGCCACGCCGGTGCTGTTCTACTTCTGGTCCGAGCGTAGCCAGCACTGCCTGGAGCTGACGCCGGTGCTGGAAAACCTGGCTGCGCAGTATAACGGCCAGTTTATTCTGGCGAAGGTCGACTGCGATGCCGAACAGATGGTGGCCTCTCAGTTTGGCCTGCGCGCTATTCCAACCGTTTATCTGTTCCAGAATGGTCAGCCGGTCGACGGTTTCCAGGGCCCGCAGCCGGAAGAGGCTATTCGCGCGCTGCTGGATAAAGTTCTACCGCGTGAAGAAGAGCTGAAGGCGCAAGAGGCGCTGGCGCTGATTCAGGAAGGTAAGCACGCCGAGGCCCTGCCGCTGCTGAAAGATGCCTGGCAGCTCTCCGGGCAGGACAGCCAGATTGGCCTGCTGCTGGCAGAAACCTACATTGCGCTCAGCCGTTCTGAAGAGGCGGAAGCGGTGTTGCAAACCATCCCGTTGCAGGATCAGGATACCCGCTACCAGGGGCTGGTGGCACAGATTGAACTGCTTAAGCAGGCGGCAGATACGCCGGAAATCCAGCAGCTGCAGCAGCAGGTTGAGCAAAACCCGGACGACGCGGCGCTGGCCTCAAAGCTGGCACTTCAGCTGCATCAGGTCGGGCGTAATGAAGAAGCGCTGGAGCTGTTGTTCAGCCACCTGCGCAAAGACCTGGGCGCGGCTGACGGCCAGGCGCGCAAAATGTTGCAGGAAATCCTGGCAGCGCTCGGCACCGGCGATGCGCTGGCATCGAAATACCGCCGCCAGCTGTATTCATTGCTGTACTGATTGGCACAACGCTTATCAGGCCTACTGCCCGAAGCGGTAGCCAGACAGGTAGGCCGGATAAGGCGTTTACGCCGCCATCCGGCAATGTGCAACGAACGTGCCTGATGGCGCTGCGCTTATCAGGCCTTCTGCGACATGCGGCAGCGTCAATCGTGTTTTTTCAGTTGCGTCACCACCAGCTGGTGGCGCGCGTTGTAAAACTTCCGATAGGTCAGATAGCAGGCAATAATGGTTGACAGGCTGGCGGTAGAAAGCAGCATAAAGGTCACCATTATCTGATATTTAATTGCCTTCACCGGGTCAATACCGGCAAAAATCAGCCCTGACATCATCCCCGGTAAACTCACCAGCCCCACGGTTTTCGCCGAGTCGACGGTCGGAATCAACGACGCGCGAATGCTTTCGCGAATAAGACGGGCGGAGGCCATTTTCGGCGTTGCCCCCAGGCTCAGCTTCTCCTGAATCTGCTGCTGTTCAGCGCTAAAGCGCTGGCCCAGGTTGTTGTAGCACAGCCCAACCGCAATCATCGCGTTACCGGCAATCATCCCGGAAATAGGAATGACCTGCATCGGCACAAAAGCGATCGAACCGGAAAAGACCAGTACCGCAAGCGTTAGACCGGCTCCGGCGGTAATGGCGATAAACGATGACACGAACGCTTTGTCGATATATTTACTGCGCTTTTGCGCGTTATAGGCGGCGTTGAAGCAGATAAACAGAACCATCAGTAGCGTCAGCACCGCATGGTTGACGTTGAAAATATACTTCAGTACATAGCCAACGATAACCAACTGCACCACCGCGCGGCAAATGCTCCAGATAATGTCTTTTTCCAGCGCCAGCTTTTCCCGGTAACTCACCACAATGGCAATCAATACCAGCACCATCGACAGCGCCAGCGACTCGTTAGTGATGATGTGTTCGTTATTCATGATCTGACTCCCTGACGCTCTGTGGGTGCGAAGGCAGCATAATCACCTCATCGGCATGGCTAATTTCATCTTTGTCGTGGGTCACCCACAGCACGGCAACCTGCTCATCGCGTACGTACTGATGAATAATTTCATTCACGTTCCCTTTATTCTGCTCATCCAGCGCGCTGGTTATTTCATCGAGTAGCAGCACCTTGGGTAAAAATTGCAAATTGCGAATTAACGATACCCGCTGTTTTTCGCCTCCCGACAGCTCGTTGATTGATTTAGACAGGGTATCTTCGGCCAGACCAAAGCGCGTTAGCTGCCCCAGGAAACGATCCGGGTCCGGCTGTTGGCCGCGAATTTGCCAGGGGAAAATAAAGTTGTCGTACACCGTGTCACCAAACAGCGCCGGAGTCTGCGCGCAGTAGGACACCTGCTGGCGATAAGCTTCCGGCGTTAGGGTGTTAATATCCTGGCCGCCAAACAATATCTGCCCTGCGCTCGGTGAGAGCAGCGAAGCGATAATTTTTAATAAGGTGCTTTTTCCACAGCCGGACGGGCCGGTAATCAGCTTGAATTCGCCGGGAGCCACGTTCAGGTTTATATTCTCAAGGATCGTCTTCTCGCCAATATGAAAGCTCACCTGCTTAATCTGTAAAATCGCGCTATTTTCCGTCATTGCCTTTCTTTATCCTGTTTTTTCGTTTTGCCCCTCTAAGTGTAACGCCAATTAATTTCAGGGGGCGAATTTCCCGTGCAGAGCCGATATACTTGTTGAGGTTACGGAGAGTAAAACAGGAGGTTTTATGCTGGTATTTATCCCCATTCTTATCTTTGTCGCGCTGGTGGTGGTTGCCGCCGGGGTCAAAATTGTGCCGCAGGGCTATCAGTGGACGGTAGAGCGCTTCGGCCGCTACACCAAAACGCTGCATCCAGGGCTAAGTCTCGTTGTGCCGTTCATGGACCGGATCGGGCGCAAAATCAATATGATGGAGCAGGTTCTCGACATTCCCTCTCAGGAAGTGATCTCAAAAGACAACGCCAACGTCGCCATCGACGCCGTCTGTTTCATTCAGGTCATTGATGCGCCAAAAGCGGCATATGAAGTCAGCAACCTCGAGCTGGCCATTATCAACCTGACGATGACCAACATTCGTACCGTACTCGGGTCGATGGAGCTTGATGAGATGCTCTCTCAGCGCGATAACATCAATACCCGACTGCTGCATATTGTCGACGAAGCCACCAACCCGTGGGGGATTAAAATCACCCGTATCGAAATTCGCGATGTGCGCCCACCGGCAGAACTTATCGACGCGATGAATGCTCAGATGAAAGCGGAACGAACCAAGCGTGCCTACATTCTGGAGGCTGAAGGGATCCGCCAGGCGCAGATCGTGAAAGCCGAAGGTGAAAAGCAGGCGCAAATTCTTACCGCCGAGGGCGAACGTCAGTCGGCGTTCCTCCAGGCAGAAGCGCGTGAACGTTCGGCAGAGGCGGAAGCCCGCGCCACTAAAATGGTGTCGGAAGCGATCGCCGCCGGTGATATTCAGGCCATTAACTACTTTGTCGCCCAGAAATACACTGACGCACTGCAACAAATTGGCGCGGCCAATAACAGCAAAGTGGTGATGATGCCGCTGGATGCCAGCAGCCTGATGGGTTCTATTGCCGGGGTTGCTGAGCTGATTAAAGACAGCAGCCGCGATCGGAAACCGTCATGATTGCCCTGGTGCTGGCGCACCCGCATTTTTTCTGGCTGAGCCTCGGCGGCCTGCTGCTGGCTGCAGAAATGCTCGGCGGCAGCGGCTATTTGTTGTGGAGCGGTGTGGCAGCAGCGGCAACGGGGCTGATAACCTGGGCGCTGCCGCTGTCGTGGGCGTGGCAAGGTGCGCTGTTCGCGGCGCTGACCCTGCTGGCGGCCTGGCTGTGGTGGAAATGGCTCTCGCGTCGGGGTGACAGACAGCGCCCGGCGCAAGGTCAGCTCAACCAGCGCGGTCAGCAGCTTTTGGGCCAGCGTTTTACCCTGGATAACGCGTTGGTCAACGGCCGCGGCCATATGCGCGTTGGCGACAGTTCCTGGCCCGTGCTGGCCGATGATGACCTGCCGGCCGGCAGCAAAGTTGAAGTCATTGCGGTGGAAGGGATCGTCCTGCGTATCAGGCTTACCCCGCCTCGCTAACCCTCACGCCAGGGTCTTACGATGGCAGCAGCCGGAAAGGTTATCAATAATCGGACAATCGGCGCTGTCATCCCCCGGGCAGGAGGCGGCAAGCGACAGCAGCTGATCGCGCATCGCCTGTAAATCGCTGATGTGGCGCTCAATGTCCGCCACCTTCTGTAGCGTGTAGGCCTTCACATCGGCGCTGTGACGCTGCGGATCGTTAAACAGATTGACCAGCTCGCCACACTCTTCAAGATTAAATCCCACCTGCCGCGCCTGGCGCAGCAGCGTAAACTCATCCAGGTGTTTTTGCGTATAGCTGCGGTAGCCGTTCTCGCTACGCAGCGGCGGCGTTACCAGCCCCTTCTCTTCATAAAAGCGAATGGCTTTGCTGGTCAGGCCGGTTTTTTTGGCCACATCACTGATATTCACATTTCCCCCTTGACCTTCCCCTTGCTGGAAGGTTTAACCTTTCTCACTGTAGACCAAAAGGTGAATTTGGTCACCCATCAATTGAGGAGAGGAATATGTCTCATACCATCGATCTGGCGCTGGACGGTTTGTCCTGCGGCCACTGCGTCAAACGCGTTAAAGAGAGCCTGGAACAGCGCCCGGACGTTGATCATGCGGAAGTCACCATCGAAGCGGCGCACGTCACCGGCAGCGCCAGCGCCGATGCGCTGATTGAAACCATTAAACAAGCCGGTTACGGCGCGGAGCTCAGCCACCCAAAGGCTAAACCGCTGGCAGAGTCATCACTCCCGTCGGAAGCACTGACAGCGGCCGCCCCTGAGCTTCCGGCAGCACAGGAACTGGATGACAGCCAACAGCTGCTGATCAACGGTATGAGCTGCGCCAGCTGCGTTTCCCGAGTACAAAACGCCCTCCAGGCGGTGCCGGGCGTGGTACAGGCACGGGTAAATCTGGCGGAGCGCACGGCCCTGGTCATGGGCAGCGCCTCCGCCGGTGATTTAGTCCATGCCGTAGAGAAAGCGGGCTACGGTGCGGAGGCCATTGAAGACGACCTTAAACGTCGCGAACGTCAGCAGCAAACCGCGCTGGCCACCATGAAACGTTTTCGCTGGCAGGCCATTGTAGCCCTGCTGGTCGGCGTGCCGGTGATGGTCTGGGGGATGATTGGCGACAACATGATGGTCACCGACGATAACCGCTCGCTGTGGCTGGCTATTGGCCTTGTCACCCTGGCGGTCATGGTATTTGCGGGCGGCCATTTCTATAGCAGCGCATGGAAAAGCCTGAAGAATCGTACCGCCACAATGGATACGCTCGTGGCGCTGGGGACCGGCGTAGCCTGGCTGTATTCAATGAGCGTTAACCTGTGGCCGCAGTGGTTCCCGATGGAAGCACGCCACCTTTATTATGAAGCCAGCGCCATGATTATTGGTCTGATTAACCTCGGCCATATGCTGGAAGCACGAGCGCGTCAACGTTCGTCGCGCGCGCTGGAAAAACTCCTCGACCTGACGCCGCCCACCGCGCGGGTAGTCACCGAGGACGGTGAAAAAACCGTGCCGCTGGCCGACGTGCAGCCGGGCATGATCCTGCGCCTGACCACCGGTGACCGGGTACCGGTCGATGGGGAAATCAGCCAGGGCGAAGCCTGGTTTGACGAAGCCATGCTTACCGGCGAGCCCATTCCGCAGCAGAAAGGCGATGGCGACAGCATTCACGCCGGTACGGTAGTGCAGGATGGTTCTGTCTTATTCCGCGCCAGCGCCGTCGGCAGCCATACCACGCTGTCACGCATTATTAAAATGGTCCGCCAGGCACAAAGCAGTAAACCGGAAATTGGCCAGCTGGCGGATAAAATTTCGGCGGTGTTTGTACCGGTCGTGGTGGCGATTGCGCTATTCAGCGCGGCCATCTGGTACGTCTTCGGACCGGCGCCGCAGATTGTTTATACGCTGGTGATCGCGACCACGGTGCTTATCATCGCCTGCCCGTGCGCCCTCGGCCTCGCGACGCCGATGTCGATTATTGCGGGCGTAGGCCGCGCTGCCGAATACGGCGTGCTGGTTCGCGATGCCGATGCCTTACAGCGTGCCAGCGAACTGACCACGCTGGTATTTGATAAAACCGGCACGCTGACCGAAGGCAAACCGCAGGTTGTCGCGATCGTCACGCAACGTGATATTGATGAGGCCGTCGCGCTGCGCCTGGCCGCTGCGCTGGAGCAAGGTTCAAATCACCCGCTGGCACGCGCTATTCTGGAGAAAGCCGCCAACAACACGCTCCCGCAGGTTAACGCCTTCCGCACGCTGCGCGGCCTGGGGGTTAGCGGTGAAGCCGAAGGGCATCGCCTGCTGCTCGGCAACCAGGCGCTGATGCATGAACAGCAGATCGATACCCGTGAACTGGACGACGAACTGGCCCGCCAGGCGGCTCAGGGCGCAACGCCGGTACTGCTGGCCATTGACGGTAAAGCCGCCGCGTTGTTTGCCATTCGCGATCCGCTGCGCAGCGACAGCGTCGCCGCGCTACAGCGTCTGCATCAGGAAGGCTATCGTCTGGTGATGTTAACGGGCGATAATCCGGTGACTGCGAACGCTATCGCCAAAGAAGCCGGTATCGATGAGGTGATTGCCGGCGTGCTGCCGGACGGTAAAGCTCAGGCCATTAAAGATCTGCAGGCGCAAGGGCAAAAAGTGGCGATGGTCGGCGACGGCATCAACGATGCCCCGGCGCTGGCGCAGGCCGATGTGGGCATCGCGATGGGCGGCGGCAGCGACGTGGCGATTGAAACGGCGGCTATCACGCTGATGCGCCACAGCCTGGTGGGCGTTGCCGATGCGCTGGCCATTTCCCGCGCCACCCTACGCAACATGAAGCAGAACCTGCTTGGCGCCTTTGTCTATAACTCGCTCGGTATTCCGATTGCCGCAGGGATCCTTTGGCCGCTGACCGGCACGCTGCTTAACCCGGTGGTCGCCGGGGCGGCGATGGCGCTCTCATCCATTACGGTGGTCAGCAACGCTAACCGGTTGCTGCGATTTAAACCTAAAGCCTGATCCTCGCGCCCCGCCCGTTTTCGGACGGGGCGCGTTTGCACCTTTCCTTCCGGCGCGCTAGCATGACATTTTCCTTCCAGGGAGCGCGGATGAGCCTGTTACATCAACTACAACGCCTGTGGCGGACCCTGCGCGGCTCGCCGTACAGCTGGCCGGCGCTGGATGTCACCCTTCCCGGCGGTCGCCATCTGCACCTGGTCGGCAGCATTCATATGGGCACACGCGATATGTCCCCCCTGCCGCCAAAGCTGCTAAAGAAGCTACGTCAGGCCGATGCGCTGATTGTTGAAGCCGATATTTCCGGCAGCGAAACCCCGTTCAGCGATCTTCCCGAATACCCGCCGTTGGCCGAACGGCTGAGCGCAGAGCAGCTTAGCGCGTTACAAAAACGGCTTGATGAGCAGGGAATGTCGCTCGCCCGCGTGGATAACCAGCCGCTGTGGCAAATCGCGATGGTGCTACAGGCCACTCAGGCTCAACGTTTAGGCCTGCGTCCGGACTACGGTATTGATTATCAGCTGCTCGCGGCCGCACACGATGCCGCGCTGCCGGTGCAGGAGCTGGAAGGGGCAGATAGCCAGATTGACCTGTTATGCCATCTGCCCGACGGCGGCATGGCGCTACTTGATGATACCCTGACGCACTGGCACACCAACGCACGGCTGCTGCAGGTCATGATCGGCTGGTGGTTGGATCAGCCCCCGACCCGCGGTGGAACATCGCTGCCCAATACGTTTAGCCAGTCGCTCTATGATGTGCTGATGGTGAAACGCAATATTGCCTGGCGAGATGCGCTGCTGGCGCTACCGCCGGGACGCTATGTGGTCGCGGTAGGCGCGCTGCATTTGTACGGAGAGGGCAACCTGCCACAGATGCTGAAATAAAAAAATGGCCAATATCGCTATTGGCCCGTCAAAGAGGAATTTCATCATTATTATTATCCCGAAGTTTTCACTCCGGATCCTCCGATTGTCGCTCAAAGTTGCTACAACTGCCAATACCTATTGCGCAAGATTATACTATTTTTTAGTCCGTTTTAGGGCGTATGCTGACGGTATACCCTGTCTGTAGTAAGAAGGAACGTTATGACTCCCGCAGTTAAGTTACTCGAAAAGAACAAGATCCCATTTAGCATTCATACCTACGATCACGATCCGAATGAAACGAACTTTGGCGATGAGGTCGTGCGCAAATTAGGGCTAAACGCCGATCAGGTTTACAAAACGCTGCTGGTCGCGATGAATGGCGATATGAGACAGCTGGCAGTGGCGGTCACGCCGGTCGCCGGGCAGCTGGATTTGAAAAAAGTCGCCAAGGCGTTGGGCGCGAAAAAGGTCGATATGGCCGATCCGATGGTGGCACAGCGCGTCACCGGTTATCTGGTCGGCGGCATCAGCCCGCTGGGGCAGAAGAAGCGCCTGCCAACGGTGATTGACGCGCCGTCGCAGGAGTTTGCCTCTATCTATGTTTCCGGCGGCAAGCGCGGGCTGGATATTGAGCTGGCGGCGGTGGATTTAGCGAAAATTCTTGGCGCGACGTTTGCGGACATTGCGCGCCGGGATTAATAACGCGATTTTCGGTTACCCCTCTGATAGCCTCGTACGCCGCCATCCGGCAATGTGCGCTGAACCGCCTGATGGCGCTGCGCTTATCAGGCCTACGGAAGGGTAGGCCGGATAAGGCGTTTACGCCGCCATCCGGCAATGTGCACCCAACTGCCTGATGGCGCTGCGCCGAGCTTACTGCCAGCTCACTTCCCCTTTCGGCTCGTAAGCATTCACATCCAGCGGCGAGTTCTGCTCAATATACTGTTTAAGCACCTCGGCATCGATAAAGCCGGTATTCACATAGCCCGGTTTGTTATCAATCTTCGGATAGCCGTCGCCGCCGGTAGCGTTAAAGCTCAGCGTCGCCAGACGATAGGTTTTCGCCGGATCGACCGGTTCACCTTTGATTTTCAGATCCTGAAGCTGCCCGCCCTTCGCCACAAAGCTGACGTTGGCAAACTGCGGATAGGCCCCGGAGTCCGGCTTCATCTGCGCTACAGCGGTCAGATACTCAATCACCTCTTTCCCGCTCATATCGGCATACACCACCACGTTGCCAAACGGCTGCACCTTCAGCACGCTCTTATAGGTGATATTACCCGCCTCGATGGAGTCGCGAATGCCGCCGCCGCTCATGACGCCAAAATCGGCGCCGGTGCGCGCCATCTGCGCCGCCAGAATCAGGTGCCCCATGTTGGTCTGCACGAAGCGAACCTTGCTGCGATCGCCTTCCAGATGCCCATTCACGCTGCCAACTTTTACCTCTAACTGCGCTTTGCCTTTACTCTGGAACGGCGTCAGCAGCGAGAGCATCTGCGGGTTTTCCGGGATCTGCGGCGTGTAAAGCACGCGCTCGCTCTGCCCGTTATCGTAAGTGACTTTCTTCTTCAGGTTGACCGGGATCAGCTGGTAGTGCACCAGCTTAAGCTCACCGTTGCGGAATTCGAAGTCCGCGCGGCCGACATATTTCCCCCACTCGTGGGCCTGAACTATCCAGATACCGTTCTGTTTGTCCGGCGCGCAGGGCGTACCCGGTACGTAATCAACCTGCTTTTTATTTTCCGACGCCATGCAAACCGGATCCTGCGAGTGACCGCCTACAATCATCGCCAGCGCGCCGGCCGGCAGGCTGCGCGCCATTTCAACATCACCCGGCGCATTGGAGCCGTGTTCGCCGTTATCGTAGTGCCCCATATGGGTCGTCGCCAGAATCAGGTCAGGCTTCTCTTTCTGCTGTAGCTCCTGAATCACCAGCTTCGCCTCTTCCGCCGGTTTGCGGAATTCAATATCGGTAAAGTATTCCGGATTACCGATTTTGGCGGTGTCGTCGGTGGTTAAACCAATGACGGCAATTTTCAGATCCTGACGTTTAAAAATCGCCCACGGTTTAAACAGGCGCTCGCCGGTGCTTTTCTGGTAAATATTGGCGGAGAGGAACGGGAATTTAGCCCACTTTTCCTGCTGGCGCAGAACGCTCAGCGGATTATCAAACTCATGGTTGCCGACGGCCATCGCGTCGTAGCCCACCAGATTCATGCCGCGGAAGTCCGGCTCGGCATCCTGCAGATCCGACTCCGGAACTCCGGTGTTAATATCGCCGCCCGAGAGCAGCAGCACGCTGCCGCCTTCTGCTGCCACTTCTTTACGAATGCCGTCAACCAGCGTTTTTTGCGCCGCCAGGCCATACTCACCATATTCACTGCGCCAGAAGTGCCCGTGGTGATCGTTGGTATGCAGAATGGTTATCTTATACGTTTTATCTTGCTGATAAGCCTGTGAGGGCAGGCTGACTAAAGATAGTGCAGCCAGCATCGCCAGCGCCACGCCTCGTTTGACGAAATGCATGATTCTCTCCCTGAGTGAATAACAACCGCAGAAATTACAACGCTATGAAATATTAGTCTAATTTGTTTTCAGAATTGAGACTTCCTTCAAACGTCTTAGACAGGTATCTTAGTCTGATAATAATTATTAAAGCGTTTATCCCCAATATCGCACTACCAAATATAAGTGGAATCTATGGCAATCTCTGAAACCAGCCCTACGCGGCCTGGCCCGACTGCGTCTTCGCAAAAGGGCCGCACCTCATTCGGTATCCTGGGAGCAATAAGCCTCTCCCACCTGCTCAACGACATGATTCAGTCGCTGATTCTGGCCATCTACCCGCTGCTGCAGTCCGAGTTTTCTCTGACCTTTGTGCAGATAGGGATGATCACCCTTACCTTCCAGCTGACCTCATCGCTGTTCCAGCCGGTGATCGGTTACATCACCGATAAGCGTTCGATGCCGTGGTCACTCCCCGTCGGCATGTGCTTTACCCTAAGCGGCCTGGTGCTGCTGGCGCTGGCAGGTAGCTTCGGGACGGTGCTGCTGGCCGCTGCGCTGGTCGGTACCGGCTCATCCGTGTTCCATCCGGAATCCTCCCGCGTGGCGCGCATGGCTTCCGGTGGTCGCCACGGGCTGGCGCAGTCTATTTTCCAGGTCGGCGGTAACTTCGGCAGCTCGCTTGGGCCGCTGCTGGCGGCGGTGATTATCGCGCCGTACGGTAAGGGTAACGTTGCCTGGTTCGTCCTGGCCGCGCTGCTGGCGATTGTCGTGCTGGCGCAGGTCAGCCGCTGGTACGCCGCGCAGCATCGTCTGGCGAAGGGGAAACCTAAAGCGGTGATTATCAATCCGCTGCCGAGAAACAAGGTTATTCTGGCCGTGAGCATCCTGCTGATGCTGATTTTCTCGAAATATTTCTATATGGCGAGTATCAGCAGCTACTACACCTTTTATCTGATGCAAAAATTCGGATTATCGGTACAAAACGCGCAGATTCACTTATTTGCCTTCCTGTTTGCAGTGGCTGCGGGCACCGTCATTGGCGGGCCTGTAGGTGACAAGATTGGCCGTAAATATGTTATTTGGGGCTCTATCCTCGGCGTTGCACCGTTTACTCTCCTTTTACCCTACGCCAGCCTGTGGTGGACGGGGATTTTAACGGTGATCATTGGATTTATCCTCGCATCGGCGTTTTCTGCCATTCTGGTGTATGCGCAGGAGCTATTGCCGGGCCGTATCGGGATGGTTTCCGGGCTATTCTTCGGCTTCGCTTTTGGCATGGGTGGCCTTGGGGCTGCGGTACTGGGGCTGATTGCCGACCATACCAGTATCGAGTTGGTTTATAAAATATGTGCTTTCCTACCACTTATTGGGATGTTGACCATATTCTTACCTGATAACCGCCAAAAACACTGAATTTACGGCAGCCAAACCTTTGTTTTGGCTGCCGCTCCCCTCCCCGCAAGCGCGCGTCTTATCTGGCTTTGCTCAGCCAATTTTCATTTTTGTGCCATTTACTCTCAAAAATTCAATTTTTTAGCTAAATTCAAGAATTATTCACAAACACAATCACGGAAATTGTCATAAACTATTACGAGGTTTTTTGGTTTTCAGGCTGTTGCGGCACTCTGCGCCAAAAATGGGACCACGCATCACGACGAAAGGAGACGGAATGCATCACGCCACACCGCTAATCACCACCATTGTTGGTGGCCTTGTGCTCGCTTTTTTCCTTGGCATGATTGCCAATAAGTTAAGAATTTCACCACTGGTAGGTTATTTATTAGCGGGCGTGCTGGCCGGACCGTTTACTCCAGGATTTGTCGCTGATACCAAACTGGCGCCTGAGCTTGCAGAACTCGGCGTTATTCTGCTGATGTTCGGCGTCGGTCTCCATTTTTCGCTCAAAGATTTGATGGCGGTAAAGTCTATCGCCATCCCCGGCGCCATCGCGCAAATAGCCGTCGCCACGCTGCTGGGGATGCTGCTCTCCACTTTCTTAGGCTGGTCAATGATGACCGGTATCGTGTTTGGTCTGTGTCTTTCTACCGCCAGTACCGTGGTGCTGCTACGCGCGCTGGAGGAACGGCAGCTTATTGATAGCCAGCGGGGGCAAATTGCCATCGGCTGGCTGATTGTTGAAGACCTGGTGATGGTATTAACGCTGGTTCTGCTCCCCGCCGTCGCCGGAATGATGGAAAAAGAAAATATCGGTTTTGCCTCATTGGCTATCGATATGGCCATCACCATCGGCAAAGTTGTGGCGTTTATCGCCATCATGATGCTGGTTGGCCGTCGTCTGGTGCCGTGGATCCTCTCACGCAGCGCCGCCACCGGGTCTCGCGAACTGTTCACGCTCTCGGTACTGGCGCTGGCGCTGGGCATTGCCTTCGGTGCGGTCGAATTGTTCGACGTCTCCTTCGCGCTGGGCGCATTCTTCGCCGGAATGGTGCTGAACGAATCCGAGCTGAGCCACCGCGCGGCGCACGATACGCTGCCGCTGCGCGACGCGTTTGCGGTACTGTTCTTCGTCTCCGTCGGCATGCTGTTCGATCCGTTGATTCTGATTGAGCAACCGCTGGCGGTGCTGGCAACGCTGGCCATTATCATCTTCGGTAAATCGCTGGCGGCGTTTGGCCTGGTGCGCCTGTTCGGTCACTCCCAGCGTACCGCACTGACCATCGCCACCAGCCTGGCGCAGATTGGCGAATTTGCCTTTATTCTGGCCGGTCTGGGGATGGCGCTGGGGCTACTGCCGCAGGCCGGGCAAAACCTGGTGCTGGCGGGCGCGATTCTCTCCATTATGCTTAACCCGGTGCTGTTCTCCCTGCTGGAGAAATACCTCGAGAAAACGGAAACGCTTGAGGAACAGACGCTGGAAGAGGCGCTGGAAGATGAAACGCAGATCCCGGTGGATATTTGCAATCATGCGTTGCTGGTCGGCTACGGCCGCGTCGGCAGCCTGCTCGGTGAGAAGCTGATGGCGCAGGGCATTCCACTGGTGGTCATTGAAACGTCGCGAACCCGCGTGGATGAGCTACGTGAACGCGGTATTCGCGCGGTACTGGGCAACGCCGCTAACGAAGAGATCATGAATCTGGCGCACCTCGACTGCGCCCGCTGGCTGCTTTTGACCATCCCCAACGGCTACGAGGCCGGGGAGATTGTTGCCAGCGCTCGCGAGAAGTGTCCGCACCTCGAGATCATTGCCCGTGCGCATTATGACGACGAAGTGGCGTACATTAGCGAACGCGGAGCCAATGAAGTGGTGATGGGCGAGCGGGAGATTGCCAAAACCATGCTGGGGCTGCTGAGCTCGCCGCCGTTGAGTGAGGCGGTAAGCGGGTAACTTTCTTCGGCCGGATAAGGCGAAGCCGCCATCCGGAAATCTGCGCCATCTTCCTGATGGCGCTGCGTTTATCAGGCCTACAACGGCACGTCATCGTTGTAGGCCTCGAACGAATTAACGTTCCCAGTACGCCTCTTCGAGGCTATCTTCTTTCTCCGGCAGGCCGCGCGTCAGACGCGGCGAATGCTGGTTCAACACCTGATAGCTTACCCGGTTAGCATACTTGCACACCTGCGCGAGTGACGAATAGGTCAGCCAGGCGTGCTGATGCTTGCTGGAGTTCGGCACGTTGCTACGGTGATAGGCGTTGGCGGTAATATCATGCAGCAGCGCCGCCAGCGCACCGTCACCCGCGCCGTTGGTGTTCATGATTTTTTCTGGCCCGCCCATAAATGGCGCAATGTGCGAGTAGATACGCAGTGGCTCCCGGCAATCTTTAAAACGCACCGCGCGGCTGAACTCATACTGGTTAAACTCGGCAATGGCACCCGGCAGCAGCGGATGCTGGGTTTTACGCTTGGCCTCATTTTCGGTAAAGCCTGCCATATACAGCCCGGTCGGCCCGGCGGTGCACAGCACCAGATCCACCCAGTCCAGCGCTTTATCCGATGCCTGCAGCGGGTCGCTGAGGCCGGTTAGCGCTTCCGCTTCTTCTTCATTCATCGCCAGAATCGACACGTGCTCTTTGATAAAACGCTGCCACCATTCCGGGCTATCGGCGATAACAAACTTCGTGCCCAGCGTCAGCACTACCGGTACATCATGCTTTTTGGCATAGGCGATGGCCTGCATGGTGGCATCCGGCATCGGCTCGCCCGGCTTGCAGCGCACCAGGTAGGAGGTGAGCACCAGCGCAGATGCGCCGGCGATAACCGACTCAGGAATACTCTCCGGGCGCAGCTTGTTCATGTGCCCAGGGCTAATGGCAAAGGTCCGCTCGCCGCTGTCGCTAATCAGCGTAAAGCAGCGGCCAATCGGCCCGTCAACGCCCTGCAAATGGTTAAGATCGGTGCGGCTGGAGGTATTACACAGGTAGCGGTAGGCATAGCCGCCAATTTCGATATTGCTGCACATCACGCCGAGCAGCACCGAGCGGTCATCCGCCAGCACCGAGTAGTTATGCATGGTGTTACCGATAGTGCCACCGGCAAACTGATGAGTAATCAGGTTTTCGCGCACCAGTTCCTGATACAGCGCTTCCGCTACATCGTCTTCAATCACCAGCGAATGCCCGGCACTCAAGCCGTAGCGCTGAATAAACGCATCGTCGACTTTCGCCTCAATATCCACCAGCGTCTGGTCGATACCGACGACCCACGCGGCGCTGGTTTCACTTTCGGGCTGAATTTGCTTGAGCAGCGGATCGCGAGCGTCCACCGGGAAGTAATGTTTAGATTTGCGTTTACCGGGAAATTTCATGGTGATTTTTGGCTGGCAGTTAACAGGCGGGGAATAGTAGCATATTCCCCTACCCGCAGGCGATTAGCGATACGACGCGGTCAGATTCACCATCATCTCAATATGCGCATCATCATCATTAAGCGCGGGAATATACTCATACTGTTGCCCACCCGCCTCCAGGAACACTTCACGGTTCTGAACCGCTATTTCTTCCAGCGTTTCCAGGCAATCAGCAGAGAAGCCCGGGCACATCACCTGAAGATGCTTCACGCCCTTTTCTCCGAGCATTTTCAGCGTCTCATCGGTATACGGCGTCAACCACGGTTCACGGCCAAAGCGCGACTGGTAGGTCATCATCACCTTGTCCGGTGAAATACCCAGCGCGGAAACCAGCTCGCGGGTCGTGTCGCGACAGCGTTGCGGATAATCGTCGCCTTCATGCGCGTAGCGCTGCGGAATGCCGTGATAGGAAAGCAGCAGCAGATCCGGCTCGCCGTGGCGCGCGAACGATGCGCGTGCGCTAGCGGCCAGCGCCTCAATATAGCCGCGATCGGTAGCATAGTCGCGAATGAACGACACGCTCGGAATGGCGCGTTTGCTGGCCAGTATACGGGCGAGTTCATCCCATACGGCGGCCACGGTCGAACAGGAATACTGCGGGTAAAGCGGCAGCACGACAAGCTGATCGACGCCCTGTGCCAGCAGTTCATCCACGGCGCTTTGTAGCGACGGCGTGCCGTAGCTCATGCCCAGCGCCACCGGCACATCCGGCAGGCGTGCGGCCAGCGCGCGCTGCTGGCGACGGCTATAAACCATTAGCGGCGAGCCGTCTTCCATCCACACGGACTGATACAGCTTTGCTACCCTGGGCGCGCGAATAGGCAGAATCACGCCGCGCAGCAAAGGCCACCACAGCAAACGCGGCGTATCAACAACGCGCTTATCGCTTAAAAACTGTTTCAGATAGCGTTTAATGGCTTCAGACGTGGGGGCATCGGGCGTCCCGAGGTTAACCAGCAGAATACCGGGTTTTTTATGATGCATTACCGCCTCTTATCGATTCAAATTGTTGATAATTGTAGCGGAAAAGCAGGGAAGAAAAACTAATTGCTGTGAGAGGTAAGGCGAGAATTTTTGCCTGATGGCGCTGCGCTTATCAGGCCTACAAAATAATCGTAGGCCGGATAAAGCATTTATGCCGCCATCCGGCACGCCTCGGTATTAGCCGAGGATTTTTTCCAGCTCTGCGCGAACGTCAGCCACGGCCTGAGTACCGTCAACTTTGGCGTACTGGGTGTTACCCGCCTGCGCTTCTTTAGAGTAGTAGCCGATCAGCGGCGCGGTCATCTGATGGTATTCCACCAGGCGCTTACGCACGGTCTCTTCCTGATCGTCTTTACGCGTGGTCAGCTCTTCGCCGGTCACGTCGTCTTTACCTTCAACCTTAGGCGGGTTGAATTTGATGTGGTAAACGCGGCCAGAAGCAGCGTGTACGCGACGGCCTACGATACGGTCAACGATCAGTTCGTCCGGTACGTCGAATTCCAGCACGTAGTCAACGTTGATGCCCGCTTCTTTCATGGCGTCAGCCTGCGGAATAGTGCGCGGGAAGCCGTCCAGCAGGAAACCGTTGCGGCAGTCTTCCTGGGCGATGCGCTCTTTCACCAGCGCGATAACCAGCTCATCGGTCACCAGCTTACCGGCATCCATGATGTCTTTAGCCTGTTTGCCCAGCTCGCTGCCAGATTTAACGGCCGCGCGCAGCATATCACCGGTGGAGATTTGCGGAATGCCATATTTCTCCATGATGAACTGTGCCTGAGTTCCTTTACCCGCGCCAGGTGCGCCAAGCAGAATGATACGCATTGCGAAAATCCCCTCAAAGGTTGTCAATATTTTTTAAAAAGCGCTAAAAGATACCACCAACGCGGCATTGGCTCAAGGAAGCGGGCTACGCTGAAACGGTTAACGGTGGGAAAATTGATAATAAGGAGAGAAAATGCCGGATGGCGGTGTAAACACCTTATCCGGCCTACGATCGATGAGAAGCTGTAGGCCGGATAAGCGTTAGCGCCATCCGGCATTACATTATGGCTATCAGGACACCAGCAGCTGGTTCATACGGCGGATAAACTGGTTAGGATCTTCCAGCGTACCGCGCTCGGCGAACAGCGCCTGGTCAAGCAGCAGTTCAACCCACTCTTTAAACTGCTCGTCGTCCTGGGTATCGGCAGTGCGTTTCACCAGTACGTGATCCGGGTTCAGTTCAAAGATGTATTTCACTTCCGGCGCAGCCTGGCCCGCCGCGGCGAACAGTTTCGCCATCTGGGTGCTCATTTCGTCAGCATCGGTAGTGACAATCGCCGGCGTGTCGGTCAGACGATGGGTCAAACGCACTTCTTTCACGCGATCACCCAGCAGGGTTTTCACGCGTTCAACGAACGGCGTCAGCGCTTTTTCCGCTTCCTTCGCGCTTTCGTCGACTTCATCCGCCAGTTTGTCGATAGACTCGTCGGCTTTCGCCACTGACTGGAACGGTTTGCCGTCGAACTCGGTCAGGTAGTTCATCATCCACTCATCGATGCGGTCAGAAAGCAGCAGCACTTCGATGCCTTTCTTACGCAGCAGCTCCAGGTGCGGGCTGCTTTTCGCCGCGGCGTAGCTGTCGGCGGTGATGTAGTAGATTTTCTCCTGCCCTTCTTTCATACGCGAGACGTAGTCGGCCAGCGACACGCTCTGCTCGGAAGAGTCGGTATGGGTAGAAGCAAAGCGCAGCAGTTTGGCAATCGCTTCCTGATTACCGTGATCTTCCGCCGGGCCTTCTTTCAGTACCAGGCCAAACTGTTTCCAGAAGGTCAGGTATTTCTCGGCATCGTCTTTCGCCAGTTTTTCCAGCATTTGCAGCACGCGTTTGGTCAGCGCGTTGCGCAGATTTCGGGTGACGGTGCTGTCTTGCAGGATCTCACGTGAAACGTTCAGCGGCAGATCGTTGGAGTCTATCAGGCCGCGCACGAAGCGCAGGTAGTTCGGCATAAACTGTTCGGCATCGTCCATGATAAAGACGCGCTGCACGTACAGCTTCAGGCCGTGTTTATGATCGCGGTTCCACATATCCCACGGCGCCTGCGACGGGATATACAGCAGGCTGGTGTACTCCTGCTTCCCTTCCACACGGTTGTGGCTCCAGGTCAGCGGATCGGTAAAGTCGTGGGCGATATGCTTGTAGAACTCTTTGTATTCGTCGTCGTTAAGCTCAGCTTTATTACGCGTCCACAGCGCCTGCGCTTTGTTGATTTTCTCCCAGGAGACAACGGTTTCACCGTCTTTCTCTTCGGATTTTTCAATTTCTACCGGCAGCGCGATATGGTCGGAATATTTGCTGATAATTGAACGCACGCGCCAGTCGTCGAGGAACTCGCTTTCGTCTTCACGCAGGTGCAGAGTAATTTCGGTGCCGCGGTCTTCTTTGGTGATGTCCGCGACGGTGTATTCACCTTCACCGGCAGATTCCCAGAACACGCCGTTTTCCGGCTTATCGCCCGCCGCACGGGTGCGCACGGTGACTTTATCCGCGACGATAAACGCCGAGTAGAAGCCGACGCCGAACTGGCCGATAAGCTGGCTGTCTTTCGCCTGGTCGGAGCCCATGGACTCGAGGAAGGCTTTGGTGCCGGATTTTGCGATAGTCCCCAGGTGGTCAATCACTTCGTCGCGGTTCATACCCACGCCGTTATCGGCGATGGTCAACGTACGCTTATCTTTATCGAAGGAGACGCGCACGCGCAGTTCGCCGTCGCCCTCATACAGATCCGGGTTGGACAGCGCGCGGAAGCGCAGCTTGTCGGCAGCATCTGAAGCGTTAGAGATAAGCTCACGCAGGAAAATTTCTTTATTGGAATACAGAGAATGGATCATCAGGTGCAGAAGCTGTTTTACTTCTGACTGAAAGCCACGTGTTTCTTGTCCTTTCATTGCAAAATACCTCAATGGTGATTACAAGGTAAAAAAAGCGATGAGAGGAAAATGGGGATGGGTAGCGAGAATTTCAAGCGAGAGCAGAAAATCCTGCTCTCGTTTGCTTAAAAACGAATCTTATGGCGCCCGGCCAGCGAGTGCGACAGCGTGGTGCCGTCAACCATCTCCAGCTCGCCGCCAACCGGCACGCCGTGGGCGATACGGCTAGCATCAACGCCATACTGCGCGCACAGCTCGGCAATATAGTTGGCCGTGGCTTCCCCTTCCACCGTGGGGTTGGTGGCGAGAATGATTTCCGTGAGCTGCTCCGTTTCCAGACGTTGCTCCAGACGATCGAGGCCGATATCGTCTGGGCCGATGCCGTCGAGCGGCGACAGGTGGCCCATCAGCACGAAGTAGCGGCCGGAGAACTGCCCGGTCTGCTCAATGGCGTAAATGTCTGCCGGACTCTCCACCACGCAGATTTGGCCGTTTTCCTGGCGACGCGGGTTCGCACAGATATTGCACACGTCCTGTTCGGTGAAGGTGCGGCAATCAGCGCAGTGGCCGATTTCCGACATCGCACGCGTTAAGGACTGCGCCAGGCGCATTCCCCCGCTGCGATCGCGCTGCAGCAGGGTAAACGCCATGCGCTGCGCTGACTTCGGGCCAACGCCCGGCAGGCAGCGCAGCGCTTCCATCAGCTGAGTTAACAGCGGACTGGTTTGCATCAGAACGGCATCTTGAAGCCTGGCGGCAGCTGCATACCGGAGGATACAGAGGCCATTTTCTCTTTCTGGGTTTCATCAATACGGCGCGCCGCATCGTTGAACGCCGCAGCAACGAGATCTTCCAGCATCTCTTTGTCGTCTTCCAGCAGGCTTGGGTCGATTTCAACGCGACGGCAGTTGTGCGCGCCGTTGATGGTCACTTTGACCAGACCTGCGCCAGATTCGCCGGTGACTTCCAGCTGGGCGATTTCTTCCTGCATTTTCTGCATTTTGTCTTGCATCTGCTGGGCCTGCTTCATCAGGTTACCCAGACCGCCTTTACCAAACATAGGCTTCTCTCTCAGTAGGTCACGTTAAAAAATAACGACCGTCAGCATCGCTTGCGGTCAAATGGGGCGAATACTCTCTTCATCCAGATCGGCATCGAAGAATCGACGCAGGGTCTGAATGTTATTATCCGCGATGATCGACTCGCGCGCCTGCGCGAGTTTCTCTTCATAAATAGCCTGCCGCCACTCCAGCGGCGTACGCACCGCCGGATTATCATCTTCCACGATGGTCAATTCAACAGGCACACCGTATAAAGTGCTCATCGCTTCGGCAAGCTTCTGCCTGGCGCCGGGCGAATTAAGGTGTCGCTGAGTCGGGCGCAGGTGCAGGCATACCGCGTTGCCGTTGTGTTCCTTCCACGCGTTGAGCGCCACCTGTTCGACGAGCTTCGGCAGCGCCATCTGGCTCACCTCCGCTGCCCACGGGTCGCGTTCTAAAGACTCCGCCGCAAGCTTAGCCGCCAGCTCAGGCGTCTTCTCATGCTCCAGCGCTTTCTTCAGCGCCTTCGGCGTGGCGACTTCCTCTTTTTTCACCTCTGCAACCGGCGTGGTGGCTTTCCAGCGGTAAGCCTCTTTCTTCGCCGCCGGTTGGGTCAACGCGGACGGTGCCGGGCGCGCCTGAACGCGATCGGTCACCGAAGCCAGTCTTTCCAGCGCGGCGTTATTCACCGGCCGCGCGCGGGAAGCGGCTGCCGGTTCACTCTTTTTTGGGGTGGTTGCTCCCTGATTGCCCTGCTGCTGTTGCAGCTGACGGCGCGCAGCCAGCACCTGATTCGTTGAATCAGGAAGCGGAGCAGCAGGCGGCGGCGTCATTGGCGCAGAAGCAGGCATCGGCGCTGACGGTTGCGTAACCGGCGTAGAGGCAGGCGCAAAGGACTGCTGCGGCCTTTCCGGCTCCGGCAGCGGCGCGTTCGGATGGAACGCCAGCGCGCGAAGCAGAGTCATTTCAATGCCCATACGCCTGTCCGGCGCGTACGGCAGCTCTTTGCGACCAATCAGTAGCGTCTGGTAGTACAGCTGCACGTCGGTCGGCGGCACGGTGCGCGCCAGGTTGCGCATCCGCTGTTCAATGGCCGCCATATCGCTACCCAGTGCCGCAGGCGACAGCTGAACCATCGCGATACGGTGCAGCAGGCTCTGCATTTCAACCAGCAGCGCCTCCCAGTCAACGCCTCGCAGCGCGGCCTCGTTGACCAGCGCCATCGTCCGCTCGCCGTCGGCGGCCACCAGCGCTTCAATGAGTGACAGCGCCTGGTCGTCGTCCAGGGTACCGAGCATCTCACTGACGGAGACGGTCGTTAGCTGGCCTTCGCCGCTGGCAATCGCCTGATCGGTGAGGCTTAAGGCGTCACGCAGGCTGCCATCCGCCGCACGCGCCAGCAGCTGCAGGGCGCGAGGCTCGTGGGCGATATGCTCTTCATCGAGGATATGTTCAAGCTGATGACGAATCTGCTCAACGTCCAGCGCCTTCAGGTGGAACTGCAGGCAGCGCGACAGAATAGTCACCGGCAGCTTTTGCGGATCGGTCGTCGCCAGCAGGAATTTGACGTGCGCAGGCGGCTCCTCCAGCGTCTTCAACAGCGCGTTGAAGCTGTGGCGGGAGAGCATGTGCACTTCATCGATGAGATACACCTTAAAGCGGCCGCGCGCGGGCGCGTACTGGACGTTATCCAGCAGGTCGCGGGTATCTTCAACTTTGGTTCGCGAGGCGGCATCGATCTCAATTAAGTCGACGAAACGCCCCTGTTCAATTTCGCGGCAGTTATCACACACGCCGCACGGCGTGGCGGTAATGCCGGTTTCGCAGTTCAGCCCCTTCGCCAGCAAACGGGCGATAGAGGTTTTCCCGACGCCACGGGTGCCGGAAAAGAGATATGCGTGATGAATGCGCCCTAACGATAAGCCGTTCGCCAGTGCGGTCAGCACATGTTCCTGGCCGACGACGTCAGCAAAGGTTTGTGGGCGCCATTTTCGGGCTAAGACCTGATAACTCATTGGCAGGCTCTGAAACGCTGGAAGGTGGATTCACGAGGGGGTAATGCTACCACAGCCCCGCCGGATCGGCGAGGCCATGTATCGGGAAATGCTTAGTGACCCGGGAAATTCACCAGACTGTAGCTGGTGATACCCTGTTTTTCCAGGCGCTGTTCGCCGCCCAGATCGAACAGGTTGATGATGAAGGCCGCATCGTGCACTTCGCCACCCAGACGGCGGATCAATTTAACCGTCGCTTCGATAGTCCCGCCGGTAGCCAGCAGATCGTCAACCACCAGAACTTTGTCGCCCGGTTTGATTGCATCAACGTGGATTTCCAGCTGATCGGTACCGTACTCCAGTTCATAGCTTTCGGCGATCGTTTCGCGCGGCAGCTTGCGCGGTTTGCGCACCGGGACAAAACCTACGCCCATTGCCAGCGCAACAGGTGCACCAAACAGGAAACCACGCGCTTCGGTACCCACCACTTTGGTAATACCGGCGTCTTTGTATTTCTCAACCAGCAATTCAATGCTGAGCGCGTAGGCTTTCGGGTCTTCCAGTAAGCTGGTGACATCGCGGAAAAGAATGCCAGGTTTCGGATAATCCTGGATGCTCTGGATGCTGTTTTTCAGATATTCAAGCTGCTGTGCAGTTGCGGTCATAGGTTTGTGCCTGATTGAAACAGTGTTACTCAAGGCGAGCAAAATGGGTTAAAAGCAACAATTGGATAACTTTTAACCAGGCGCGCCTGTGCTCGAAAACGCCAGAATTTACTGGCTAGCTCGCAGAAATGCAACACCATTAATGCGCTTCATGACTTTTGTTGTTCTGCATCAACCACCGGGATTCGCCAAAGAAAAACCAGCAACCCGGCGAGGATCATCAGCAGCAGCACGCGCACCCACGTCATCTCCACCAGCCACAGAGAAACGCCAAACGTCAGCAAAATCACCGCGATGGCGCGCGGTTTGGCCCCCGGCGGCATCGCCTTATAGCGCTGCCAGTGGCGCAGGTAGCCGCCAAACCAGGAGCGATAAAGCAGCCAGTGATGGAAGCGCGGCGACGAGCGCGCAAAGCACCAGGCAGCCAGCAGAATAAATGGCGTCGTCGGCAGCAGCGGCAGAACCACCCCGATGGTGCCGAGGGCTACCGCCAGCCAGCCAATAATGATTAAAATAGTACGCTGCATAATGCGAATCGTTATCAAATGAGTCTGCTACTGTAGCATAGCCGATAACAAGAAAACGGAGAATCCGGTGAAAACGGCCCTGCTTTTACAAACGCTGGAACAACAGCTTGCGCGGCTTCAGACGCGCATTGCGCCCCTTGCTGCGCACGCCACGCTGAGCGCGCGCTTTGACCGCCAGCTTTTCCAGACGCGCAGCACCAGAATGCAGGCCTACCTCGATGAAGCCCAAGCGCATTTTGAGGAGCTTAAGCACGCCGTTGATCGGCAGCAGCTGCCGCAGGTCGCCTGGCTCGCCGAACGCCTGGCGGCGCAAATTGAGGCCATCAGCCGCGAGAGCGAAGCCTGGTCACTGCGCATGTGGGATAGCCCCTCACCCGGCCTGCGCCGCTGGCAGCGTAAAAGGCTGGAAACGCAGGAGTTTGAACGTCGCCTGCTGGAGATGAAGCAGCAGCGCCAGCAGCAATATCAGCAGGCTACAACGCTTGAGGATCAGCAGCGTCTGGCGCGCGAAATCACTGCCTTTGACGGTCGCCTTACCCGCTGCCGCCAGGCGCTCGAGGAAATTGAACGAATACTGGCGCGTATCGCGCGCTAGAGGAGAAGCTATGTCGCTGGAAAATGCGCCCGATGACGTCAAGCTAGCGGTCGATTTGATCGAACTGCTGGAGAGCAACCATATCGCCCCGGAAATTGTGCTCAGCGCGCTGGAGATGGTGCGCAAAGATTACATCAACAAGCTGAAAAGCCGCCCGGACGAAGCGCCATAGCGCCAACGCCAGGCAGCAAGGGAACAACAGCTAGCCCTCTCCGCAGGCCGGATAAGACGATGCCGCCATGCGGCAATATACGGCGGCGCGCCTGATGGCGCAGCGCTTATCCGGCCTACCGATTAATCAGCAATCAAGTCTTTGCCGTCATTTTTACTGTCGCGCTTCACTTCCGTCACTTCATCGCCCTTCTCGTTGTGCAGGTGCACTTCCAGCTGGTTAAAGGCAATGTTGATGTCGTTTTCGCGGCACAGACGGTCGATTGTGCGGTTCAGTTCGTCAACGGTGTAGCTGCGATCGCGCAGTTCACGTACGTACAGACGCAGTTCGTGATCGAGGGTGCTGGCGCCGAAGGCGGTAAAGAACACCGAAGGCTCCGGATCGTGCATCACTTTCGGATGTTCCATCGCCGCTTTGAGCAACACCTCTTTCACCTTGGTCAGATCCGATCCGTAGGCCACGCCAAGACGGATCACCACGCGGGTGATGGTATCGCTCAGAGACCAGTTGATCAGCCGTTCGGTGACGAAGGCCTTGTTCGGGATGATCACTTCTTTACGGTCAAAGTCGGTGATGGTGGTCGCGCGAATACGGATCTTGCTAACCGTCCCGGAGAAGGTGCCAATGGTCACGGTATCGCCAATACGTACCGGGCGTTCGAACAGAATAATCAGGCCGGACACAAAGTTACCGAAAATCTCCTGCAGGCCGAAACCTAAACCAACCGACAGCGCGGCAGCCAGCCATTGCAGTTTATCCCACGATACCCCCAACGAGCCGAATACGGTCATTGCGCCCACGGCGATAATCACGTAGTTCAGGATCGTGGTGATGGCATACGACGCCCCCTGACGCATATTCAGCCGTGAGAGCACCAGCACTTCCAGCAGACCCGGTAAGTTACGAATCAACGCCCAGGCGACCATTGAAGCGATAATGGCAAACAGCAAACTGCCCATGGTGACATTTTTCACCACGCTGGCCCCGGCCTCGGTGCCGTTGTAGTGCCACAGGGTGATGCTGTCGAGGTAGCTAAAGACGGTGATTAAGTCAGACCAGATGGCCCAGAACATCACGCCAAACAGCGCCACCATCACCAGCATGGTGATACGCAGCGTCTGCTGGTTGATCTGCTCCAGGGCAATCGCGGGTTCTTCCTGCGGTTCGGCCCCTTCGGCCCCCTCCTTCACCAGATTCTGACGACGGGCGACCGCGCGGCGATAGGCGATACGACGCGCCGCCACGCTTAATCCGCGCAGGACCGTCTGGTACAGCAGGTTCCAGAAAATAACCAGGTAGACGGTTTCAATCCAACGACCGGACAGACGCAGGGTGGTATAGAAGTAGCCGGTGGCGGTCAGCACCATCAGCCCCACTGGCACCAGCGCCAGCACGGTCATGGTGATCAGACGCAGGCTATGCGACTCTTTGTCACGCCAGCTTTCGCGGCACATTGGCCACATCAGTGCCGTAATCACCAGCAGGTTAAGCAGAATAACAAACTGCCCCAGCACATCGTCCATCAGGTTCAGCGGCGAAAGTTCAGACACCACTGACCAGAAATGCAGCGGCAGCAGCGCCAGGCTGATACGCACAATTTGACGACGCCAGTGGCTGGTGAGCTGCTCTGGCATATTAAAGTGCCGCACGGCCACGCCGTTTTTCTCCAGCACTTTCCAGCACAGACCGAACACCAGCCAGTACATGGCCAGTTTTTTCGAAAACGCCCACAGCAGTGCGCTGATATTGAGCTGCATGGTCAGCAGGATCAGGCCGACCGCCAGAATCAGCAGCACCACAGGCAGCGCGCGAATAAGATCGATGAAGATGGCCTTTGGCGTGTGCATCTGGCTATCGTTACGCAGATTACCCACCTGGTCGCCCAGCTTATCCTGGTAATTGCGCAGCCACTGTAGCCGCCAGCGTATCAGCCCGGCAATCAGCAACAGCGGCAGCCCCGCGAGGAAGGCGATAAACACCGCGGGCCACGCTTTCTCCCAGTTGACGGTGATTTTCATCGACTTAAACTGATCTTTCAGCGCTTCCGGGAACGATTTAATCCAGTCCCAGTCCATCGGTTTGTTGCTGTTTACCCAGAAGATTTGCTGGGTAAGGATTGATTTCAGGCTTTTCGATACGCTCATCAACTGCTGTTGGTTAATTTGCAGGTTGATGGCCATCATCAGTTGGCTACCCAACTGCTTGTTGATCAGGTCGAGCATCTCGCGGCGCGCATCAACAATTTGCAGCAGCGCGTCGTGCACTTCGCTGTCGACTTCGCTGCTGTGCCCCTCTTCCAGTTTCGCAACGAAATCGTCGCTCTGAAACAGGGCATCACGCTGCTGGTTGATCTCAAACTGCTCAAGACGCAGGTCGGCGATGCGGGTGGTCATATCCTCCAGCTCGTCGGCCGACGGTAGCGTCTGCTGCTGCTGGTAGAGAATACGCGACAGCAGCAGGCTCCCCTTCAGTACGGCAATTTGCTCTTTCACGTTACGTTCAGACTGCAGGGCGCGGTCAAGCCAGGTTTTCACCTTAATATTTTGCTGCACCAGCTGGTTGCCGCTTTCAGTGGCGGTAATCAGTTTCTGACTTAGCTGGTGGTTAATTTCCAGCTCCTGCTTCACCAGCGGATTGCCCTGAATACGGGCGGTCTCTTCCGGCGAGGCGGTTTCGGCGGCCGTTTTTTCCGATAGCGTGAGACGCTTGCTGCTCACAGCCTCCTGCAACAGCTGAAGCTGATGTTCAAGACGGTTGCTGTAGGCGGTCACATAGTCGCGCTGCTTTTGCAGCGTATCCTGCAGCACGGTGTTCCCCGCAAGGCTCTTACGCTGCAGTTCAATTTCGGCATCCAGCAGCGATTTTTGCACCAGCAGTTTGGCCTGCTCCGTGGGGCGCAGCGCATCGCCGACGGTGCTGCCGTTGAGGCTGTTGCGCACCTGCAGCAGCTGCTGCGAGGCCGCGTTCATCGAGTTCTGGACGCGCTCGGGCTGGGTTTGTAGTGAGACCAGTTGGCTGTTGTAAGTCGCGAGATCGTTTTGCGCATTTTGCAGATCGTCAACCGACTGGGAAACTCGAGCTTCCAGCTGGCGCAGCGAGAGCGTGCTCAGCGTCTTGCGCGTTTCATCGTCATTGTCGACGTCGCTCAGGGCGTTGAGATTATCGGTCGCCTGGCGCAGCTTCATCGGCGCCTGATCGATCTGCTTTTGCAGTGCGGTCGATTCCGCCTTCACCGCGTCGATTTTATCGAGAAGTTGCAGGGTTTCCGTGAGATCCTGTTGTACCAGCTTATCTTGCGGCGTCAGGTCTTTCTTATTATTGAGGGCGGTCAGCTGATCCTGGACATCGGCGCGGTCAGGAATATCATTGCCGTTAATCGCGCGCGCCTGCGCCGCGGCCATCGTAAACAGAAAGCAGACAGCAATAATGATAAATGCGGAAATCGTGCCCCGTGGGCGGATATTATGCAGCATAATGTTAACGTGAGTGGTTGTTAAAGCCGGTGAAGAACCGGGGATAAACGCCCGCGCAGAATAGCACTTCTGGGTACAGGCGAACAGTCAGAGACGCCAGGATTATTCCTGGTAATAAGCCCGTGATTAAGGCTGTGTTTCGGCGCGCAGCGTTGGGCAAAATTGATACATTTCGAGCAGGATAGCGACATAAGCCTGCGCTTCGCCGCGCAGGTCAAAGGAGTCGGGCGCAAATAGCCAGTTTTCCATCAGCCCGGAAATATAGCTGCGGGTCAAAATGGCCGCCCGACGGCTGAGCAGATTGGTCGGTAATACCCCGGCGATGACACAGTCATTTAACGTCTGTTCAATGCGATCGTAACTTTCCAAACATAAACTCCGCTGTGCCTGTTGCACAACGGCCATTTCGCCGACAAACTCACATTTGTGATAAATAATTTCCGTCATCAGGCGTCGGCGTTCTTCGATAACGGTCGCTTCCAGAATGTAAACCAGTATTTCCCTCAAAACTGAGAGTGGATCACCTGGGAATTTTGCCCGATACTCAATCTCAAGATCGCTAATACTGGACTCTGATAACACCCAGATTTCGTTAAAGAGATCCGACTTATCCTTGAAATGCCAGTAGATTGCGCCACGCGTCACCCCGGCCGCTTTTGCAATCTCGGCAAGTGAGGTAGATGATACCCCCTGCTGCGAAAACAACCGTAGGGCGACATCCAGTATGTGCTGACGCGTAGCTTGCGCTTGTTCTTTGGTTTTTCGTGCCATAGGTCGGTGAAATTGCAGGGGTTAGATTTACATACATTTATGAATGTATGTACCATAGTATGACGATAATACAAGCGCAGCAATGGGTTTGTGACGCTTGCTTCATTGATCAATTTGAAATCGGACACTCGAGGTTTACATATGAACAAAAACAGAGGGTTAACGCCTCTGGCGGTCGTTCTGATGCTCTCAGGCAGCTTAGCGCTAACAGGATGTGACGACAAACCAGCTCAGCAAGGAGCACAACACGCACCAGAAGTTGGCGTCGTGACGCTCAAATCTGAACCTCTTGTAATCACGACGGAACTGCCGGGCCGCACCAGCGCCTTCCGCATTGCAGAAGTACGCCCGCAGGTCAGCGGTATTATTCTGAAGCGCAACTTTACGGAAGGGGGTGAAATCACCGCCGGTGAGTCGCTTTATCAGATTGATCCAGCAACGTATCAGGCATCTTACGAAAGCGCCAAAGGTGATTTAGCCAAAGCGCAGGCCGCGGCCAACATCGCAAAGCTGACCGTGAATCGTTACTCCAAACTGTTGGGTACGCAGTACATCAGCAAACAGGATTACGATACGGCTGTTGCCGATGCGCAGCAGGCTAACGCTGCGGTAGTCGCTGCCAAAGCGGCGGTAGAAACCGCACGTATCAACCTGGCTTATACCAAAGTGACCTCCCCTATCAGCGGGCGCATTGGCAAATCTTCGGTTACCGAGGGCGCGCTGGTGCAGAACGGGCAAGCCACCGCGCTGGCAACCGTTCAGCAGTTGGACCCTATCTATGTTGACGTTACCCAGTCCAGCAACGACTTCCTGCGCCTTAAGCAGGAGCTGGCGGACGGCAAGCTGAAACAGGAAAACGGCAAAGCGAAAGTGGATCTGGTGACCAATGACGGCATCAAATATCCGCAGAGCGGCACCTTAGAGTTTTCTGACGTGACCGTTGATCAGACCACCGGTTCTATCACGCTGCGCGCTATTTTCCCGAACCCAGACCATACGCTGCTGCCGGGCATGTTCGTTCGCGCACGTCTGGAAGAAGGGACCAACCCGAACGCGCTGCTGGTTCCGCAACAGGGCGTGACCCGTACGCCGCGCGGCGATGCGAGCGCGCTGGTTGTTGGCGCTGACGATAAAGTCGAAACCCGCCAGATTGTTGCCGCACAGGCCATTGGCGACAAATGGCTGGTCACCGAGGGCCTGAAGGATGGCGATCGCGTCATTATTACCGGTCTGCAAAAAGTGAAACCGGGCGTGCAGGTCAAAGCGCAGGAAGTCACTTCTGACGACAAACAGCAAGCCGCAGCGGGCGCTGCTCAGTCAGAACAAACCAAGTCTTAACTTAAACAGGAGCCGTTAAGACATGCCTAATTTCTTTATCGATCGCCCCATATTTGCGTGGGTGATCGCCATCATTATCATGCTGGCAGGGGGGCTATCGATCCTCAAGTTGCCGGTAGCGCAATATCCGACGATTGCGCCGCCAGCAATTTCGATCACGGCCATGTACCCCGGTGCTGACGCCGAAACGGTGCAGAACACAGTAACTCAGGTTATCGAACAGAACATGAACGGTATCGATCACCTGATGTACATGTCCTCCAACGGCGACTCCACCGGTACCGCAACCATTACCCTGACCTTCGAATCCGGTACCGATCCGGATATCGCGCAGGTTCAGGTGCAGAACAAACTCGCGCTGGCCACTCCACTGCTGCCGCAAGAAGTTCAGCAGCAGGGTATTAGCGTTGAGAAAGCGTCCAGCAGCTTCCTAATGGTTGTCGGTGTTATCAACACCAACGGCACCATGAACCAGGACGATATCTCGGACTACGTGGCAGCGAACATGAAGGACGCCATTAGCCGTACCAGCGGCGTGGGCGACGTTCAGCTGTTTGGTTCCCAGTACGCGATGCGTATCTGGATGGACCCGAACAAACTGAACAACTTCCAGCTGACGCCGGTTGACGTGATCGCCGCGCTGAAAGCACAGAACGCCCAGGTGGCGGCCGGTCAGTTAGGCGGTACGCCGCCGGTGAAAGGCCAGCAGCTGAACGCCTCTATCGTGGCGCAAACCCGTCTGACCAACACCGAGCAGTTTGGCAACATCCTGCTGAAGGTGAACCAGGACGGCTCGCAGGTTCGCCTGCGCGACGTCGCCAAGATTGAGCTCGGCGGCGAGAGCTACGACGTTATCGCGAAGTTTAACGGCCAGCCGGCTTCCGGCCTGGGGATTAAACTGGCGACCGGCGCCAACGCCCTGGACACCGCGAGCGCCATTCGCGCTGAACTGGCAAAAATGGAGCCGTTCTTCCCGTCAGGGATGAAAATCGTTTATCCGTATGACACCACCCCGTTCGTTAAGATCTCAATTCACGAAGTGGTGAAAACGCTGGTCGAAGCGATCATTCTGGTGTTCCTGGTGATGTATCTGTTCCTGCAGAACTTCCGCGCGACGCTTATCCCAACGATCGCGGTGCCGGTGGTACTGCTCGGGACCTTTGCGGTGCTGGCGGCATTCGGCTTCTCGATAAACACGCTGACCATGTTCGGGATGGTGCTTGCCATCGGCCTGTTGGTGGATGACGCCATCGTCGTCGTAGAGAACGTCGAGCGCGTCATGGCGGAAGAAGGTCTGCCGCCAAAAGAAGCGACGCGTAAATCAATGGGCCAGATTCAGGGGGCGCTGGTTGGTATCGCGATGGTCCTGTCCGCGGTGTTCATCCCGATGGCCTTCTTCGGCGGTTCTACCGGGGCAATCTATCGCCAGTTCTCCATCACTATCGTGTCCGCGATGGCGCTGTCGGTACTGGTTGCGTTGATCCTGACGCCGGCGCTCTGCGCCACCATGCTGAAGCCAATCGAAAAAGGCAGCCACGGCGCAACCACCGGGTTCTTCGGCTGGTTCAACCGGATGTTTGAGAAGAGCACGCACCACTACACCGATAGCGTAGGCAATATTCTGCGCAGCACCGGTCGTTATTTGCTGCTGTATCTGATCATCGTCGTCGGCATGGCGTTTTTGTTTGTACGTCTGCCAAGCTCCTTCCTGCCGGACGAAGACCAGGGCGTATTCCTGAGCATGGCGCAGCTGCCTGCCGGTGCGACCCAGGAACGTACGCAGAAAGTGCTGGATGAGATGACCAACTACTATCTCACCAAAGAGAAAGACAACGTTGAGTCCGTCTTCGCCGTAAACGGCTTCGGTTTCGCGGGTCGCGGCCAGAACACCGGTATCGCGTTCGTCTCGCTGAAGGACTGGAGTCAACGTCCGGGCGCCGAGAACAAAGTGGAAGCGATCACCGGCCGTGCAATGGGCTACTTCTCACAGATTAAAGATGCGATGGTGTTCGCCTTTAACCTGCCGGCGATTGTAGAACTGGGTACGGCAACCGGCTTTGACTTCCAGCTGATTGATCAGGCGGGTCTGGGTCACGAAAAACTGACGCAGGCGCGTAACCAACTGTTCGGCATGATTGCCCAGCACCCTGACGTGCTGACCGGCGTGCGTCCTAACGGTCTGGAAGATACGCCGCAGTTCAAAATCGACATCGATCAGGAAAAAGCCCAGGCGCTGGGTGTTTCTATCAGTGACATCAATACCACGCTGGGCACGGCCTGGGGCGGTAGCTACGTCAACGACTTCATCGACCGCGGTCGTGTGAAGAAGGTGTATCTGATGTCCGAAGCGAAATACCGTATGCTGCCAGAAGATATTGGTAAGTGGTACGTTCGCGGCAGCGATGGTCAGATGGTGCCGTTCTCGGCCTTCTCCAGCTCGCGCTGGGAATACGGTTCGCCGCGTCTGGAACGTTACAACGGTCTGCCGTCCATGGAAATCCTGGGCCAGGCAGCCGAAGGTAAGAGTACCGGTGAGGCAATGAGCCTGATGGAAGAGCTGGCGGGTAAACTGCCCGCGGGTATCGGCTACGACTGGACGGGCATGTCCTATCAGGAACGCCTCTCCGGCAACCAGGCCCCTGCCCTGTACGCGATTTCGCTGATCGTCGTCTTCCTGTGTCTGGCCGCACTGTATGAGAGCTGGTCTATTCCGTTCTCGGTCATGCTGGTGGTTCCGCTGGGGGTTGTCGGTGCGCTGCTGGCCGCAACGCTGCGCGGTCTGACCAACGACGTGTACTTCCAGGTAGGCCTGTTGACCACCATCGGTCTCTCGGCGAAAAACGCCATCTTGATCGTCGAGTTCGCCAAAGACCTGATGGATAAAGAAGGTAAAGGGCTTATCGAAGCAACGCTGGAAGCCGTACGTATGCGTCTGCGTCCTATCCTGATGACCTCGCTGGCCTTTATCCTCGGCGTTATGCCGCTGGTTATCAGCTCTGGCGCGGGCTCCGGTGCGCAGAACGCCGTAGGTACCGGCGTAATGGGCGGAATGGTAACAGCGACCGTGCTGGCTATCTTCTTTGTCCCGGTGTTCTTCGTCGTGGTTCGTCGTCGTTTCAGCCGTAAGAACGAAGACATTGAGCACAGCCACAAGGTTGAGCATCACTAAAAACGTCTTACCTCAAGGGCCGCACATGCGGCCCTTTTTTTATATCGCCATCACCCGCCGCCATCGATTGATTACTATTTAATCATTTATTAATAAATGAAATCATTACTTCCCTTTGATAATAAAAATAGCCTTAACCACGCCAATACTAGAATTAAGATTTTTCTTTAATTTATTTTGCATCATTTTCTTAATGAGTATTTACTCAATGATTTTAGGATTATTCCTAGTCAAGCCTAAGAACTTTCCACACATCACCGCGGTCAAAGCTATGAAACCTGCATTTTTCACCCGCCGTTTCTATGCAGAAACAAGATGTTAGCTTTTATGTTCAGTCTTATGGGTGAGAGCAGAAAAAATTTAACCCTCTGAGATTTAATTGTAATTTTTCGTAATAGCGCGATGAAATCTTTTGCGCAGTGGATTATAGTTACAACAGATCGGGAACACGTGCATGTTTCAGGTTTGCCAGCAGTACCATCCCGCACCGGTATTTGTTACTCGTTGTCTGTACTACGAACAGGGGGATGCGTTATGGACGAATACTCACCAAAAAGACATGATATCGCACAGCTTAAGTTTCTCTGCGAAACCCTGTATCATGATTGTCTTGCCACGCTCGAAGAGAGTAACCATGGCTGGGTGAACGATCCCACCTCGGCGGTTAACCTGCAGCTTAATGAGCTGATAGAACATATAGCAACGTTCGCACTTAATTATAAAATTAAGTACGACGAAGATAATAAACTGATTGCACAGATTGACGAATATCTGGATGATACTTTTATGTTATTCAGTAACTACGGCATTAATAGCGTCGACCTGCAAAAATGGCGGAAGTCAGGGAACAAACTCTTCCGTTGTTTTGTCAATGCGAGCCGCGCAAACCCCGTCAGTCTTTCTTGTTAAAATTATTACAATCAATGGGTGAATTATGTCTGATAAACCACTAACTAAAACTGATTATTTGATGCGCCTGCGACGCTGCCAGTCTATTGACACGCTCGAACGCGTAATTGAAAAAAATAAATATGAGCTGTCCGACAATGAACTGGCGGTATTTTACTCAGCGGCCGATCATCGTCTGGCTGAACTGACCATGAATAAACTCTACGATAAGATCCCTTCAACCGTGTGGAAGTACATTCGCTAATTTCTTTTTTCGTGCGCGACTCTCCTCTGGATACGATTAGATTCTGTGAATAACGTCACAGCGATGATCTGGGAACGTTCCCAAATCATGTATCACCTTTTAAGGTGGTGGCTCCGCTAACAGGAGGCACCGATGAGTGATGAAAAACGCAAAATGATTGCCGGCGAACCCTATCGTCCGGGAGATGAAACGCTAAGAACGGACCGGATTCACGCCAGGCAGCTTATCCACCGTTATAACCATACGGCACCGGATGAAAAAGCCGAACGCACAGCGTTACTGAAAGCGCTGCTCGGTAAAGGGGATGGCGCCTATATTGAACCCACCTTCCGCTGCGATTATGGCTACAATATTCACCTTGGCGCTAACTTCTACGCCAACTTTGACTGTGTGATGTTGGATGTCTGCCCGATTCACATCGGCGACAACTGTATGCTGGCGCCGGGTGTGCATATCTACACTGCCACGCATCCGCTGGATGCCGACGAACGTAACAGCGGCGTGGAGTTCGGCAAACCGGTCACCATCGGCCACAACGTATGGATCGGCGGACGAGCGATCGTCAACCCCGGTGTGACCATCGGTGATAATGCCGTCATCGCTTCAGGCGCGGTAGTCGTCAAAGATGTCCCGGCTAACGCCGTTGTCGGCGGCAACCCGGCGCGCATCATTAAAATGTTATCAAAATAACAGCGGCAGACTGTTATGGTTTTTTGCAACCGATCTGTTACTTTTTGCATGGATTAACGCAACATACAATAGGCTATTCCGCCCTACGTTGCCGAGCAAAAGATGTCAGAGATCCAGCGATTACTCACGCAAACCATTGATGAACTGAACGCCCGTGAAAAGCGCGACAACCGGCCGCGCTTTAGCATCAGCTTTATCCGCAACCATCCCGGACTGTTTGTCGCCATGTACCTTGCCTTCTTCGCCACCCTGGTGGTGATGATGCGCTCAGAGACGCTGGCCGACTCCGTCTGGCTACTGTGGCTGCTGTTCGCGCTGTTGAACGGCTTTTTCTTTTTCGACGTCTACCCGCGCTACCGCTACGAAGATATCGACGTCCTGGATTTCCGCGTGTGCTACAACGGCGAGTGGTACAACACCCGCTTCGTCCCACCGCAGCTGATTGAAAAAATTCTGCACTCCAGCCGCGTCGACGGTCAGTACAAAACTCAGCTGCAAAAAATGGTCACCACCAAAGGCGAACTGTCGTTCTACGACGTTTTCACTCTCGCCCGCGCCGAAGCGGCGCAATAAGCCGCTGTAAAGTCCGTATCGCCGGTGCAAACTGCGATGCGGACGTATTGCCATAGCCCAGTACCAGCCCTGAACGCGCGTGCTGACGGTTAAGGTAAAAGCTACTCAGCGCACCAGGCGCCATCTGGTGCGCGCGCAGTTGGCGAACCAGCGTCACATCATCAATGCCGTCAATCGCCACCGTCATATGCAGCCCGCCCTCGCCCGCCATCAACTCGTGCGGCACGATCAGTTCTTGTTCCAGTACCTCACACAGCTGTATCTGCCGTTTACGGTACAAACGCCGCATCGCCGCCAGATGGCGAGCGTAATGTCCCTCCTCAATAAAACAGGCCAGCGCGCGCTGCTCTGCACGATGACCGCCGCGCAGCAGCGCACGGATAGCCGGCTGGGCGCTTTCCACCAGCATTGAGGGTAGCACCATAAATCCGAGGCGCAGCGACGGAAATAAGGTTTTGCTAAAGGTGCCAAGATAGACCACCGGCGCGTTAGGGGCCATGCCGCGCATCGCGGGAATCGGCTCGCCGCTAAAGCGAAACTCGCTGTCGTAATCATCCTCCACGATCCAGCAACCGTGCTGACGAGCATATTCCAGCAGCGCCAGACGTCGCGCCGCGCTGAGCACGCTGCCGGTGGGATACTGGTGAGAAGGTGACGTAAAAATCAGCCTCGGTGGCGCTAACCCGGCGTCAATCTTCATGCCCTCTCGATCCACCGCCACCCCCTCCAGCTTTAGCCCGGCGGTCAGAAATGCGCTTTTGGCACCGAAATAGCCAGGCTCTTCAACCCATGCCGACTGCCCAGGCTCGCTCAGCAGATGGGTGCACAAATTCACGCCTTCCAGCGCCCCTTCGGTGATGACTATCTGTCGCGCGTCGCAGTCAATCCCGCGCGACAGCGCCAGATGGCGGGCAATTGCCGTTCGCAGCGGCCACTCGCCTGCCGAGTCACCATAGCCCAGCAGGCTACTGCCCTCTTCGCGCAGCACGCGATCGAGCAGACGCCGCCAGAGCGGCAAAGGAAAATAGTTGATCGCCGGAGTACCGGGCGTAAATAACAGCGGCGGATGATCACGCGGCAGCACCTGTGGCAGGGCGGAAAGACGTGCCGAGAGCGCGATCGGTACCTCAACCGGCCCTTCATCGGCCGCCGTCTGCGGCAATCGCGCCACGCGCGAGCCGCGGCGATCGCGGCGCAGGTAGCCTTCCATCGCCAGCTGCTCCAGCGCGGCATTGACGGTATTGCGTGAAATCCCCAGCCGCAGGGCCACGGTACGCGATCCGGGCAGCCAGCTCTCTGCGCGCAGCTGCCCCTGCAGAATGGCATCTCTGAGCGTAGCGTACAGGCTTCGTTGCAGCGTTTCCTCGCCGCGTGCGCTCAGCGCGGTAGACAGCAAGGCAAAAAAGGGATCGTCGGGAATATTCATTACGGCTCCTTGTGGCACCATCAAAAGATAGCCTGGTGGCACTTTTTATGGAACCAGTAAACGCCTACGCTCGGGGCATTGCTTTTTTTCCCGAAGGAGAGGTTATGAGTCAGCTCAATCAATTTGGTCAATTAATTGGCGATGCGCTGCCGGACTGGCAGCCGCGCGCACACCCACAGCGTACGGTACTTGAGGGGCGTTTTTGTCGTCTGGAGCCGTTGCAACAACAGCACGCTGAGGCGCTCTTCGCCGCGCATCAGCAGGCCGCGGATACCCGCAGTTGGACGTGGCTACTGCGCGAGCCGGATGATTCGCCGGAAGCTTATCGTCAGTGGATCGCCAGCGTTGAAACGCTGCAGGATCCGATGCATTTTGCGGTAATAGATGCGCACAGCCAGCAGCCCGTTGGCTCGCTGGCATTGATGCGCATAGACCCCAAAAATGGCGTGGTGGAAGTCGGCCATGTGCACTTTTCGCCACGGCTTAGCCGCACACCGGCGGCCACCGAAGCGCAGTGGCTGCTGATGCGCTACGCCTTTGATACGCTCGGCTATCGTCGCTATGAGTGGAAGTGCAACAGCCTGAATGAACCGTCGCGCCAGGCGGCGCTGCGCTTAGGCTTCCAGTTTGAAGGGCGCTTTCGTCAAGCGCTGGTGATTAAAGGGCACAACCGTGATACCGACTGGTTTTCCATCATTGACGGCGAGTGGCCAGCGCTGGATAGCGCCTTCCGCGCCTGGCTTGCCGCCGATAACTTTACCACCGACGGCAAGCAACGCCGGTCCCTGGCGTCTTTACGTTAGCGGCGTTTCTTACGCCCCTGCACGGCTTTAAAGCGGGGGTTTGACTTGCAGATGACGTACAGACGCCCCTTGCGTTTAACAACCTGGCAGTCAGGGTGGCGCTGTTTTGCGCTGCGCAGCGAGTTCAGTACCTGCATCATTCACCTCTTTTTATATCAACAAAGCGGCCAAAGCGCTGGGTAAAGCGGGCAACGCTGCCTTCCGCCGACACGCTTCTCTGCTTGCCGGTGTAGTACGGATGCGATTTGGACGACACATCAATGGTGACATACGGATATGTCACGCCTTCCAGCGTAATCTCGCGCTCCGTTTTAATGGTAGAACCCACTTTAAAGTACTCATTGGCACTGGTGTCGTGGAATACCACGGTACGGTAATGGGGATGGATATTCGCTTTCATCTCGACCTCAATAGATATGTTATAACATAACAATTAAAATACGCCGTCAGAAAGCGTAATGCAACCCCACCGTTTGCAGGTATAACCGTTTTCCCCGCCGAGCACCTCTCTCCTGGCGCTCGAGCCCGATGCTGCACACCTTAGCGATTTTTCGCAAAAGCTCAGACCCGTCCGCGAATATAAATTAGACAATAACGTTATTGGTCGCATGAATTGCCCTCTGGCAGGCTGTCTCCATCAACCCGAAGGAGATATCCCATGCAGCGCTGTTGTTGTCATCCCGCATTCGCACCACCTGAACATCACGGCATTAATTGGCAATACGGAGAACACAATGAGTCTGACCACCCTGCCCGTCCTCAGCCTGGCGCACTACCACCGGCCGTCTGAGCGCGCTGAATTTCTGCAACAGCTTCGCCACGCCGCCCGCGACGTCGGCTTTTTCTATCTGACCGATCACGGCATCGACGATGCCCTACAGCGTGCGCTACAGTCAGAGTCCCGCCGTTTTTTCGCCCTGTCCGACGAACAAAAACAGCAGGTTGCGATGATCCACTCCCCGCACTTTCGCGGCTATAACCGCAGCGCCGCCGAGCTGACGCGCGGGCAGCCTGACTGGCGGGAACAGTTTGATGTCGGCGCTGAGCGCCAGGCCATCACTTTACGCGAGCACGATCCGCGCTGGCTGCAGCTACAAGGGCCCAATCTGTGGCCGGAAGCGCTGCCCACCCTGCGCCCGGTGTTGCTGCAATGGCAGCATGCGATGACCGATATGGCCATGACGCTGCTGCGCGCCTTTGCTGAGGCCCTGCACCTGCCGCGTGAAGCATTTGACACCCTGTATGGCGAAAAGCCCAACGAACACATCAAGCTGATCCGATATCCGGGTCAGCAGGATACGCAAAACAGCACTCAGGGCGTCGGTGCCCACAAAGACTCCGGTTTTCTAAGCTTTCTGCTGCAGGACGAACAAAAGGGCCTGCAGGTCGAGGTCAGCGACGGCCAGTGGATCGACGCCGCGCCGCTGCCAGGCAGCTTTGTTGTGAACATCGGCGAACTGCTTGAGCTGGCGACCAACGGTTACCTGCGCGCGACCGTGCACCGGGTGATCACCCCGCCGGCTAACAGCCAGCGATTGTCGATTGCCTTTTTCCTCGGCGCCCAGTTGGATGCCGTCGTCCCGGTGTACTCGCTGCCGGAGGCGCTGGCGCGGGAAGCCAACGGGCCGCAAAGCGATCCGCAAAATCCGCTGCTGCGGGATGTGGGTTGGAATTATCTCAAAGGCCGCCTGCGCTCCCATCCAGACGTGGCGGAACGCTATTACCGTGACGTGCTGCGTGCGCGCAGCGAACAACTCATTGCCTGACCTAAAACAATAAGGAAACACACCATGAAATATGCTGCTTTTAAACTGGCAGGGGTTGCACTGTCTCTCGCTCTGGCCTGGAACGCTTCCGCCGAGCCGCTGCGCGTCGCTGCCGACCCGGTTCCGCACGCCGAAATTCTGAAGTTCATTCAGAAGCAAGATCCAAAGCTCGATCTGAAAATCGTCGAGTTGACCAGCGGCGTAAATGCCAATGAGCTGCTGGCGAATGGCGATGTCGACGCCAACTATTTCCAGCACGTGCCGTACCTGAAAGATCAGGAAAAAGCGCTGGGTAAAACCTTCGCCGTGGCCGCCACAGTACATATTGAGCCGCTGGGCATCTACTCGCACAAACACAAGGATCTGCAATCGCTGCCGGAAGGGGCGACCGTCGCGGTGCCGAATAACACCACCAACCTGAGCCGCGCCCTGTTCCTGCTGCAAAGCAAAGGCCTGATCAAGCTGGCGGCCAAGTTTACCGACCCGGCAACCACGCTGGCGACGCCAAAAGATATTGTCGAGAACCCGCACAAGCTGAAGATCCTTGAAGTGGAATCACCGCAAATCCCCCGCTCGCTGGATGACGTCGACCTGGCGGTGATCAACGGCAACTACGCCCTGGAAGCCGGACTTACGCCAGCCAAAGATGCGCTGGGGCTGGAGAGCGCCGAGCATAACCCGTACGCCAATATCCTGGTCACCAATCCGCAGCTGGCGAATGACCCACGGATTAAAGCGCTGGCAAAAGATTTAACGTCACCTCAGGTGGCGGAATTTATTCGCCAGCATTACAACGGTTCGGTCATCCCGGTCAGCGCGCCGCAGTCATGATCGTCATTGAAGGGCTGAGTAAGCACTATGCCGGAGGAGGCCAACCGGCGCTGAATAACGTGTCGTTTAGCGTTCCGCAGGGGGCGATTTACGGCATCCTGGGGCGCAGCGGCGCGGGCAAAAGCACGCTGATTCGCTGCCTGAACTTACTGGAGCGGCCCAGCGCGGGCCGCATCTTGTTCAACGGCGAGGATATTGCGCACTATGACAAAGCGCAGCTGCGCGCACATCGCCTGCGCACCGGCATGATCTTCCAGCACTTCAACCTGCTGCACGCCCGCAGCGTCGCCGACAACGTGGCGGTGCCGCTGGAGATTGCCGGCGTACCCAAGGCGCAGCGGCAAAAACGCGTCGCCGAACTGCTGGCGCTGGTGGGACTGAGCAACAAAGCGGACGCCTTTCCTTCTCAGCTGTCCGGTGGGCAGAAGCAGCGCGTGGGCATTGCCCGCGCGCTGGCCGCCGAGCCGGATGTGCTGCTGTGTGACGAGGCCACCAGCGCGCTGGACGCCGAAACGACCGCCAGCGTACTGGCGCTGCTGGAAAGCATTAACCGCCAACTGGGGCTGACGATTGTGCTGATCACCCATCAGTTGGAGGTCGTTAAAAATCTGTGTGACCACGTGGCGCTGCTGGAAGGCGGAGAACTGCAGGAGAGCGGTAAAATTGCCGATCTGCTGGTCTCGCCCTGGTCGCGTCTGCGGGATATCTTGCTGGGTGACGGCGACGAAGAACGCCGCTTCCTGGCTCGTCATGGTCTGGACGGGAGGCCGCTATGCATAGTCGCATGAGCTGGGAAGAATTATGGCCGCTGCTGGTCGATGGCACGCTGGAAACCGTGTATATGGTCGGACTGGCGGCCCTGTTTACCGTACTCATTGGTCTGCCGCTGGGCGTACTGCTGTTTATTTCGCGCCGTCAGGGGCTGGTGCCGATGCCGCATCTTAACGCCGTGCTGGGGGCGGTCATTAACACCGGCCGTTCGCTACCGTTTATCGTACTACTGATTGCGCTTATCCCCTTTACCCGGCTACTGGTGGGGACCACGCTCGGCAGCACCGCGGCGATTGTACCGATTACGCTCGGCGCCATCCCCTTCTTCGCGCGCCTGACCGAAAGCGCGCTCGATGAAGTGGAGTACGGACGCATCGAGGCCGTGCTGTCAATGGGCGGTAACGCCTGGCACGTCATCGGCAAAGCGCTGCTGCCGGAGGCCCTGCCCGCGCTGCTGGCCGCCACCACGCTGACCATCGTCATGCTGATCGGTTTCTCGTCAATGGCCGGCGTCATCGGCGGCGGCGGACTGGGGGATTTAGCGATTCGCTATGGCTATCAGCGATTTAACGATCAAATTATGGTAGGAACGGTGTTGATTCTGGTGCTGATGGTACAAGGTGTACAAATGGGCGGTGACCGGCTGGTGCGTTCGCTGGCACACCGGCGCTAGTTTCCTGACAATTCGGGTAGGCCAAAGCGATTTCGCATAATAAGCGCCTGGATTGTCAGGTATACTTGTCGTAGTTTGCCCTGGATAAGGACTGGCAGTGACAACTCGACATCTGGTCGGCCTGATAACCGGCGTGCTTATCATGGCGATTTTTTTACCCATACTGCTCAGTATCTGGCTCGCCCAGCGTGAAGCGCATAAGCAGTTTATTGATGAGCAGGAGACTTACGCCTCCCGAGTGCTTGTTCGCACCGAGCAGGTAATGAACCAGGCGAAAGGCGCGCTGCGTGAAATGGACGCCATGCAGGTATCGGGATGCGGCCCGGAGCATCTGCAGGCCATGCGCCGCCTTTCCTACTCCTGGCGCTATATCCAGGAAGTACTGTTCCTCGACGGTTTAACCGTTAAATGTTCATCGCTGGAAAGCAACAGCACCCATTTTACCTTCCCGAAACCCGACCGCATTATCCCCGCTGGCTACCGGGCCTGGTACACCGATCAAAACGATCTTGGTATTCGTCGCTATATGGCGGCCTTCGCTTCCGATCACCACATGGTGATTATCGACCCTATCTCGTTTATCGACGTGATTCCGTTTACCAATTCCACCACTCAGGTGGCGTTAATCAGTACGCATAACAACCGCGTCCTGGCCAGTAGCGCTTCGCTGGATCAGCAAGCCTGGCAGCGTATTCAACAAGAGCATCTCGAGACCCTGACCCGCGACAACGTTGTCTATACCGTCCGCCAGTTCCCCGACCTGCAGGTGGCGATCATGACCTGGTCCTCCACGCTGCCCCTGACGGCGCGTTTGCGCCACCAGCTCATGATCTGGGTCCCTGCGGGCGTGCTGCTCAGCCTGCTGGCATGCTGGCTGATTATCCGGGTTCTGAAACACCTGCAGTCCCCGCGCCAGCGGATGCTGGACGCGTTGAACAACGCCGATATTTCCGTTTACTATCAGCCCATTGTCTCAATCAGCGACGGGAAAGTGATGGGCTGCGAAGCGCTGGCCCGCTGGAAGCAAGCCGACGGGAGCTACCTCTCGCCGGAAATTTTTATCCCGCTCGCCGAGCAAACCGGCCTGATTACGCACCTGACGGAAAGCGTGGTGAAGACGGTCTTCCACGATCTTGGCAAATGGTTAAGCCTGCATCCGGATGTGCACGTCTCAATTAACCTGTCGGTGGCTGATTTTCAGTCGGTCGTGCTGCAAACCCTGCTGCACCAGCAGCTGCGTATCTGGAATGTGCGGCCGCAGCAGGTGGCGCTTGAGCTAACCGAACGCGGCTTCGCCGACCCAAAAACCACGCTACCGGCAATTAAAGCCTACCGTAAGGCCGGGCACGCCATCTATATCGACGATTTCGGCACCGGCTACTCGAGCCTGAGCTACCTACAGGATTTAGAGGTTGATACCTTAAAGCTGGATAAATCTTTCGTTGACGCACTGGAATATGCGCAGGTCACGCCGTACATCATTGAGATGGCGAAAACCCTTCAGCTCAACGTGGTGGCGGAAGGGATTGAAACCCCATGTCAGGCCAAGTGGTTACACGAACATGGTGTGCAGTTCGGGCAAGGCTGGCTCTACAGCAAAGCCTTACCCAAAGAGGCCTTTATTATCTGGTCGGAAAACAATCTGCGCACGCACGCTACTTCAGGTAAGACTTCATCACCTGCATGACCACCTCCAGGTCGGCTTCACGCTGCGTTTCATCGGGCTCTTTCACCACGTGATCGGTGAGATGGCCCTGAATCACCTGCATCATCATACCGTTAACCGCACCGCGAATAGCCGCCAACTGCTGTAGCACCTCGGCGCACTCGTGCTCGCGGTTCAGCATTTTTTCCAGCGCAGCGCTCTGCCCCTGAATTTTCTTCAGGCGGGTCAATAACATCTTCTTGTGACGAACGGTATGTGACATAGCGGGTTCCTTTCTCTACACCTGCGCAAGCATACCATGCACCGCCTTTTCTGCGTATTTTTGTACTAGGGGGTAGTATATAAATACTGGGTAGGAGTATAGTGTGCGCACTTTTTGACAAGGATCTTCACGGCAATGACCGACTTCACCACGCTCTTACAACAGGGCAATGCCTGGTTCTTTATCCCCGGTGCGATTGCGCTTGGCGCCCTGCACGGCCTGGAACCAGGACACTCCAAAACCATGATGGCCGCGTTTATCGTCGCCATTCGCGGTACCCTCAAGCAGGCCGTGTTTCTGGGACTCGCTGCCACGCTATCGCACACGGCGGTAGTCTGGATTATCGCCATGGCGGGAATGTGGTTTGGCCGCGGCTGGAACGCGCAGACGGCCGAGCCGTGGTTTCAACTGCTGTCCGGTATCATCATTATTGCTATCGCCCTATGGATGCTGTGGCGAACCTGGCGCGAGTCGCACGGTGCGCATCACCATCATCATCACCACTCTCATGACCATGATCATGGCCACGCACATGGGCATGACCACCCGTCTCACGCTCATCATCACCACGACCATCTGGTGGACGTCGACGAGCAAGATGCCCACCAGCGCGCGCATGCCGAAGAGATCAACCGACGCTTCACCGGGCAGGAGGTCACGACCGGGCAGATCGTCATGTTTGGCCTGACCGGTGGGCTGATCCCCTGCCCGGCATCCATCACTATTTTGCTGATCTGTCTTCAGCTAAAGCACGTCGCGCTGGGCGCAACGCTGGTGCTGAGCTTTAGCGTCGGGCTCGCGCTGACGTTAGTCGCTTCCGGTGCCATCGCCGCCATTGGCCTTAAACACGTCAGCACACGCTGGCGCGGCTTTGGCGAACTGTCACGCCGGGCTCCGTGGTTTTCCGGCGCGCTGATCATTCTGGTAGGGCTTTACATGATGGGGCACGGCATCAGCGGATTATCCTGATGTCATCGGGATCAGGACGGCAGTTCGGCTTTTAGCGGTTTGCGCTGAGCGACGCGCGGTAGCTGGAACCACGGCAGGCATATTTGAATCAGTGGGCCAATTGCCAGCGCGTACAGCACCGTACCAATACCAAACGCGCCGCCCAGCAGTACGCCAATCAGCAGCACTGAGATTTCAATCGTGGTACGAATGCGTCGAATCGGCCAGCCGGTTCGGGCATGAATGCCGGTCATCAGCCCATCGCGGGGGCCAGCGCCGAATCCTGCGCCGATGTACATCCCGGTCGCCAGCGCGTTCAGCACCACCGCCAGCAGCAAAAGCGCGCTGCGCAGCCACAGCGATTCCAGCGGTGGCAGGATCGACAGCGTCGCATCAGCCGCCAGCCCCAGCACGATAACGTTGCTGATGGTGCCCAACCCCGGCCGCTGACGCAGCGGGATCCACAGCAGCAGCACCGCCGCGCCGGTGAGGATCATCACCAGGCCAATATCCAGCGACGCAAGCCCGGCCACCCCAAGGTGAAATACGTTCCAAGGATCGGCACCCAGGTTGGCGCGGACGTATACGGCAGTTGAAACGCCGTAGAGTATTAACCCAATATAAAGTTGAATCAGTCGGCGTAACATCACTACCTCTGCCTGTTATGTGAGGCTTTCATCATCGATAAAAATGGCATTATGATTAATGACCAGTTTTAAAGAAGTGGACTGCTCTATGATTCGACGCTCTGCGACCCAATCGTTAGTTCGCCTGCTCGGCCAATGGCAGGAGAGCCCCTCATCCACACCGCTGTGGCGACAGCTCACCGATGCACTGCGGCTGTTGATCCTCGATGGCCGGCTGCCGCTGGGGACCCGTCTGCCTGGCGAGCGTGAATTTGCCAGCGCGCTGGGTGTCAGCCGTACCACTATCGCCAGCGCGCTAGCGCAGCTACGCGATGAAGGCTATGTGCAAAGCCGCCAGGGAAGCGGCTCCACGGTAACCCTAGCGGGAAATAGTCATCCGCGGGCGCCGCGTACCAATGCCGCCCCCACGCTAGATCTTTCTACCGCTGCGCTGGCGGCGGGCGCTGAAATTCATCATGCGTACAGCCACGCGTTGGCGGCACTACCGGAACATCTGGCAAATACCGGCTACGATCAGCACGGTCTTCCCACGCTGCGGGATGCCATCGCCCGGCGCTACTGCGCGCGCGGCCTGCCAACACACGCCGACGAAATTATGCTGGTTAACGGCGCGGTCAGCGGGCTGGCGCTGATCCTGCGCTACCTGACAGGACCGGGCGATCGCGTGGTTGTAGAGACCCCGACCTATCCTCTCGCCATTTCCGCCATCGAAGGCGCCTCCTGCCGTCCGGTGGCCCTGCCGCTGCCGGAAAAAGGCTGGGACACCGATGGTCTGGCCGCTATCATCGCCCAAACCGCGCCGCGTCTGGCCTATCTGATGCCCGATTTTCAAAATCCGACCGGCCAATGTATGGACAGCGCGACGCGTCAAACCATTGCCGATCTGGCGGCGCGAACCTGCACGACGCTGGTGGTTGACGAAACGATGGTCGATTTGTGGTACAACGCCCCGCCACCGCCACCGCTGGCGGCCTTCAATCACGAGGCGCCGATTATTACCGTCGGCTCGACCGGCAAAAGCTTCTGGGGCGGCCTGCGGCTGGGGTGGATTCGCGCGTCGACCACAACCATCGCCGCGCTCATTCAGACTCGCGATACGCTGGATTTAGGTTCTCCGCTGCTGGAACAGCTGGCCACCTGCTGGCTGCTGGAAAATGAACGCACCCTGCTGCCCGAAAGGCGCCGCCTGCTGAAAGCCCGTCGTGATATGTGTGCGACGCTGATGCAAGAGTACTTTCCGCAGTGGAAATTTGTGCTGCCGGAGGGAGGGCTATCGTTCTGGGTGACGCTACCGGACATGATGGCCACGCGTTTTGCCGCCCGCGCGGAGGCGGTTGGAATTCATATTGGCGTCGGAACGCGCTTTGGCCTGGCCGGTGGCGGTGAGCGGAACCTGCGTATTCCCTTCACGCTGGATGATAACACCCTGCGGCAAGCGTTTATGACTTTGCAGCCCGTATGGACCGCATTAGCGGGCCAGCACAGCGGGAATAAAGTGCGGAAAATTATTTAATCGCGCGCGATGCATTGCCGCGCGCAATAACAGAATGGGCCTGGCGCTGATATATTCTTTATAAAAATAAAATGAAACCAAAGAATATATTAGTGCTGCGGAGGGATCGGAAAACCTTTTAGCGAAATAACGAAAGATTCTCCCTCTTTTTTAATCTTCGCCCCGGTATCGCACCAGTCGGAGGCAATACGAAAGAATTCATCGCTACCCACGTTCCAGTTGAGAAGAACATGCTTTACGTAGCCCGAGCGTAACAAATCGCAGGCTTCACTGTAATTACAGGCTATGGTCGGTGGCTGTTTCATTTTCTCTTCTTCAGAATTTTACGTAACGCCTTGATTTCTTTAGGTGTAAATGGTGCGACATCTTCTTCCGTATGCTGGCTGTCGATGTCATCTTCACATACGCCCGCCTCTTCTTCCGCCGCAAAACCCAGCAGCAGCAGCTTTTCCGCCGCCGCGCCTAACGTCAGGCCATTAGCCTCCGCGTAGTGGCGAAGTTTCTCTTTAACGCTTTCATCAATTTTTACGTTCAGCACTGCAATGGTCATGTTTATCCTCGCCACGCGTCATCCAGGACGCGAATGTGTGTTAGCGCTTCACAGCGGCTTGTTTGTATTATTTCTGTAATAACTAATACATCAAGTTAACAACACATTCCACAAATATATTTTTAACACACAGGGTAATATAAACACCCAATATTAATTTAAATGCAATTTATGACACATATATGACAAGTTTATTACAATTAGATGAAGTTTATTTTAAACATCAGAACGTTAAGCGCAAAAGGCCTGACTATTTAAGGGGTACAAAAGCGGGGATCGCGAAAAGAAGAGAGGCACAAATGGGTGGGGGCCCTGCCAGCTACATCCCGGCACACGCGTCATCTGCCTTGGCTGCTTCCTTCCGGACCTGACCTGGTAAACAGAGTAGCGTTGCGGGAGAACCAACAGGGCCCCCATTGAGAGCGTTGTTACCCAACGCGCTGGCGCATTATCCCTGCTGAAGCAGGCAATTGCAAGCTATCTGCTTCTGCCTGCTGGATTCTTGCGCAATTGCCCCTTCACAGCGGCCATCGAGCTGATTATGCTGAAAGTTCTGCCCTCAGGAACCGACTATGGACGCTTTTGATACTTTTCCCCACCGCGTTTGGCAAATCGTCGCCTCTATTCCGCAAGGCTCTGTGACCACCTACGGTGACGTTGCCAGGCTTGCGGGCTCGCCGCGCGCGGCACGTCAGGTGGGCGGTGTGCTCAGACGACTGCCGGAAGGCTCAACCCTGCCCTGGCATCGGGTGGTGAACCGCCACGGTGCAATCTCACTGACCGGCCCCGATCTCCAGCGCCAGCGTCAGGCGCTACTGGCTGAAGGCGTACAGGTTTCAGGAAGTGGGCAGATTGATATGCAGAAATATCGCTGGCGGTACTAGCTGGCTATCGCCAGCCATCGGGCAAAAAAATGCCCTCACGTGGAGGGCATTGAGGGTTACGGGACCTGAACCGGGGCGGTGTCCTGCACCGGCACCGCGGTTTGCTGTACCGGAACCAGCGTCACATCGGCTTTAGTGCCGCCGTGGTTGATAACTTCCTGGATGGTATCGGTGATAAACAGCAGCTTGCCGTTTTGCGTCACCGCGGCGCTTAACAGAATGCGCGCGTTCGGCTGAATGTCGGCCGGGTTGTACGGCAGAACGAAGCTAAACGGCGCCTGCTTACCTTCCGTACGCGTGACTTTCTGCGACAGTACGCGAGACGGCGCATCAGCCAGTGAAGCATCGGACAAGGTGACCGTCAGAACCGCATCCGGCGGCAGCGCCACTTTCTGGCGAATCCATACGGTACCGGAGACGTTCGGCCCCGTGATTGCCGCGGCCTGGGCTGCTGCTTCTGGCGCAGGTGACTGATTCTGACTTTGCTGGTGAGTCTGGGCACAGCCCGCGAGGGTCAGTGCAACCGCCAAACCACTTAAGATCGGCACGAGTTTCATTAGCATTCTCCTTTTCGCTCACTCAAATTAAGGCTGTTTTCTCATTTGAGTGACAACGCCTTAACAAATTTTACCGCTTAAGTGTGGCACATAATTCACATTAATACCTGCAAACGAACCATTATTCAGACAATTGAACCCATCGGACCACTGGCGAAACTGCGTTATAATGGAAACATTCACCTGACGCTGTGACAGTAAAATATAGAGGGTATCAATGAGCCAGGCGCTATCGAATCTGCTGACGTTATTAAATCTGGAAAAAATTGAAGAAGGGCTGTTCCGCGGACAGAGCGAAGATCTTGGCCTGCGTCAGGTCTTTGGCGGACAGGTTGTCGGCCAGGCGCTGTATGCGGCAAAAGAGACTGTCCCCAGCGACCGTCTGGTGCATTCATTCCACAGCTACTTCCTGCGTCCCGGAGACAGTCAGAAGCCGATTGTTTACGACGTTGAAGTGCTGCGCGACGGCAACAGCTTTAGCGCGCGCCGCGTAGCGGCTATTCAGAACGGCAAACCGATCTTCTACATGACCGCATCATTCCAGGCACCTGAGCCGGGCTATGAACACCAGAAGACCATGCCGGCCGCACCGTCGCCGGAAGGTCTGCCGTCGGAAACCGACATCGCCCGTTCGCTGGCGCATCTGCTGCCGCCGCAGGCGAAAGAAAAGTTTCTCTGTGATAAACCGTTAGAAATTCGCCCGGTCGAATTCCATAACCCGCTGAAAGGCCATGTCGCCGAACCGCGCCGCCAGGTCTGGATCCGCGCCAACGGCGCCGTGCCGGACTCGCTGCATATTCACCAGTACCTGTTGGGCTATGCTTCCGACTTTAATTTCCTGCCGGTGGCGCTACAGCCGCACGGCGTCGGCTTCCTGGAGCCGGGCATGCAGGTAGCGACCATCGATCATTCCATGTGGTTCCACCGCCCGTTCAATATGAACGAATGGCTGCTGTACAGCGTGGAAAGCACATCGGCCTCCAGCGCGCGTGGTTTTGTGCGCGGCGAATTCTACACCCAGGACGGCGTGCTGGTCGCCTCTACGGTGCAGGAAGGCGTGATGCGTAACCGCGGCTAGACCTCGTTCCAAGGCACAAAAAAGCCTCCCATTGGGAGGCTTTTTTGGCTTTGGAGATAACCCGCTTTCTGCCAGAACGAGGCGCAAACTTCGTTTCGGCAACGCCCGGCGTTGCCATGCGCGGCCGGGCGGTCATCACGATCAGGCGTTGTAGGCGTTTTCGCCGTGGCTGTTGACGTCCAGACCTTCACGTTCCTGATCTTCCGGCACGCGCAGGCCAACCGTCAGATCCGCCACTTTATAGCCAACATAAGCCACAATACCCGACCAGACGATAGTGATGGCGATACTTTCCAGCTGTACCAGCACCTGATGGCCCATGGTGACGCCTTCTGCGTAGCCCACACCGCCCAGTGCGGTAGAAGCAAAGATACCGGTCAGAATACAGCCAACGATGCCGCACACACCATGTACGCCGAAGACGTCACACGGGTCATCAACACGCAGCCAGCGTTTCAACGAGGTCACGCCCCACAGACCAGCCAGACCGGCAATGATACCCAGAATCAACGCACCGCCTACGCCAATGTAGCCGCAAGCTGGGGTAATCCCCACCAGCCCCGCAATGGCACCGGAGCAGGCACCCAGCAGTGACGGTTTACCGCGCAGCGCCCATTCGCCGAAGACCCAGCCGAGGATAGCGGCCGCCGTAGCAACCACCGTGTTAACGAAGGCCAGACCAGCGATCTCATTGGCTGCGCTCGCGGAGCCCGCGTTGAAGCCAAACCAGCCAAAATAGAGGATCGCCGTACCAATAAACACCATCGGCAGGTTGTGCGGTTTAAACGCTTCTTTGCCGAAGCCCACGCGTTTACCAATCAGGTATGCCCCAACCAGGCCCGCCACCGCGGCGTTAATGTGCACCACCGTGCCGCCCGCAAAGTCGAGCGCGCCGTGGCTCGCCAGCAGGCCGCCGCCCCAGACCATATGGGCAATCGGGATGTAAGAAAGCGTCAACCAAATCACCACGAAAATCAGCACCGCAGAGAAGCGGATACGCTCGGCCAGCGCGCCGACGATAAGGCCAACGGTAATGCAGGCAAAGGAGCCCTGGAAGGCCACGTGGATGTACTGATAGAACGAGCCCATCAGATCGGTAATTTTGATATTCTTCAGCATCAGCCAGTCGAAGCTGCCAAAGAAGCTGCCGCCAGTGCCAAAGGCCAGCGAATAGCCGTAGACCACCCACAGAACGCACACCAGCGCAAACGTCACCGCCACCTGCGTCAGCATGGAGAGCACGTTTTTACCGCGAATCAGGCCGCCGTAGAACAGCGCAATCCCCGGAATGGTCATAAACAGCACCAGCGCGGTACAAATCATCATAAAGGCGTTATCGGCTTTATCTACCGCCGCCGGTGCCGCCATTGCCAGACCCGGCAACAGCGCCAGCGCGCTCAACCCCGTTTTTACCATTGTTTTTTTCATCATCTCGATCCCTATCACTGTGCTGGCTGGGAATTACAGCGCCGCTTCGTCGGCTTCGCCGGTACGAATACGGATCACGCGCTGCAGTTCGGCGACAAAAATCTTACCGTCGCCAATTTTTCCGGTGTAAGCGGCTTTGCTGATCACATCAACGACTTCATCAAGTTGATCGTCGGCGATCGCCACATCAATCTTTACTTTGGGCAGGAAGTTGACGCTGTACTCCGCACCGCGGTAAAGCTCTGCATGACCCTTCTGACGACCGAAGCCTTTCACTTCCGTCACCGTTAAGCCCTGAATGCCAATTGAAGACAGCGCTTCGCGAACGTCTTCGAGTTTGAATGGTTTGATTACCACGGTAACCAGCTTCATAGATCCCCTCCAGTCAGAATTCGGTAGTGGCTGCGAACACAGAAGAGATAAAGCAAGGGGCGTGCCAGAAATGAAAAATGATGCGCAGGCGGGAAAAATCGGGGGCGACGGGCGCAATAAGGTGGCGTTGAAAAGAAAAACGCACCATGCGGGTGCATGATGCGTGTCACAAATGCATTCTGTTAGAAAAATGCTTAACGCTGGTGCATCACGCGGTCAGCGCGTCATCCTGACCCGACGCCGCCAACTCTTCACCTGCCAACTGGAGTTGATACATCTGCCAGTAACGCCCTTTGGCTTCAAGCAGTTGCTGATGTGTCCCCTGCTCTACCGCCTGACCACGGTGCAGCACCATAATGGTGTCTGCCTCAACGATGGTCGACAGCCGGTGGGCAATCACCACCAGCGTCGTGTGCTGGCGCACTGCGGCCAGCGCCTGCTGAATCGCGCGCTCGGTGCCGGAGTCAATATTGGCGGTGGCCTCATCAAGAATCAGCACCTGCGGGGTATCAACCAACACGCGGGCCAGCGCCAACAGCTGCTTCTGACCAACCGACAGGTTATTGCCCTGCTCGCCCAGATGGGTATAGATGCCGTCGCTCATTTCACGCGCCAACGAGGCCAGCTGCACCGTTTCCAGCACCTGCCAGACCTGCGCTTCGCTGATGTCGCGCCCCAGCGTAACGTTGGCAAAAAAGGAGTCCGCCAGCACGACAGGATCCTGCTGCACCACGGCGATGCCCTGACGCAGCACCTGGTGACTGAGGCTGGGCAGCGGACGACCGCCAAGGCGAATTTCGCCGCTATTTGGCGGGTAGTAGCCCATCAGCAGGCTGGCCAGCGTGCTCTTCCCGCTGCCGGTATGCCCGACCAGCGCAACGAAGCTGCGCGCCGGAATCGACAGAGAGATATTTTGCAGCACCATTTTGTCATCGCGATAGGCGAACGACACATTATCAATATCAATATCGCCGCTGGTGAGTGGAGCAATATCGTCGCCGTACTGCTGGCGCGGGCGATCCATTAATTCAAAGACGCGCTCGCCGGCAACCACCGCCTGTTGCAGCATCGACTGCTGGGTCGTCAGCTCGATCAACGGCTCATTGAGCCGCCCAAGGTAGCTGATAAATGCGTACAGAACACCCACCTCGATGGAGCCCTGCGTGCTAAAGCCAAACAGCATCAGCAGCCCGCACAGAATCAGGGAGGAGAACAGACTGAGCAGCGGCCGCAGCAAGAAACCGTCCAGCCGCAGGGTTTGCATCCGCGCCAGATAGTGCGAGCGGCTAACCTCGCCGATACGTTCGCCAAAGCGCACCTGCTGACGGAACTGCTGGATCACGCTCATGCCGTTGATCACTTCATTAAAGCCATCGTTAATATCGGCCAGATAGGCGCGCACGCGGCGCACGATCGGCGTGCTGTAACGCTGGTAAATCACCATCACCGTCAATACTGCCGGGAAGATAGCGATCGCCACCAGCGCCATGCGCCAGTCAAGGCTAAACATCGCCACCAGCATGGCACCAATCAGCGCCGCGCTGCGCAGCACCGTAGCGACGACGGTCACGTACAGGTCACGGATCACTTCAGTGTCGTTGGTGACCCGCGAAATCAGTTGGCCGACCGGCTGAGTATCAAACTCGCTCAGGGGCTGTCGCAGCGCCGCATCCATGACGTCGCTGCGCAGCTGTTGCACCACGCCGACCGCCGCGCGGTTGAACAGCAGCGACTGGCTATAGTGCAGCGTGGCCGCCAGCAGCTGAAGGCCGACGTAGGCCGCCGCCAGCCCGGCCACCTTGCCCAAGGGCAGAATATCCTTCGCCACCATGTTGTCGATAAAGTAGCTTATCAACAACGGTCCGCTCACCTCCGCGGCGGCGGCGATCCATAACATGACGACCGCAATCGACAGCGGCCTGCGCCACGGCGAACCGTAGGCCAGCAGCCGCTTTAACGTAGGCCACAGTTGTCCGAAACTACGCATCTGCCACCTCCGGCTTTTCTTCTTCCGGCGCGTCATTCAGCGCGGCTTCCAGCTGTTGATAGCGGTACATGTCGCGATACCAGCCTGCCTGCGCCGCCAGTTGCTCATGCTGCCCGCGCTGCACGATATGCCCGTGCTGCATCACGATAATTTCACTGGCGTCGGTCAATGCCGAGAGGCGGTGGGCGCTGATAATGACCGTCCGCCCTTCGCCCCACTGGCGCAGATTATGCAAAATTTGATGCTCGGTACGGCCGTCAACCGCCGACAGCGAATCGTCGAGGATCAGGATTTCCGCATCCAGCAGCAGCGCACGTGCGATGGAAATACGCTGTTTCTGCCCGCCGGAGAGCATCACGCCGCGCTCGCCCACTTCCGTGTCATAGCCCTGCGGCAGACGCAGGATATCCTCATGCACGCAGGCAAGCTTCGCCGCACGTTCAATCTCTTCCTGCGTTGCGCTGGGGCACCCTAGCGCAATGTTGTTGGCTACAGTGTCAGAAAACAGGAACGGCGTCTGGCTAACGACCGCCAGGCGTCCGCGCCAGGCATCCAGCTGGAGCTGACGCAGCGGGATATCATGGAAGCAGATGTCGCCTTCGCTGACGTCGAAATGGCGCTGAATAAGCGACAATAGGGTCGATTTCCCCGCCCCCGTCGGCCCGCATATCCCCAGCATATTGCCCGGCCGCAGCGTGATGTTAACCTCTTCCAGCGCCGGTTTGTCGGTTTGCGGGTAGTAAAAACGATGAATTGCCAGCTCAAGCGCCCCGCGCCCCGCTGGTACCGGCTGAAAACCATCGTTCACTACCGGTGCCTCCGCCAGCAGAGTACGGATGCGGCTATAGGCGGCACTGCCGCGCTCAACGATGTTAAACATCCACGCCAGCGCCAGCATTGGCCAAATCATCAGGCCAAGGTACATCATAAAGCTGGTCAACTGACCAAGGGTCAGCTCACCCTGCATCACCATCCAGCTACCGCCGGCAATCGCCAGCAGGTTCGCCATGCCGATGGCGATATAAATCGTCGGATCAAAGCGGGCGTCGATGCGCGCCACGCGCATATTCTTCACCCCGGTATCTGCCGCGTCGGCCGCAAACTGCGCGGACTGGCGATCCTCAAGACCAAAGGCCTTAATCATGCGGATACTCGTCAGGCTCTCCTGGGTACGGTCATTCAGGCTGGAAAACGCTGCCTGCGCCACTTTGAAGCGTTCATGGAGCAGATTGCCATAGCGGTGGATAACCAGCGCCATAATAGGCATCGGCACCAGCGCCAGTAGCGTCAGCTGCCAGCTCAATTGGGTCGACATGACAATCAGCACCGCGCAGCCCATTACCAGCGAGTCCACCAGCGTCAGCACCCCTTCCCCGGCGGCGAAGACCACGCGGTCAACGTCGTTCGTCGCGCGGGCCATCAGGTCGCCGGTACGGTGGCGCAGATAAAACTCCGGATGCTGGCGGCTCAGCTGACGGTAAAAATCTTCACGCAGCTCAACGGCCAACTGGTAAGAGGCGCCAAACAGCAGCACGCGCCAGACGTAACGCAGCAGGTAAACCACCACGGCAATCAGGACCATAGTGCCTATCCACATCATCACCGTCCCGGCGCTGAAGTGGCGTTGCGTCACGCCGTCCACCACGATGCCCACCACTTTCGGCGGGATCAGCTGCAGAATGGCAATAATGATTAGCAGGGCCACGGCGCCGAGATAGCGACGCCATTCCCGACGGAAGTACCAGCTAAGTTGAGCAAATAATCGCACGCAGTAAAATTCCAGAGATAGAGTTATTCGATGGGAAGCGCTGTGGTGTATTTAATCTGTTCCATCGCAAAGCTTGAGGTGACGTCCGACAGTCCGGGGACGCGATTCACCAGGCTTTTATAAAAATCATCGTAGCGTTTCATGTCCGCAACCTGCACGCGCATCAGGTAATCATATTCCCCGGCCATGCGCCAGAAGCCAAGCACTTCAGGCATTTGCGTCACTTCGCTGACAAACAGGCTGTACCAGTCACTGCTGTGGTGCTGGGTTTTAATCAGCACAAACGCCGTCAGCCCTAATCCGAGCTTTTCCGCGTCGAGGAGCGCCACGCGCCCGAGCAGCACGCCGTCATCTTCCAGCCGTTTTAGCCGTTTCCAGCACGGCGTGGTGGTCAGATTAACGGCATCCGCTAACGCCTGCAAAGAGAGCGTGCAGTCATTTTGCAGCAGGGACAGCAGCTTGCGGTCAATTTTATCTAACATTTAACCCACCAGGAGAAAGTTTTTCTCTCTTCATCCTATTTTAAAGGCCAGATGGCAACAATTTTTTCTGCCGTTTTCGCTAAGCTGGGCACAAAATGACAAACGGAAAAATGATGATGAATAGCACCTGGGTCAAAAATGCGATAAGCGAAATTAACGCCGACTATCAACGCAGCGCCGATACGCACCTGATTCGTTTGTCGCTGCCCGCGTTCCCCGGCATTCAGCTGTACCTGAAAGACGAAAGCACCCACCCAACGGGTAGCCTGAAGCACCGGCTGGCGCGCTCGCTGTTCCTCTACGGGCTGTGCAACGGTTGGATTCAGGAAGGGACGACTATCATTGAATCCTCTTCGGGGTCAACGGCGGTTTCTGAAGCCTATTTCGCCCGCCTGCTGGGCCTGCCGTTTATTGCGGTTATGCCCGCCTGCACCGCGAAACGTAAAATCGAACAGATTGAGTTTTACGGCGGCCGCTGCCACTTCGTGAACAGCGCCTGCGAAATCTACGCCGCGTCGGAAACGCTGGCACGCGAGCTGAACGGCCATTATATGGATCAGTTTACCTACGCCGAACGCGCAACCGACTGGCGCGGTAACAACAACATCGCCGACAGCATCTTCCGCCAGATGTCCCATGAACCTCACCCGGTGCCGTCCTGGGTGGTGATGAGCGCCGGTACCGGCGGGACTTCCGCCACCATCGGTCGCTATATTCGCTGCCAGGGCTATGAAACGCAGCTGATGGTGGTCGATCCGGAAAATTCGGTGTTCCTCGACTACTGGCAAAACCGGGACGCCAGCCTGCGCGGCAGCATCGGCAGTAAAATTGAGGGGATCGGCCGCCCGCGCGTGGAACCGTCCTTTATTCCCGACGTGGTCGATAACATGCTGCGAGTGCCGGATGCCGCCAGCGTTGCCACCGCACACTGGCTGGAAACCCAGCTAGGCCGCAAGGTCGGAGCTTCAACCGGCACCAATATGTGGGGCGCATTACAGCTGGCCGCGCAGATGCGCACCGAAGGGAAAAGCGGTTCAATCGTCACGCTGCTGTGCGACAGCGGCGAGCGCTATCTCGACACCTATTACAACGCGCAATGGGTAGCGAACAATATTGGTGATACAACGCCGTGGCGCCGTGAGATTGAGCAACTGCTTGGCCAATAAAAAAAGCCAGGCATCATCAGATGCCTGGCTTGCTGGAAAGGTCTCTCTATTCGGGGGAATAAGGTAGATTTGGTGTATCCAGCCAATGAGTTAAATAGTGAGAAACCGCCTGGTTGTTGCAGTTTCCGATAACCGGCAGGTGAGGCAGTGCGGCTTTAAGCTGTCCCATCGCGTTCCCCATAATGACGCCACGGCCCACCAGCCCCAGCATCTCACGGTCGTTCATCGCATCGCCGAAGGCCATGCACTCTGCCATACTGACGCCAAGATGGTCGCTCAGCACCGTCAACGCCGCCCCTTTATTGCTACCGCGCGGCAGCACTTCCAGGCAATCCACCGCCGAGAAACAGATATCGGCGCGCTTATCCAGCGCGTCGGTTAACTGAATTCGCAGACGACAAAGATCGTCGTGATCGCCACAGAAACAAATTTTGGTGACCTGATGTGCCGGGATCCGTCGTAGATCGCGCAGCTGGTAGCGAAAACCGCTATAAACGTGCGCCACAAGAAGCTCAGGAATCTCCTGCCCGGTAAACCAGCCGCCGTCGTTAAACACATGCATACTGGCTTTCGTGTCCCAGTGTGAATGCAGCACCTGCTCAGCGACGTCCGGCGAAAGATCGCTGCGATACAGCACCTCGCCCTGCTGGTTATGAATACGCGTGCCGTTGCCGGTGATCAAAAAGGCGTTTAACGACAGCGTTTCCACCAGCGGGCGCATTTCCAGTACGTGACGGCCGGTGGCAAAAGTCAGGGTTATCTGGCGCTCACGCAGCCGCTTGAGTACCGCAACGGTTCTTTCCCCCATACGGTGATCCGGCATCAACAGTGTGCCATCCATATCAAACGCCGCCAGTCTTGCCATGATTTCTCTCGCTTGTGATCGCTCTCTCTTGTTAAGCAGTATCCGCTGGGATATACGGAAGTAATACTGAATACTTCATTTTTATTGTTCCGGGTTTCTATGCGACTGTTAAACCGTTTAAATCAATTCCAGCGCCTATGGCAGCCTTCGCAGGGTGAGGTTCAGCAGGTCACGATTGCCGAACTGGCTGCCCGCTGTTTTTGCAGCGAGCGCCACGTGCGCACGCTGCTGCGTCAGTCGCAGGAGGCCGGCTGGCTTAGCTGGCAGGCACAATCCGGGCGCGGCAAGCGCGGGCTACTGCGTTTTCACACCACGCCGGAGCAGCTGCGTAACGAGATGATGGAAACCGCACTTAACCGCGGCCAGCAGCACAACGCGCTGGAGCTGGCTCAGATCGCCCCCATCGAGCTGCGGGCGTTGCTGCATCCGTTTCTCGGCGGCCAGTGGCAGAACAATACGCCGACGCTGCGTATTCCCTATTATCGCCCGCTGGAGCCGTTGCATCCGGGTTTTCTCGCCGGGCGCGCCGAACAGCATCTGGCCGGGCAAATATACTCCGGCCTGACCCGCTTCAATCACGATGCGTCGCAGCCACGGGGAGATCTGGCACACCACTGGTCGGTGTCGGACGACGGGCTGTGCTGGCAGTTCTACATTCGCTCGACGCTGCACTGGCACAATGGCGATGTGGTAGAAACCGAGCAGCTTCGCCGTCGTCTGTTGATGCTCTTTGCGCTGCCTGAGCTGGCAAAACTGTTTGCCAGCGTGAAAGCCATTACGCAGACCCATCCGCAGTGTCTGAGTTTTACGCTCCACCGTCCGGACTACTGGCTGGCGCATCGGCTGGCGAGCTACTGTAGCGTTCTGGCGCATCCGGAAGATCCGGAGCAAGGTACCGGCCCATTTATGCTGAAGATCTTTGAGCCGGAGCTGGTGCGTATTGAAAGCCATCATCGTTATCATCTTGGCCATCCGCTGCTGCAGGCGATCGAATACTGGATCACTCCGCAGCTTTTTGAGCAGGGGCTTGGCACCAGCTGTCAACACCCGGTACAGATAGCCATCGGTAAGCCAGAGGAGCTGGGCGAACTGCGTCTGGTGAGCCACAGCATCAGTCTTGGGTTTTGCTACCTGGCGCTGCGGCAAAGCCCTCGGCTCAGCCGGGCACAGGCGCAGCGGGTGATTGCGCTGATTCACCGCTCCGGCCTGTTGCAAAGCCTGCCGCTTGGGGAAAATCTGATCACGCCGAGCGAGGAGATGTTGCCAGGTTGGGATATTCCACTGGCTCAGGAGGATCCCAACGTGCCGCTGCCAGCTCAGCTTACGCTGCTTTACCACCTCCCCGTGGAGCTGCATACCATGGCGGAAGAGCTGAAAATAGCGCTGGGACGGCTGGGCTGTGAGCTGACGTTGCTATTTTACGATGCCAAAAGCTGGACCGGCTGCCCTGATTTGCCGCAGGCCGATCTCTTTATGGGCGACCGGCTGATCGGTGAAATGCCGGAGTACGCGCTGGAGCAATGGCTGCGCTGCGACGCGCTCTGGCCGGCGTTGTTTACCGATGCACAGGCCGCACATCTTCAGTCGGCGCTGGACGATGCCCAAGCTCAGCCAGAGGATGACGAACGCATCGCCGCGCTAAAGCGTATTTTCACTCGGCTGATGGGAGATGCCATACTGACGCCATTGTTTAACTATCAGTATCAGGTCAGCGCGCCGCCTGGGGTAAACGGCATTCGCCTGAACGCCCGCGGCTGGTTTGATTTCAACGAAGCGTGGCTACCGCCTGCCACGCGGTGAAGAAGCTGGTCGCCGCGGCGCACAGGCGTTACCATAGCGGCTTTTAGAGTCACAGACAGGAAAAGCCATGAAACGTGCCGTTGTCGTCTTTAGCGGTGGACAAGACTCCACCACATGCCTGGTGCAGGCGTTGCATCAATATGATGAAGTTCACTGCGTCACGTTTGATTATGGCCAGCGCCACCGCGCCGAGATTGATGTGGCTCGCGAACTGGCGCTAACGTTGGGTGCCCGCGCACACAAGGTGCTCGACGTTACGCTCTTGAATGAGCTGGCGGTCAGCAGCCTGACCCGCGACAGCATCCCGGTGCCGGACTACGAGCCTAACGCCGACGGCATCCCAAACACCTTCGTCCCTGGACGTAATATTCTGTTCCTGACGCTCGCCGCTATTTACGCCTACCAGGTGAAGGCAGAAGCGGTTATCACCGGCGTGTGCGAGACCGACTTCTCCGGCTACCCGGACTGCCGCGACGAGTTTGTGAAGGCGCTGAACCACGCGGTAAGCCTGGGAATGGCGAAAGATATCCGTTTTGAAACGCCGCTGATGTGGCTGGATAAAGCGCAGACCTGGGCGCTGGCGGACTATTGGGGCAAGCTGGATCTGGTTCGCAGCGAAACGCTGACCTGCTACAACGGCATTAAGGGCGATGGCTGTGGCCACTGCGCGGCCTGTAGCCTGCGCGCTAACGGGTTGAACCATTATCTGGCGGATAAACCGGGCATTATGGCAACGATGAAGCAAAAGACGGGGCTTAAATAAGCCTGACGCGACGACCGGATAAGACCGCGCCGCCATCCGGCAACTGCGCCATACCGCCTGATGGCGCTTCGCTTATCAGGCCTACATGTTATTGCCCTTCACTTCCAGCAACGGCTGTGTTGTAGGCCGGATAAGGCAACGCCACCATCCGGCAACTGCACCGTGTCGCCTGATGGCGCTTCGCTTATCAGGCCTACATGTTATGCCGCCCCGAGCATCGGTGTATCACTCCACCATTGCTTCCAGGTGTTGGCGCAGCTCACCTTCCAGCGCCAGCGCCTTCTGCGTTTTCAGGTCAATACACACAAAGGTAATCAGCGCATCGGCGACAACCTGCCCTTCCGGATCCAGCGTAACCACCTGGCTGAGCACGCCGCTTTTGCCGTTTAGCTGCTCTACTTTACTGGTCACCGTGAGCACATCGCCCAATACCGCCGGACGGCGGTAGTTGATGTTGATATTCACCACCACGAAGGCGATGTGGTGCGCGCTCATCCACTGGAACCCTGCGCTATTTTCCAGCCCATCCCAACGAGCCTCTTCCAGAAACTCCAGATAGCGCGCGTTGTTAACATGCTGATAAACATCCAGGTGATAACCGCGAACTTTGATTTTCGTCTGCATAGCGCCATAGCCTTATTGTTTTAAATTATGAATAGAGTCAAAGGTCACACCACTGGTATGACCTCTTTAGTCTGGCAAATTTTCAGACGACTGCAAACCATCAAAGTAAATTAAAGCGTGAGGTGGGCCAGATTACGCTCAACCAGCGAGCTCCCCATACCCGGCACCTGCTTGAGGTCGTCCACCGTTTTGAAGGGGCCGTACTCTTCACGGTAGCTGACGATAGCCTGTGCTTTCTTCAGCCCCACGCCGTTCATCACCTGGGCGAGCGCTTCGGCTGACGCGGTATTAATACTGACCCGGGTGCCGTCCTCATCGGCCGCTTTCGTGGCCGGCGTGGCCTTCGCCTGTTCGCCGGAGGCGGCGCTGGCTTTACTCTGTTGCTGGGACGTTTTGGCCGCCACAGGCTGCGCGGCCTGCGCGCTAAAACTCATACCCAGGCAGGTCACGACCGCCGCAATAACACACATTTTGATTCCACGTTTCATGTTGATGTCTCCTTATGGTTGATGACCTGAGCACCATAACCAGCGGCAGAGCGACGCGCAAAAGGCAGATTTTAAATGTGGAAAAGGCCGCGAAAGCGGCCTTTGGTGTGTGCATCGCATTACAAATTTATGCGAGAAGCGTTCCGGATTATTGCTGCTGGTCGATGATATCACCGAGTTTAATCTTCGCGGATTTACGCAGGTTGTTCATCATCGCTTCAAACGCGATCTGCGCGTTGTTCTGCGTAATGCCCTGAACCATTGCTTTCTTCTGCGCTTCCGGCATTTCGCCTGCTTTCACTTCGTCGAGCGCCAGCAGTACCACGTTGCCCTGCATATCGTTGCCGATACCGTAGCTCGGTTTATCTTTCTGCGGCAGCGGCAGCGCAAAGGCCGCCTGGCTCAGCGGGTCCTGACCCGTGCGGCTCAGCGTTTTGCTTGCGCTAAAGCTCAGGCCAGCGGCTTTCATCGCATCGTCACCTTTACCGTCTTTCAGCGCTACCAGCAGTTTCTCAGCATCCATCTTCGCCTGCTGCGCTGCTTTGTTGTGCTTAACGATATCGGTCACCTGCGCTTTCACCTCGGCCAGCGGTTTCACCGTTTCCGCTTTGTGCTCGCTCACGCGCAGGACGAAGGCACGATCGCCATCAACGGTAATGATGTCGGAGTTGCTGCCCGGCATGCCGTTTTCACCCACCAGACCGCCGTTAAAGATAGCGTCGGAGACGGGCTTAAAGTTCAGCTCCGCCGGCAGATTATTGCGGTCAAACCAGCCGGTTTCTACGGCTTTCACGCCTGCGGCCTGTTCAGCACCGGCCAGAGAGTCGTTATCGTTGCTCGCCGCGTCGCTCACTTTCTGCTGCAGCGCATAGAACGCGTCGAGCGCTTTTTCCTGCTTCACTTTGTTAGCGATGTCATTATGAACATCGGCCAGCGGTTTGACTTTTGCCGGCTGCACATCGTCCAGACGCGCGACCAGGAAGCCCACGGAAGATTTGATCACCCCTGACAGCTGGCCTTTCTCTTTCAGACCGGCATTTTTCAGTTCGTCCGGCAGCGTGGAAGCTTCCAGCCAGCCCATATCGCCGCCGTTACGTGCGGAGATAATGTCGGTCGATTTCTCTTTTGCCAGCGCGGCAAAGTCGCCGCCGTTGTTCAGCGCATCAAGCACCGCTTTCGCATCGGCTTCGGTTTTCGTCTGAATCACGCTGTAGCGCTCGCGCTGCGGCTGGGTGAACTGATCCTGATGCTGATCGTAGTAAGACTGGATCTCGTCGTCAGAGACGTTCTGGCTCATCGCCGCAGCGTCCAGCTTAATGTAGCTGACGCGGAACTGCTCCGGTGCCACGAACTGACCTTTGTTCTGCTCGTAGTAGCTGGCAATTTCCTGATCGCTCACCTGCTGTTTCGCCGCCAGTGCGTTCACGTCAATCGTGGCTTCGCGCACCAGACGCTGCTGGGAAACCAGCGCCGCCAGTTGGTCGGTTTCGCCAGGCAGCATGAAGTCGGTACCGGCAACGGCATTAATCAGCTGCTGGGTGGTTAACTGGTTACGCAGCGCCTGCGCGTACTGGTCAGGGTTCATCCCCATTTGATTGATCAGTGCGCTGTAGCGAGTGTTGTCGAATTTGCCTTCGCTCTGGAACGCCGGGGTCGCAAAAATAGCGTTACGCACCTGCTCATCGCTGATGCCGAGGCCAAGGTCTTTGGCGTACTGGTCGAGCAGCGCTTCGTCGATCAGACGATTGAGCACCTGCTGACGCATGGTTTTGATGTAGTTTTCGTTGGCCGCCAGTTCAGAGAACTGATCGCCAAGCTGCTGCTGCATGCGATTACGTTCGCTGGCAACGGCATTTTCAAACTGGGCGCGACCAATTTCCTGGCCATTCACTTTCGCGGCAAAATTATTGCTACCGCCAATCAGGTAACCACTCACGCCGGTCAAGATGAACGACACGATAATGAGACCGAAAATGACTTTGATCACGACGCTGTTCGCTGCCGTGCGTAAATTGTCCATCATGGTGTAACAACACTCCGCTGTAGGTGACTTTTATATCTCGAGCAGCATAGCACGTGTGGCGGCTGCGCGTGAGGGCGTATTTTGACAAGAAACCGGGGCGGTTGTCAGCACACACCGCATATAAACACTTAAAAGTACGCATTAAGGCATAAAAAAAGGCACATCAGATGATGCGCCCTTGTACTTTTCCACATTCCCCTAGCGGGAAAGCGATCAGTTTACCGCGTCTTTCAGTGCTTTACCTGCACGGAATGCCGGAACTTTAGCGGCAGCAATAGTGATCTCTTTACCGGTCTGAGGGTTGCGGCCAGTACGGGCAGCACGCTCTTTAACCGCAAAGGTACCAAAGCCTACCAGCGCAACGTCATCCCCAGCTTGCAGAGATTCAGTAACAGAAGCAATTAAAGCATCTAACGCACGTCCAGCTGCAGCTTTGGAGATATCCGCGCCAGCAGCAATTTTGTCAATCAGTTGAGATTTGTTCACTGTTCTCTTCCTCTCTTTATTATTTATATCGCACCTGAATCCTTCACGGCGCAATCGCGGAGCAGTTATATCAGGACTCCCATGCCCTTACAACACCCGTTGTCGAAGACACACCTGCCAGCCGTCTAAATTAGCTAGACAAAAAAAGGCTGGCAAGTCAGTTTATGCTTGCCAGCCCGCTTTTTATTAACGCTCTTTGCGCGAGGTCACTATTTTGCCGTTACAACCTGCATTCCGCTGGGTTCGTTTTGCAGAGCAAGGGACAGAACTTCCTCAATTCGTTTCACCGGATGAATATCCAGATCCGCCAGAACGTTGTCCGGAATTTCTTCCAGATCGCGTTTGTTCTCATCAGGAATCAGAACAGTCTTAATACCGCCGCGGTGTGCTGCCAGCAGTTTTTCCTTCAGACCGCCGATCGGCAGCACCTGGCCACGCAGGGTAATTTCGCCCGTCATCGCCACGTCTGCACGCACCGGGTTGCCGGTCAGGCAGGAAACCAGCGCGGTACACATCGCGATACCGGCGCTCGGACCGTCTTTCGGCGTTGCCCCTTCCGGTACGTGAACGTGGATGTCGCGTTTTTCGTAGAAATCTGGATTGATGCCCAGTTTTTCCGCGCGCGCGCGCACTACGGTCAGCGCAGCCTGAATGGACTCCTGCATGACTTCCCCCAGGGAGCCGGTGTAGGTCAGCTTGCCTTTACCCGGGACGCAGGCGGTTTCGATAGTCAGCAGATCGCCGCCCACTTCCGTCCACGCCAGGCCGGTCACCTGACCCACGCGGTTTTCGTCATCGGCGCGGCCGTAGTCAAAGCGCTGAACGCCGAGGTAATCGTGCAGGTTATCGCCGTTAATCTCGATGTGCTTCAGCGCTTTATCCAGCAGCAGCTGTTTCACCGCTTTACGGCACAGTTTGGAGATTTCACGCTCCAGGCTACGCACGCCCGCTTCGCGGGTGTAATAGCGGATAATACCGACAATGGCGCTGTCATCAACCGTCAGTTCGCCTTTTTTCAGGGCGTTACGTTCAATCTGCTTCGGCAGCAGGTGACGTTTAGCGATGTTCAGCTTCTCATCTTCGGTATAGCCAGACAGACGAATCACTTCCATACGGTCCAGCAGCGGTGCCGGAATATTCATGGAGTTCGAGGTCGCAACAAACATTACGTCGCTGAGATCGTAGTCCACTTCCAGGTAGTGGTCGCTGAACGCCACGTTCTGCTCAGGATCCAGCACTTCAAGCAGTGCAGAAGCAGGATCGCCGCGCATGTCGGAGGACATCTTGTCGATCTCATCAAGCAGGAACAGCGGGTTTTTCACGCCCACTTTGGCCATCTTCTGAATCAGTTTGCCCGGCATCGAACCAATATAGGTACGACGGTGGCCGCGGATTTCCGCTTCATCACGCACGCCGCCCAGCGCCATACGGATGTATTTGCGCCCGGTCGCCTTCGCGATGGACTGACCCAGAGAGGTTTTACCCACCCCCGGCGGCCCAACCAGACACAGGATCGGCCCCTTGATTTTGTTCACTCGGCTTTGAACCGCAAGATACTCAAGGATGCGATCTTTCACGCGTTCCAGACCATAATGGTCGGTATCAAGGATTTCCTGCGCCTGGCGAAGGTCTTTTTTGACCTTGCTACGCGCATTCCACGGTACCTGCACCATCCAGTCGATATAGCCACGAACCACGGTCGCTTCAGCTGACATCGGCGACATCATTTTCAGTTTTTGCAGTTCGGCTTCGGTTTTCTCTTTCGCCTCTTTCGGCATTTTCGCCGCGTCGATCTTACGCTTCAGCGCTTCGTTCTCGTCCGGCGCGTCGTCCATCTCGCCGAGCTCTTTCTGAATGGCTTTCATTTGCTCGTTCAGATAGTACTCGCGCTGAGATTTCTCCATCTGCTTTTTCACGCGGTTGCGAATACGTTTCTCAACCTGCAGCAGATCGATTTCCGACTCCATCATCGCCATCAGATATTCCAGGCGTTCGTTGATGTCGGACATCTCGAGGACGGACTGTTTATCCGCCAGCTTCAGCGGCATATGCGCGGCAATGGTATCCGCCAGGCGCGCCGGATCGTCGATGCTGTTCAGCGACGTCAGCACTTCCGGTGGAATTTTTTTGTTCAGCTTGATATAGCCTTCAAACTGACCGATTGCCGTACGCACCAGCACTTCCTGCTCGCGCTCTTCAATCGCCGGCGACTCCAGGTACTCGGCCTTCGCCGAGAAGTGTTCGCCGTTGTCAGACAGCGCGCTGATACGCGCACGCTGAAGGCCTTCAACCAGTACTTTGACCGTACCGTCAGGCAGTTTCAGCATTTGCAAAATAGAGGCCACGGTCCCGACGGTGAAAAGATCGTTTACACCCGGCTCATCCGTTGAAGCGTCTTTCTGGGCGACCAGCATGATTTTTTTATCATGATCCATGGCCGCTTCCAGACAACGGATAGATTTTTCCCGCCCTACAAATAAGGGAATGACCATGTGCGGATAAACCACCACATCGCGCAACGGCAATACGGGGATTTCAATGCGTTCAGAACGCTCAGGATTCATAGAGCTCTCTCTTAGTTTAGTGTCCGCCAGGTAAGCTGGTCATGCGACTGTGCTTCACACAACCATTAACATGTAACCAGTATATGGGGATGTATTCCACACATTCAACGCCATGAATACGGAAAAATAAAAGGGGAGATAAAATCCCCCCTTTTTGATTAACTGATTGTATGAACTGGTGAATTATTCGCCAGATGCCTGCTGCGCTTCCGGCTTGCCGTAGATAAGCAGCGGTTCGCCCTGGCCAGCAATGACCGACTCGTCGATGACCACTTTCTCAACGTCTTCCATGGAAGGCAGATCGTACATGGTTTCGAGCAGCGCAGCTTCCACGATGGAACGCAAACCACGCGCGCCGGTTTTACGCGCCATGGCTTTCTTGGCAATCGCATCCAGCGCTTCGTCGCGGAATTCCAGATCCACACCTTCGAGGTTGAACAGCGCCTGATACTGCTTAGTCAGGGCGTTTTTCGGCTCTTTGAGGATCTGAATCAGCGCTTCTTCGCTGAGCTCAGTCAGCGTTGCCACGACCGGCAGACGACCAATGAACTCAGGGATCAGACCAAATTTGATCAGATCTTCTGGCTCAACCTGGGTCAGCAGTTCGCCTTCGCTGGCTTTGTCGGATTTTGCTTTTACCGTTGCGCCGAAACCAATGCCGGAGCCAGTTTCAACACGGTTAGCAATGACTTTATCCAGACCCGCAAATGCACCACCGCAGATAAACAGGATCTTCGAGGTATCAACCTGCAGGAACTCCTGCTGCGGATGTTTACGGCCACCCTGCGGCGGTACGGCTGCCACAGTGCCTTCAATCAGCTTCAGCAGCGCCTGCTGTACGCCTTCGCCGGACACGTCACGGGTAATTGACGGGTTATCGGACTTACGGGAAATCTTGTCGATTTCATCGATGTAAACAATACCGCGCTGTGCTTTCTGTACGTCGTAATCGCACTTCTGCAGCAGCTTCTGAATAATGTTTTCAACGTCTTCCCCCACGTAACCCGCTTCGGTCAGCGTGGTGGCATCGGCCATCGTGAACGGTACGTCCAGCAGACGGGCCAGCGTTTCGGCCAGCAGCGTTTTACCGGAACCGGTCGGGCCGATCAGCAGAATGTTACTTTTGCCGAGCTCAACGCCGTTGTTGGTATCACCATTGCGCAGACGTTTGTAGTGGTTATAAACCGCAACGGCCAGCACCTTTTTCGCCTGTTCCTGACCGATAACGTAGTCATCTAAGTGATGACGAATTTCATGTGGCGTCGGCAGAGCACTGCGTTCGCGATGCGGCGCCACTTCTTTAATCTCTTCGCGAATGATGTCGTTACATAAGTCGACACATTCGTCGCAGATATACACGGATGGGCCGGCGATGAGCTTACGCACTTCGTGCTGGCTTTTGCCGCAAAAAGAGCAGTACAACAGTTTGCCCGAGCCATCTTTGCGTTTATCTGTCATGAGTCAAAACCTCTTTTTAAGTTCTTTGTGCCGCATATGACGACGCAAATGCCATTCTTTAGCGCAAGCTGCTACGCAAGCGTTGTGCCGCCTCTAGTAGTATATACCCTGCGACGGCACGTGCGGTCATGACATTAGTTACGCTGACTCAGGATTGAGTCAACTAAGCCATACTCAACAGCTTCAGAAGCGGACAGGAAACGGTCACGCTCGGTGTCGCTTTCAATCTGCTCCAGAGACTTACCGGTATGGTGCGCCATAAGCTCATTCATGCGTCCTTTCACCTTCAGGATCTCACGGGCGTGGATTTCGATGTCCGTCGCCTGGCCCTGATAACCGCCCAGCGGTTGGTGAATCATCACGCGGGAGTTCGGCAAGCAGAAGCGCTTACCTTTTGCGCCTGCTGTCAGCAGGAACGCCCCCATTGACGCCGCTTGCCCCATACAGATGGTGCTGACGTCTGGCTTGATGAACTGCATGGTGTCATAAATGGACATCCCTGCTGTGATCACGCCGCCTGGGGAGTTGATATACAGGTAAATGTCTTTTTCCGGGTTTTCCGCTTCCAGAAACAGCATTTGCGCCACAATCAGGTTCGCCATGTGGTCTTCCACCTGGCCGGTCAAAAAGATGACGCGCTCTTTAAGCAGACGGGAGTAGATATCAAAAGAACGTTCGCCACGGGAGGTCTGTTCGATGACCATTGGCACCAGGGCCATGTGGGGTGCAAAGTTATCTCTTTCGCCACTGTATGACATATCCGTCTCCTGGATAAAAAATAAAATAGCCACAACATTCAGATTATAGCGATGCGGCGAGTGATTCGTTCCCCCAGTAATGGGTACGATCTTACCCTATTTCAAGCATAACAATATTTTGTTGTTACGCTAACACCCAAACGGCGTTTTATCACGTCAGCTTTCGCTATCGCTGCAATAAAAAAAAACCCGTTACCAAAAGGCAACGGGTTTTTCTCAAAACAGTAAACCGGAAAGCGAAATTACGCCTGCTGATTCATCAGTTCATTGAAGGAAGTTGCTTTTTCAGTCACTTTCGCTTTTTCCAGAACCGCTTCAACAGCCTGTTCTTCCAGAGCGACACTGCGCATGTTTTCCATCAGCTCTTTGTTTTTGCTGTAGAATTCAATAACTTCTTTCGGATCTTCGTAGGCAGAAGCCATTTCTTCGATCAGGGTAGCTACGCGTGCTTCGTCAGCTTTCAGCTCGTGGGTACGAATCACTTCGCCCAGCAGCAGGCCAACCACAACGCGGCGTTTTGCCTGCTCTTCGAACAGTTCACGCGGCAGTTCCATCGCTTGCTGCTGGTTACCACCGAAACGCTGTGCAGCCTGACGGCGCAGCACATCGATTTCGCTGTCGATCAGCGCAGCCGGAACGTCGATTTCGTTCGCTTTCACCAGGCCTTCAATTGCCTGAGATTTAACGCGGTTACGTACCGCGCCTTTCAGCTCGCGTTCCATGTTTTTACGCACTTCAGCGCGCAGGCCTTCAACGGTGCCGTCTTCAACGCCGAAACGTTTGATGAATTCAGCCGTCAGTTCCGGCAGCTCACGCTCTTCAACTTTCTTCAGGGTAATCGCAAATTTAGCCGCTTTACCTTTCAGATTTTCTGCGTGGTATTCTTCCGGGAAGGTCACGTCGATGGTGAATTCTTCGCCCGCTTTGTGGCCTTTGATACCGTCTTCAAAGCCCGGGATCATACGACCCTGGCCCATCGCCAGTACGAAATCGGTCGCTTTGCCGCCTTCGAACTCTTCGCCGTCTACGGAACCGATGAAGTCAACGGTTACGCGGTCTTCAGCGTCAACAGCGCCGTCTTTGTCTTTCCAGTTAGCCTGCTGTTTACGCAGGGTGTCCAGCATGCCGTCAACGTCGGCTTCGGTCACTTCAACAACCGGTTTTTCGACTTCGATTGCGTCCAGGCCTTTCAGCTCAACTTCCGGATACACTTCGAATTCTACGGCGTAGGTGAAGTCTTCGCCCAGTTTGTATTCGCCCGGAACATAGTTCGGTGCGCCAGCCGGGTTAATTTTTTCTTTGATGATCGCGTCAACGAAGTGACGGCTCATCAGGTCACCCAGCACGTCCTGACGCACGGAAGCGCCATAACGCTGAGCAACAACATTCATCGGTACTTTACCTTTACGGAAACCGTCAATGCGTACTTTTTTCGCTACGTTGACCAGCTCGCTTTTTACAGCGGTCTCGATGCTGTCAGCAGCGATAGTAATCGTTACACGGCGGCCAAGGCCCTGAGTGGTTTCAACTGAAACTTGCATCTTGTTACCTCAAAAAAATCACAGTGCTCGGTCAACTCTGAATCATGCCTTGCAGTACTGGGACGTTCTCTTTTAATCAGAAACCATTCCCTGTAGCCAGAATCATCCCGAAGACATTCCGAAAAATAAGACGCAGCATTATAGCGGCATCACTTTTATGAGTCGAGAACGGTTATCACGCGTTGCTGCGGCATTTTTCACAATTCCCGGCTAATTTTTGTCTGAATACTGTCTTTGGCGCGCAAAATTCAGACAAAACAAAACGGCCCGCAGGCCGTTTTCTCATAATCTGTACGCAACATACTGGAAAAGTTCCGCGTTGCAAATGCCTTTTCTACGCGATAGTGCCCGCGCCGCGACACGGCGGCGAAGCAAATACGGTATCCTGCAAACCTTCCCACTCTTTCCGCGTGTAAGTGTGTAGTGCCAGAGCATGTACGGTCGAGGCAAACTCCTCTGTTAGGGTGCCATAAATCATTCGGTGGCGATTAAGGAAACGCTCTCCGGTGAATCGATCGCTGACTAACACAACTTTAAAGTGGCTCTCAGAGCCTGCCGGTACGTTGTGGCGGTAGCTTTCATCGACAACTTCCAGGAACACAGGATCAAACGCTGCCCTTAATTTTTCTTCGATTTGTTCACGCATCATCATGATATTACTCCTCCGACAACGTTAAGATGCCGCCTATCCCTTTAAATGTTAGCCGCTTTTACTGACTCCATTACACAAAGGCAACAAAAAATTAGCGTTCGCGCCATTTTATTTGTCAAGTAGATGAAGTTAACGTCTTTTACAATCCGTTCTCATCTGAAATCCTGGCGCAAACTGTCACGCGGTGCAGAAAAGCACCAACACGATGAAATTACATGCGTTGCCTACTTCCCCTGACCGTTGGCGATGTTATGATGACGGGAATTTTCAGTAAACAATGCGTTTGAGAACCCTAACATGTTAAAAAAAATCCTCTTCCCACTGGTAGCACTGTTTATGTTGGCCGGGTGCGCAACGCCGCCGACGACCGTTGACGTCTCACCGAAAATCACGCTGCCTTCCCAGGATCCTAGCCTGATGGGCGTCACCGTCAGCATCAACGGCGCCGATCAGCGCCAGGATCAGGCGCTGGCAAAAGTCACCCGTAACAACCAACTGGTCACCCTGACCGCTTCACGCGACCTGCGCTTCCTGATGCAAGAAGTGCTGGAAAAACAAATGACCGCGCGCGGCTATATGATTGGCCCGAACGGCGCAGCAAACCTGCAGATCATCGTTAACCAGCTGTATGCTGACGTTTCTCAGGGTAACGTGCGTTACAACATCAATACCAAAGCCGATATCGCCATCATCGCGACCGCCGCTAACGGTAATAAGATGACCAAAAACTACCGTTCAAACTACTCTGTTGAAGGCGCGTTCCAGGCCTCTAACCAGAATATCGCCAATACCGTGGATAGCGTTCTGGGTGACACCATTGCCGATATGGCACAGGACACCGCCATTCACGATTTCATTAAACAAAACGCACGCTAATCCCGTCTCAGACCCGGCGCTTCGCCGGGTCTGAACGTATATACCTATGTCTGGTCACTATCTACGCATTTTTCAGCAACCCAAATCAGCCATTCTGCTGATTCTTGGCTTTGCCTCCGGCTTACCGCTTGCCCTGACCTCAGGGACGCTTCAGGCGTGGATGACGGTCGAGAATATCGATCTGAAAACCATCGGCTTCTTCTCGCTGGTCGGCCAGGCCTACGTCTTTAAGTTTCTGTGGTCGCCGGTGATGGACCGCTACACGCCGCCGTTCCTCGGCCGCCGTCGCGGCTGGCTGTTGACCACCCAATGCCTACTGCTGATTGCCATTGCGGCAATGGGCTTCCTTGAGCCCGCCTCGCAGCTGCGCTGGATGGCGGCGCTGGCGGTCATTATCGCCTTCTGTTCCGCGTCGCAGGATATCGTCTTCGACGCCTGGAAAACCGACGTACTGCCTGCCGAAGAGCGCGGTGCCGGAGCAGCCATCAGCGTGCTGGGGTATCGCCTGGGGATGCTGGTTTCCGGCGGTTTAGCGCTGTGGCTTGCCGATAAATGGCTGGGCTGGCAGGGTATGTACTGGCTGATGGCAGCGCTGCTCGTTCCCTGCATTATCGCCACCCTGCTGGCGCCGGAACCCAGCGATGTTATCCCGGTGCCGAAAAGCCTTGAACAGGCGGTCGTGGCGCCGCTGAAAGATTTCTTTGGCCGTAACAACGCGTGGCTGATTCTGCTGCTTATCGTCATGTACAAACTCGGCGATGCCTTCGCCATGAGCCTGACCACCACCTTCCTGATTCGCGGCGTCGGATTTGATGCCGGGCAGGTCGGGATGGTCAATAAGACTCTCGGTCTGTTTGCGACCATCATCGGCGCGCTGTACGGCGGCGTACTGATGCAGCGCCTGACGCTGTTTCGCGCGCTGCTGATTTTTGGCATTCTGCAGGGGGTTTCCAACGCGGGCTACTGGATGCTGTCGGTTACCGACAAGCACCTCTACTCCATGGCGGCGGCGGTATTCTTTGAAAACCTGTGCGGCGGTATGGGAACGGCGGCGTTCGTCGCGCTGCTGATGACGCTGTGCAACAAATCCTTTTCCGCCACCCAGTTTGCCCTGCTGTCGGCGCTGTCGGCCGTTGGACGGGTCTATGTAGGCCCGATTGCCGGCTGGTTTGTCGAAGCCCACGGCTGGCCAACGTTCTATCTTTTCTCCGTCATCGCCGCGGTGCCGGGCATATTGCTGCTGTTAATCTGCCGCCGGACGCTGGAGTACACCCAGCAGACTGAGCAATTTATGCCGCGCGTATCCTACAGCGGCGGCTATCGTCTGGCGCTGCGTCTGCTCCTGGCTGGGGTCGCCCTGCTAGGCATCTGGCTGCTGCTGCTGATTAGCGATGCGCTTCATCTCTTTGCCGTAGCATGGTCCGGCACGTTGCTCGAAGCCGGGGTGCTCATTGCATTTATCGGTATCGTCTTTGGTTGCCTGCTGGACTATCTGGCACTGAGGAAAACGCCCGTTTCACTCACTCAGTAAAAAATGCGGCATATCCGATGTAATCACGATGCGTAATAATAACTCACGCATCGTATATATCTTTTTTTATTTGCGCTTTTGTGCGCTTTAGAATTCTGGAAATTACTGGAACGTTTAAGGTATGCTTTATTTCATTAACCGATTCAGCACCAGACCAATTAAATTTTCGTTTTTTAATTGTCTTTTATTTGATGATTAATTGTTAATTATTTGTATATTTTTAGCAATGGTTATACCAATTGCCATCCCAACCCCTTCCCCATACCCTCTTTCGTTATAACGCCCGTCTGATGGGCTTCCCGCTCGGAAAATAGACATATTTAGCAACATCTGTGACAGGCACGGCAGAACCCAGTAACACATAACTGACAGAGCACCAATGATGTTTACAGTAATGTAACCTTCCCGTAAAATGACCCCACACTTTAAACGCCACCAACACCCCGTGGAATTGAGGTCGTTACATGAGACTCAGGAAATACAATAAAAACTTGGGATGGTTGTCATTAATCGCCAGCACGGTATTACTCAGCGGCTGCGATTCTGCACTACTTGACCCCAAAGGACAGATTGGACTGGAGCAGCGTTCGCTGATTCTGACGGCTTTCGGCCTGATGATGATCGTCGTCATTCCGGCCGTCTTAATGGCCGTTGGTTTCGCCTGGAAATACCGTGCGAGCAATAAAGATGCGAAGTATAGCCCGAACTGGTCACACTCCAACAAAGTGGAAGCTGTGGTCTGGACCGTGCCTATTCTTATCATCATCTTCCTCGCCGTACTGACCTGGAAAACCACTCACTCCTTAGAACCAAGCAAACCGCTGGTACATGACGAGAAACCGATCACGATTGAAGTGGTTTCCATGGACTGGAAATGGTTCTTCATTTACCCGGAGCAGGGCATTGCTACCGTCAACGAAATCGCCTTCCCGGCGAACGTTCCGGTGCAGTTCAAAGTGACCTCCAACTCCGTGATGAACTCCTTCTTTATCCCGCGTCTGGGCAGCCAGATTTACGCCATGGCCGGTATGCAGACCAACCTGCATCTTATCGCTAACGAAGCGGGTACCTATGACGGTATCTCCGCCAGTTACAGCGGCCCGGGCTTCTCTGGTATGAAGTTCAAAGCCATTGCGACGCCGGATCGTGCCACATTCGATCAGTGGGTCGCTAAAGCGAAACAATCTCCGAACACCATGGACGACATGGCGGCATTCGAGAAAGTGGCTGCACCGAGCGAATACAACAAGGTGGAGTACTTCTCCAGCGTGAAACCAGATTTGTTTAAAGCAGTGACCAGCAAATTTATGGATCACGGCAAAAGCATGAACATGTCCAAACCGGAAGGCGAACACGCAGCGCACGAAGGTATGGAAGGCATGGACATGAACCACGCGGAATCCGCTCACTAAGGGGCCGAGGAAGAAAACGATGTTCGGAAAATTGACACTGGATGCAGTGCCGTTCCATGAACCTATTGTCATGGTTACGGTCGCTGCCATTATCATCGGTGGTCTGGCGTTACTCGCCTTGATCACTTACTTCGGTAAGTGGTCCTACCTATGGAATGAGTGGCTGACTTCGGTTGACCACAAAAAACTGGGCATCATGTATGTCATCGTCGCTATCGTCATGCTGCTGCGTGGCTTTGCCGATGCCGTCATGATGCGTAGCCAACAGGTGCTGGCCTCCGCCGGCGAAGCTGGCTTCCTGCCACCTCATCACTACGATCAGATCTTTACCGCCCACGGCGTTATCATGATCTTCTTCGTGGCGATGCCGTTCGTTATCGGTCTGATGAACCTCGTGGTTCCACTGCAGATCGGCGCGCGCGACGTGGCGTTCCCGTTCCTGAACAACCTGAGCTTCTGGTTCACCGTTGTCGGCGTTATTCTGGTTAACCTGTCTCTGGGCGTAGGTGAATTTGCTCAGACCGGTTGGCTGGCCTATCCGCCGCTCTCGGGAATTGAGTACAGTCCGGGCGTAGGGGTCGATTACTGGATTTGGGCGCTGCAGCTCTCCGGTATTGGTACTACGTTAACCGGTATTAACTTCTTTGTGACCATCATCAAGATGCGTGCGCCAGGAATGACGATGTTCAAGATGCCGGTATTTACCTGGGCATCTCTGTGCGCCAACATCCTGATTATCGCCTCCTTCCCAATTCTGACGGTTACCATCGCGCTGCTGACCCTGGATCGCTATCTGGGCACCCATTTCTTTACCAACGATATGGGCGGCAACATGATGATGTACATCAACCTGATTTGGGCCTGGGGCCATCCGGAAGTGTATATCCTGGTTCTGCCGGTCTTCGGTGTATTCTCTGAAGTTGCCGCAACCTTCTCGCGTAAACGCCTGTTTGGCTACACCTCGCTGGTGTGGGCGACCGTGTGTATTACCATCCTGTCGTTCATCGTTTGGCTGCACCACTTCTTCACCATGGGTGCCGGTGCGAACGTTAACGCCTTCTTCGGTATTACCACGATGATTATCGCCATCCCGACCGGGGTGAAGATCTTCAACTGGCTGTTCACCATGTATCAGGGCCGCATCGTCTTCAACTCTGCGATGCTGTGGACCATCGGCTTTATCGTGACCTTCTCGGTCGGCGGTATGACCGGCGTTCTGCTGGCGGTGCCGGGCGCGGACTTCGTGCTGCACAACAGCCTGTTCCTGATTGCGCACTTCCATAACGTCATCATCGGCGGTGTGGTCTTCGGTTGCTTCGCCGGCCTGACCTACTGGTGGCCGAAAGCCTTTGGCTTCACGCTGAACGAAACCTGGGGCAAACGCGCCTTCTGGTTCTGGATCATCGGCTTCTTCGTGGCGTTTATGCCGCTGTACGTGCTGGGCTTCATGGGCATGACCCGTCGCCTGAGCCAGCAGATTGACCCGCAGTTCCACCCGATGCTGGTTATCGCAGCGTGCGGTGCTGCGCTGATCGCCTGCGGTATCCTGTGCCAGCTGATTCAGTTCTACGTCTCTATTCGCGACCGCGAGCAGAACCGTGACCTGACCGGTGACCCATGGGGCGGCCGTACGCTGGAGTGGGCAACCTCTTCCCCGCCTCCGTTCTACAACTTTGCCATTGTGCCGCACATTCATGAGCGTGACGCATTCTGGGAAATGAAAGAGAAAGGCGAAGCGTACAAACAGCCGACGCAGTATGAAGAAATTCATATGCCGAAAAACAGCGGTGCGGGTATCGTGATTGCCGCCTTCGCTACCGTCTTTGGTTTCGCCATGATCTGGCATATCTGGTGGTTGGCGATTGCCAGCTTCGCAGGCATCGTGATCACCTGGATCATCAAAAGCTTTGACGAGGACGTGGATTACTACGTGCCGGTTGCAGAAGTCGAAAAACTGGAAAATCAGCATTTCGATGAGATTTCTAAGGCAGGGCTGAAAAATGGCAACTGATACTCTGGCGCATAACGCCCACGCGCATGAACATGGGCATCACGATACAGGGCCGATGAAGATCTTCGGCTTCTGGATCTACCTGATGAGCGACTGCATTATCTTCGCTACGTTGTTCGCTACCTACGCTGTGCTGGTAAACGGCACGGCGGGCGGCCCGACCGGCAAAGATATCTTCGAGCTGCCGTTCGTTCTGGTTGAAACTGCACTGCTGTTATTCAGCTCCATCACCTACGGCATGGCGGCTATCGCCATGTACAAAAACAACAAGAGCCAGGTCGTTTCCTGGCTCGCCCTCACCTTCCTGTTTGGTGCCGGGTTCATCGCGATGGAAATCTATGAATTCCATCACCTGATTGTTGAAGGTATGGGCCCGGATCGCAGCGGCTTCCTGTCAGCGTTCTTCGCGCTGGTTGGCACGCACGGCCTGCACGTCACCTCCGGTCTTATCTGGATGGCGGTGCTGATGGTGCAGGTTTCCCGCCGCGGTCTGACCAGCACTAACCGTACCCGTATCCTGTGCCTGAGCCTGTTCTGGCACTTCCTGGACGTGGTGTGGATCTGTGTGTTCTCGGTTGTTTATCTGATGGGGGCGATGTAATGAGTCATTCTAACGATCACAGCGGCGCATCCCACGGCAGCGTGAAGTCGTACATGACAGGTTTTATCCTGTCTATCATCCTGACGGTGATCCCGTTCTGGATGGTGATGACCGGCAGCGCGTCGCATGCGGCGATTCTGGGCACCATTCTGGTGACCGCTGTGGTGCAGATTGTCGTACACCTGGTGTACTTCCTGCACATGAACAGCAAGTCTGACGAAGGCTGGAACCTGACCGCGTTTGTCTTTACCGTGATAATCATTGCCATCGTGGTGGTAGGGTCCATCTGGATTATGTGGAACCTGAACTACAACATGATGGTTCACTAAGAGCGGCGAGTATGTTTAAGCGATACCTGCAAGTAACGAAGCCTGGCATCATTTTTGGCAACCTGATCTCCGTGATCGGCGGTTTCCTGCTGGCCTCCAAAGGTCACATCGACTATCCGCTGTTCGTCTGGACGCTTCTCGGTGTGTCTCTGGTGGTCGCCTCGGGTTGTGTTTTCAACAACTACATCGATCGTGACATCGACCGTAAGATGGAGCGAACGAAGAACCGAGTGCTGGTTAAGGGACTGATTGCGCCAAAAACGTCGCTGGTCTACGCCACTTTGCTGGGTCTCGCTGGCTTCATGCTGCTGTGGTTCGGCGCCAATCCCCTCGCCTGCTGGCTGGGGGTAATGGGGTTCGTGGTTTATGTCGGCGTTTACAGCCTGTACATGAAGCGCCACTCCGTTTACGGCACGCTGATTGGTTCTCTCTCCGGCGCTGCGCCGCCGGTGATTGGCTACTGCGCAGTATCCGGCACCTTTGACAGCGGCGCGCTGATTCTGCTGGCGATCTTCAGCCTGTGGCAGATGCCCCACTCCTACGCTATCGCGATTTTCCGTTTTAAGGATTATCAGGCAGCGAACATCCCGGTACTGCCGGTGGTGAAGGGCATTTCGGTGGCAAAAAATCACATTACGCTGTACATCGTCGCTTTTGCTATCGCCACGCTGATGCTAACGCTTGGCGGCTACGCGGGTTATAAATACCTGATTGTTGCCGCTGCGGTGAGCGTATGGTGGCTCGGCATGGCGCTGCGCGGTTACAACGTGGAAGATGATAAAGTCTGGGCGCGCAAGCTGTTCGGCTTCTCTATCATCGCCATTACCGCGCTCAGCGTGATGATGTCGGTCGACTTTATGGTGCCGAATTCTCAGAACCTGCTGACTTACGTCTGGTAAAGAGACACCGTTTGATAAAAACCTCGCTTCGGCGGGATTTTTTATTGCCTGAAGAAAAGCGCCAGCACCCGATATTGATGTTTTCCTAAATAGCGGCGAGGCCAGCGTTCAGGCAGCTCATTCGAGGGGAAGAGGTATAGAATCGCAACGGGTGCTTGAGACTGTTTGTCTTGAGCATGATGTGAAAGGCAGATAGACAAAAGCCCCAGATAACATTCTGCGTCCGGCAAGACGCTTAACATTAATCTGAGGCCCCTAAATACCGACCAGTATTAGGTTAGCCTCTTACCGACCTTAGGGTCAAGGAGAAGTAGCCTATGAAACGGAACAAGGTAGTGATTGTTGCCCTGATTGTCCTCTGTATTACCGTCGTGATGTCGGTACTGGTCACGCGCAAAGATCTTTGCGCGGTCCGTATCCGCAGCGGGCATACGGAGGTCGCCGTCTTCACAGACTACGAATCTGTTAAGTAAGAGACCCGGCGGGGAGTCATCCCCGCCACTCCTGATGCTACCAGGTATTCTCAACGCACCCAATTTTTTTCACCTGGCTAGCCCACCAGCATCGCCTGCGCGCTATACAGCAGATCGAGATGATCCCGGCACAGCGCCTCCAGCGACGTGCGCGACTGGTGGCTGGTCAGACTCAACGCTCCCCAGTACAGCCCTTCCCTATCAGCAAGTGGAACGGCGATCACCAGCATACCTATCTCAAACTCCTGCTCAATAGAGGCGTATCCCTGACGACGAACCTGCGCGATACGCTCCATCAATATCGGTACATCCGTCACCGTGTAAGGCGTTCGCTGCTCGCGGGCTACTCGCTGCAACACAGCCTCGCATTCAGCTTCCGGCAACGAGGCTAACCACAAGCGACCGCCCGCGGTGCAGTGAATCGGCACTCGTTCACCGAGCCGTACAGAAGTTGAGTTAAACGGCGTATGTTTGCTGCGGGCAATATAGACCAGCTCGTTGTCATCGATCACCCCCACCGACGCGTGTTCCTCTGTACGACTAGCAACATATTCAACAATCGGCCGTACCATACGCGGGAACTGCGCGGAATCAACGTAGGCCTGCCCCAAACGCAGCGTTTTCGCCATCAGCCAGTAATAGCGCCCATCGGTATCCAGATAGCCGTCGTGTACCAGCGTCAGGAAAAATCGGCGAGCCGCGCTCTGCGTCAACCCGCTCATTTTCGCCGCCTGCGGCACCGTCAGACGCGGGTTCGCCTTTGAAAAAAGCTGGATCAGCGCCAGCCCCTTTTGCAGCCCCACAATCAGATCGCGTTGATGAATCTCGTTTTGCATAGTTGTTCACACTTTTGCAACAGAGGGAGTCGAATACTGCGATTATCGCACTGTCGGTGCGATTAACAACCAACCCGTCCGAATTCTGCGTTGTCGCTCACCGCTTCCATTGAAATACTTACGCAACAGTTTATTAACAAGCGAGGTGAGCAATGGTCAGCGGATTTACTCAGGTCGTCGCCGTTATCGGGCATCCCATTACCCAGGTGAAATCACCGGAAAACTTTAACCACTACTTTGCCAGCCAGAGCATGGATAAGGTAATGATCCCGGTCGATATCGCGCCGGAAGCCGTTGCCGACTATCTGAACGCCCTGCGCGGCTGGCAGAATATGAGCGGTATTTTGGTTACCGTTCCCCATAAACAGCGCGTTGCCGGGCTGCTGGATAGCCTGACATCGCGCGCCCGTCATCTGAATGCGGTCAACGTAGTTCGCAAGCTGGCGGACGGCCGCTTAGAGGGCGATATGCTTGACGGCGTCGGCTTCCTGCGCGCCGCCGACGCGCACGGTTTTGCCACCGTCGGCAAGCGCGCCCTGCTCACCGGCTGCGGCGGCGTCGGTAGCGCCATCGCCTGGAGTCTGTGCGAAGCGGGCATCCACAGTCTGGCCCTGCACGATCGCGACGACGCCAGCCGCCAGCGTCTGGAGAATCGTCTCGCCACCCATTTCCCGAGCGTCCACCTCACCGCCCTGCCCGAATCGCTGGCGGAAATCGATCTGCTGGTCAACGGTTCTCCTGCGGGTATGGCGGGCTTCGATCCGCTTCCGCTAAGCCCAGCGCTGCTTGAAACGTTAACCGCCGCCACGCACGTTGCCGATGTCGTCACCGCACCGGTTGTCACCCCGCTGCTGGCCTTCGCCAGCGAGCGTGGCTGCCGCACGCAAACCGGGCCGGAAATGGCGCTAGCGCAGATGGAGCTGATGGGGCAGTTCATCGGTGCGATACCCTCACCACATGAGGTCGCCGCATGAAAAGCTGGGACGTGATCGTTATCGGCAGCGGTGCGGCGGGGTTTGCCGCCGCCGTGACGGCCTGCTGCAAAGGGCTCTCCGTGCTGATGCTGGAAAAAGCGCCGCACTTTGGCGGCACGTCGGCGATCTCCGGCGGCGCGGTGTGGATCAACGATACCGACCAGGCGCGCCACCTCGGCAAAAGCGGCTCCCCTGAGGAGATAAAAACCTACCTGCGCACCATTATTGGCGACACCCATTATCGCCCGGAGATGGTGGATGCGTTTGTTCACGCCGGGCGTGACGCGCTGGCCTTTCTCGAGCAGCAAGGCGCGGTGAAATATAGCCTGCGCCCCCTGTCGCCGGACTATTACCCGGATGAGCCCGGCGCAGTCGACGTGGGCCGCGCGCTGGAAGTGGTGGAGTACGACGGGCGCGAGCTGGGCGAACACTTTAAAACGCTACGCTCACCGCCGCCGGGGATGCTGCTGTTTGGCGGCATGATGGTTAACCGCGTCGATATTCAGCATTTCCTCGATATGCGACGCTCATGGCGCTCATTCCGCCACTGCGCAAAGCTGCTGCTGCGCTACGGACGCGACCGACTGCGTCACCATCGTGGCACCCGTCTGGCAATGGGCAACGCGCTGATCGCCCGCATGGCCACGCTGGCGCTGCGCAAAGGGCTGGAGCTGGAGCTTAACGTGACGGTGAAATCGTTGACGGAGCAGAATGGTCGCGTCACCGGCGTCGAAATTGAGCGCGACGGCAAATCGGTCGCACTGCACGCGCGTCGCGGCGTGGTGCTGGCCGCCGGAGGATTCGCCGCCGGGCGTATTGCGCCGCAGTTCCGCCCCGCAACTCAGCAGCACTACACCATGTCGCCCGCGACCAATGATGGCGCCGCATTTCAGCTGGGGCTAGGCGTTGATGCCCGTCAGGGGGCCGATCTGCCATCTAACTTCTTCTGGGCGCCGGTCTCCGTGCTGCGCCGTCCGGACGGCAGCGAAGAGCGGTTTCCGCACCTGGTCACCGACCGCGCCAAGCCGGGGATGATTGCCGTCAACCAGCACGGCCTACGCTTCGTCAATGAGTCCAACTCCTACCACCACTTCGCCAGCGCCATGCAGCAACAGCCGGAGAACGCTCCCTGCTATCTGCTTTGCGACGCGAATGCGATGAAGCGCTATGGCCTGGGGCTGGCGCGTCCAGCGCCGGTCAATAACGATGCGCTGGTCAACGCCGGGTATCTGCATCAGGCGCAGAGCCTGGGCGAGCTGGCGCAGCAGTTGGGTATCGACCCGCAGCAGCTTGAGCAGACCGTCGCCGATTATAACCAGGACGCACAAACTGGCCACGACAGCGAATTCAATAAAGGCGGCAACAGCTACAACCGCGCGATGGGCGATGCGGCACACCGCCCGAACGCCTGTAACGCGCCGCTGTTAAGCGCGCCGTTTTACGCCATCAAACTGTTTACCGGCGATCTGGGCACCTCGCGCGGGCTGGTCACCACCGCCGACGCGCAGGTGATTAACCAGCAGGGCCAGCCCATCGGTGGGCTATACGCCGTCGGCAACGACATGGACTCGCTGATGGCGGGCACCTACCCCGGCCCTGGGATCACCCTCGGCCCGGCGCTCACCTTCGGCTATCTCGCCGCAGTGCATATGACCAACACATCCCCACTCACTTCAGGAGAAGCATCATGATCTACGAAAAACGCACCTACACCATCAATCCGCTGAAGATGGCTGACTGGCTCGCGCTGTACAAAAGCGACGCCTTTGCGGTCCAGACTGAGCATCTCGGTAAGCTAATAGGCTTCTTCTTTACCGAGATTGGCGTAGTCAATCAGGTGGTTCACATCTGGGCTTACGAAAGCCTGGACGATCGCCTGGTGCGGCGCGCGCGTATGGCACAGGATGAGCGTTGGCTGACCTTCTCGCGTAAAAACCGCGAGCTGGCAGCGGTTGAACGTCTGGAGTCGGTCCTGATGCGCCCGACCGATTTCTCCCCGCTGCAATAAGGAGGCATACATGAGCAGGCTCGTTGAGGTGGATATGCTGGTCATCGGCTCCGGTGCGGCGGGGCTGTCAGCCGCAGTGACCGCGGCGCTGCACGGCGCGCGAGTGCTGGTCGCTGAAAAAGAGTCGACGATTGGCGGCACCAGCGCCTGGTCCGGAGGCTGGCTGTGGATACCACAGAATCCACTCGCCCGCGAGGAGGGTATTATCGAGGATGACGCCGCACCGCTGGCCTATCTTCAGGCCGAAATGGATGGACGTCCGGCCGATGCGCGCCTGCGGACTTTTTTACGTTACGGGCCGGAGATGGTGGATTTTTTCCGTCGCCGTACCGCCGTGCAATTTGTGTCTGGCAGTAAAATGCCGGACTTTCACAACAGCCAGGGCTTCGTTAACGGCGGTCGTTCGGTTACCGCTCAACCCTATGACGCTCGCGAGCTGGGCGACTGGCTGCATCGCCTGCGTCCACCGCTTGAAACCATCAGTCTGGCGGGAATGGGCATCGCTGGCGGCGAGGATATGGCGCACTTTTTTAACGCCACTCGCTCGCCGCGATCCGCACTGTATGCCGCACGACGGCTCGCGCGTCATGGCTGGCAGCGACTGCGCCACGGGCGCGGCCGCCATCTGGTCAACGGTAACGCGCTGGTGGCTCGCCTGCTACGTTCAGCGCTGGACGCCAAGGTCAGTTTTCAGCTCAACGCCCCGGTGACGCGGCTGTTACAAAACGCCAGCGGCGTGACCGGAGCCATACTGAGTAGCGATGATGGCGAAATTCAGATCAACGCCCGTGCGGTTGTGCTGGCCTGCGGAGGTTTCCCGCACGACAAGCAGCGACTGGCAGAACAGGTACCCCACGCAGCACAGGGCTACGGTCATTTTTCCGCCGCACCGCCGGGGAATCAGGGCGATGGCATTCGCCTTGGCGAAACGGCCGGCGGGCAGTTTGATCGCTCACTCAAACACCCGATGGCGTGGGCGCCGGTGTCGCGCGTGTCGCTGGCCAGCGGCATACAGCTGGCCTTTCCGCACCTCGTTGAGCGCGCTAAGCCGGGGTTTATTGCGGTGCGGGACAACGGCAAACGCTTCGTTAATGAAGCGGACTCCTACCATGACTTTATCGCCGCGCTGATCGACGCCACGCCGGAGGGCGAAAAACCGGCGGCGTGGCTGATTGCCGACAGCCAGGCGCTGCACCGTTACGGCCTCGGTCACGCGCGGCCCACGCCGTTCCCGGTAAAAGCCTGGCTGCGTACCGGTTACCTGCAAAGTGCCAGCACGCTGGCAGAGCTGGCGCAAAAATGCAGCATCGACGGCCCGGCACTCAGCGCTACCGTCTCGCGCTTCAACGACTTTGCCCGTCAGGGGCGCGATGACGACTTCCAGCGCGGCGCTTCCGCCTACAACCGCGCGCAGGGCGATGCCAGCCACCAGCCCAGCCCCACGCTGGGGGCGCTGGAAAAGGCTCCGTACTATGCGGTGCGTATTCTCCCCGGCTCGCTCGGCTCGTTCAGCGGACTGAAAACCGATGAGCAAGCGCGGGTGCTCGACGTAAAACAACGCCCGATCCCCGGCCTGTTTGCCGTGGGTAACGATATGTCGAGCGTGATGCAGGGGTTCTACCCTAGCGGCGGCATCACGCTTGGCCCTGCCATGACCTTCGGTTATCTGGTGGGGAAAAACTTCGCCAAAAATATAACATCTTAAAAATATTACGCATTTAGCCAGGGAACGGCGCCAAACATAACAACAAATCTTACCTGCAACTGTACTGGAGTCTGTATGAATATGCGTTCTCTCTCGCTAGCAGCACTCACCGTGCTGGACGTTCCACCGCCGGAACACGTGCGCATCGCGGCACGCACCGGCTTTAGCCACGTGGGCATTCGTCTGCTGCCTGCGACCCCTGACGATCCCGATTACGACATGCTCGGCGATACTCCAACTGTACGCGAAACCCTGGCCGCGCTGCGCGATACCGGCATCCGCGTCTCCGACGTGGAGATCGTGCGGCTGACGCCGGACTTCAGCCTTGAAGCGCTGCGCCCGTTCCTGGAAACCGCCGCCCGGCTGGAAGCTCAGCAGGTGCTGGTGGCCGGCAATGACGACAATCTGGCCCGCTGTGCGGAGAACCTGGCCCAACTAGCACAGGCAGGCGCAGCCTACGGGCTGACCATGAATCTGGAACCGATGCCGTGGACTCATCTGCCGACGCTTGCCAGCGCCCAGGCGTTGATTGCCGCCAGCGGCCAGCACAACGTGGGTATTCTGGTCGATGCCATCCACTTCTGGCGCGCGGGGGAATCGCTGGAGACGTTAGCCACGCTGGCGCCACAGCAGTTGAACTACATGCAGCTGTGTGACGCCCCAGCGCATATTCCCACAGAGACGCAGGAACTGATTTACCAGGCCCGCTGCGCGCGCCGGATACCGGGCGAAGGCGAGCTGGATCTACACGGCCTGCTGGCGGCGCTACCGGCAACGCTGCCCATTTCGCTGGAAGTCCCGCTGGCCGGTGCTCAGGGGGCTTTGCCGGCGCAACAACGCGCACAGCTGCTGTTTAACGCTGCACAATCCTTCCTGTAATCGGGGGTACGCTATGTCACAGACACAACGCCTGGATGTCAGAGAGTTAATCAATTCCAACCCGCTCAGCCGTTATCAGAAGCTGGTTATTTTCCTCGGTTTTTGCGTCATCGCGCTGGACGGTTTCGATATTGCCATCATGGGTTTTATCGCGCCAACGCTTAAGCAGGAGTGGGGCGTCAGTAACCACGAACTGGGCTTTGTCATCAGCACCGCGCTAATCGGCCTGGCGCTTGGGGCGCTATTTTCCGGCCCGCTCGCCGACTGGCTGGGACGCAAGAAAATCATCATCAATAGCGTCTTTTTCTTCGGTTTCTGGACGGTAGCGACGGCGTTTTCCCAGAACATTGAGCAGATGATCTTCTTCCGCTTTATGACCGGCCTCGGGCTGGGCGCGGCGATGCCGAACATGAGTACGCTGGTGTCAGAGTATGCGCCGGAACGAAAACGTTCGTTTATCATCACCGTGATTTTCTGCGGTTTCACCTTCGGCGCCGCTATTGGCGGGTTTGCCGCTTCATGGCTGATTCCACAGTTCGGCTGGCACTCGCTGATGGCGCTGGGCGGTGTGCTGCCGCTGCTGTTCGCCCCCATTCTTATCTGGAAGCTACCGGAATCGGCGCGTTTTCTGGTGATCAAGCAGGCTCCCACCGCGCGGATCCACGCTATTCTGCAACGGTTTTACCCCGGTCAGGTCAGTGAAAACGTGCAGTTTATTCTGCCGCAGCAGCCCGTCAAAAGCAGCGCCATGCGCATCGTGCTGTCGCGGGAGTATCTGTTCGGCTCGCTGATGCTGTGGCTGGTCTATTTTATGGGGCTGTTCCTGGTCTATATCCTCGGTAGCTGGCTACCGACGCTGGTGAAAGAGATTGGCCTGACCGTCAGCCAGGCGGCGATTATGACCGCCATCTACCAGGCGGGCGGCACCGTCGGCTCGCTATTCGCCGGCTGGCTAATGGACCGGATCGATCCGCACCGGGCGCTGGGGGTAATTTTCGCCGTTGGAGGACTGTTTACCATGGCGATTGGCTACGCGGGCGTGAATTTCCCGCTACTGTGCCTGCTCGCCTTCGTCAGCGGCGCATGCCTGAACGGCGCCAATACCGGAATGAACGCCCTTTCCGCGCGTTTCTATCCCACCCAGGCCCGCGCAACAGGCTCCAGCTGGATGCACGGTGTAGGCCGTATCGGTGCCATCCTCAGCGCCTTCGCTGGCGCGGAAATGCTGGCGCTGGGCCTCGATTTTAAATCGGTGTTCCTGATCCTCGGCATTCCGGCGGCGCTGACCGTCATCGGCCTGGCCGCCAAAGGCTACTGGGCGGCTGGACCGGTCGATAAACCCTCTTCCCTCACCGCAACCGTCAGGAGCCCATCATGAGCCGTATTCGTCTTGCCGTTATTGGCGCTGGCGCCATCGGGCGCAAACACATTGACGTCATTCAGCAAACGCCAGAGGCCGAACTGGTGGCGCTGGCCGATCCATCACCACAGGCGCAAGCGCTGGCGAAATCCCTCGGTGTGGCGTGGTACGCCGAGGTCAACGATATGCTGGATCAGGCCCAGCCGCAGGGGGTCATTAACGCCACGCCAAATACTCTGCACGTACCGTATGCCATTGCCTGCGTGGAGCGCGGCATTCCGGTGTTGGTGGAAAAACCGGTGGCCGAGTCGCCGGAACGCGCGCAGGAACTGGTGGAGGTGGCGACGCGACACGGCGTCCCGGTACTGGTGGGGCACCACCGTCGACACAATGCGCTGACCGCAGCGGCAAAATCGCTGATCGACCGCGGTGAACTGGGAACGATTGTTGCAGTCTCGGCGCACTGGATCCTGCAAAAACCCGACGATTACTTTGACGTCGCCTGGCGGCGCGAACCGGGGGCCGGGCCGCTGCTGGTGAATCTGGTACACGACATCGACCTGCTGCGTTATCTGCTGGGCGAAATTGACGATGTGCAGGCGATGACCAGCAACGCCGGGCGCGGCTTCGCCAATGAAGACAGCGCGGTGGTCAACCTGCGCTTCGCCTGCGGTGCGCTGGGCAGCGCGGTACTGAGCGACTGCGGCGTCAGCCCGTGGAGCTGGGAGATGAACTCAGCGGAGAACGCGGTCTACGCGCATACCCCGGAAAACTGCTACCTGATCTCCGGTAGCAAAGGGGCGCTGGCCATTCCGCAGATGCGCTGGTGGCGCTACGGCGAGCAAAGCGGCTGGCACGCGCCGCTGTTGCAGGAGACGTTACCCGTTGAAGCCATCGACCCGTTTATTCTGCAACTGCGCCATTTCCTGCAGGTGATTAACGGCGAGGCCAGGCCAATTATTGATGCAGCAGATGCATTACGCTCGCTTGAGGTGATCGACGCGATCCGTCAGCAGGCCGCCTGATCGGCCTCTTTCCCCGGCGACAGTTCGTCGCCGGGTTACCATCAATGTCGCTATTCAGCACAAATGATTCAATAATGTAATATTTGTTAATTAACCCTCTGTTTACCCTGCCCTCTCCCCGCACTACACTACTCCCAGCTTTTATATAGAGGTGGGAATGAACGATTACAAAATGACGCCGGGTGAGTTACGCGCCACCTGGGGTTTAGGGACCGTATTTTCTTTGCGTATGCTCGGTATGTTTATGGTCCTTCCGGTTCTGACCACATACGGCATGGCATTGCAGGGCGCCAGCGAAGCGCTGATTGGCCTGGCAATTGGCATTTATGGTTTAGCACAAGCGGTGTTTCAGATCCCCTTCGGGCTGATTTCTGACCGCGTCGGCCGCAAACCGCTGATCGTCGGCGGGCTGGCGATTTTTGTTCTGGGCAGCGTGATTGCGGCCCTGTCCGACTCCATCTGGGGCATTATTCTTGGCCGCGCCCTTCAGGGCTCCGGGGCGATTGCCGCGGCGGTGATGGCGCTGCTTTCCGACCTCACCCGCGAACAAAACCGCACCAAAGCGATGGCGTTTATCGGCGTCAGCTTCGGCGTGACGTTTGCCATTGCGATGGTGTTAGGTCCGATCATCACCCATAAACTCGGTCTGCACGCCCTGTTCTGGATGATTGCCGGGCTGGCGACGCTGGGGATTCTGCTCACCCTGTGGGTAGTGCCGGACAGCAAAAACCACGTGCTCAACCGCGAGTCCGGAATGGTGAAAGGCTGCTTCAGCAAGGTGCTGATGGAGCCGAGGCTGCTGAAGCTTAATTTCGGCATCATGTGCCTGCACATTCTGCTGATGTCCACCTTTGTCGCTCTGCCGGGCCAGCTGGAGTCCGCTGGGTTCCCGGCCGCCGAACACTGGAAAATCTATCTGGTGACCATGGTGGTATCGTTTATCGCAGTGGTACCGTTTATCATCTACGCGGAAGTGAAGCGCCGCATGAAGCGCGTATTCGTGCTGTGCATTGCTCTGCTGCTGATTGCCGAAATTGTGCTGTGGGGTTCCGGCAGCTACTTCTGGGAGCTGGTGGCGGGCGTGCAGATTTTCTTCCTCGCCTTTAACCTGATGGAAGCGCTGCTGCCGTCGCTGATCAGCAAAGAAGCCCCGGCGGGCTACAAAGGCACGGCAATGGGCATTTATTCCACCAGCCAGTTCCTCGGTGTAGCCATCGGCGGTTCGCTCGGCGGCTGGATTGACGGCCTGTTTGATTCACAAACGGTATTCCTCGCCGGCGCGCTGCTGGCGACGGTCTGGCTGCTGGTGTCGATGACTATGCAGGAGCCGCAGTACGTTAGCAGTCTGCGCGTCGAAATACCGCAAGATGTTGCCGCTGATGAGTCTCTGCGTGAACGTCTTCTGGCGACGGACGGGGTGAAAGAGGTGTTAGTGGTGGCAGATGAACACTCGGCCTACGTCAAAATCGACAGCAAAGTGACCAACCGTTTTGAGGTGGAACAGGTGATTGCCGCCCATTAAGCAGCATCGGCCCGCACTGGAGTGTGGGCCGTACTTTCGCCGTTAGTCGCGGAAGTTTTTGAACTGGAACGGTTGGCCAAGGTCGCCGCCGCGCACCAGCGCCATCACCGACTGCAGGTCGTCGCGGGATTTCCCGGTCACGCGAATCTCTTCGCCCTGAATTTGCGCCTGCACCTTCAGTTTGCTGTCTTTAATCAGCTTGACGATTTTCTTCTGCACCGCGCTTTCAATGCCCTGCTTCAGCTTAGCTTCAACAAACCAGGTTTTACCGCTGTGCACGAAGTCTTCTGGCACATCGAGAGACGCACCTTCAATGCCGCGTTTCAGCAGCTTGGCACGCAGAATATCCAGCAGCTGGTTCACCTGGAAATCGGACTCGCTCAGCACCTTGATGGTTTTATTGGCTTCATTCAGCTCAATGGTCGCTTCTACGCCGCGAAAATCGAAACGTGACTCAACCTCACGGGCCGCGTTATCCACACCGTTACGCGCTTCCTGAAGATCAACTTCAGAGACAATATCGAAAGATGGCATCTTTTCCCCTCCCTTAGTTTCTTTTGCGTTGCATAATACCTGCAACGCGGCATAACTCAACTGGTTATCCCCGGAAGCTCAGCGGATAGCGCTATACTCACACTTATTCGGGTGATCGGCGTGAAGTATGACATACCAGTCGCATCTGGTGTGGTAAGGAGGATGTTTGAAAATAACAGTATTGGGATGTGGCGCGCTGGGTCAGCTATGGATGACGGCGCTCTACAAAAAAGGATTTGAAGTACAAGGATGGCTACGCGTACCTCAGCCCTACTGTAGCGTGAACCTGATAGAGCTGGACGGCAGCGTCTTCAATGAGTCGTTAACCGCTAACGATCCTGACTTTCTGGCACAAAGCGATTTACTGCTGGTGACGCTCAAAGCCTGGCAGGTCTCCGATGCGGTCAGAGCGCTTGCCGCGCACCTGCCGGATACCACGCCGATCTTACTGATTCATAACGGCATGGGCACCCTTATCGAGCTCAATGACCTCAGGCAGCCGATTCTGCTCGGTGCCACCACGCAGGCAGCACGACGCGATGGCAACGTCATTATCCACGTCGCCAACGGGACGACCCACATTGGCCCGGCCAAACGCTATGAGGCCGATTACAGCGCGCTCGCCGTCACGCTGCAAAACGTTCTGCCGGACGTCGCCTGGCACGACAATATCCACTCTGCCATGTGGCGCAAGCTGGCGGTCAACTGCGTCATTAACCCGCTGACCGCGTTGATGGACTGCCCTAACGGTGCGCTGCGCGACCATCAGGAGCATATTGCCCGTATCTGTGAAGAGGTGGCGCAGACCATGACGCGTGAAGGGTTTCATACCTCTCCGGAAAGTCTGTTATTTTATGTCAACCAGGTCATCGACCTGACGGCGGAGAATATCTCGTCGATGTTGCAGGATATTCGCGCGCAGCGTCATACAGAAATCGACTACATTACCGGTTTTCTGCTCAAGCGCGCGCGGGCGCACGGCATTCCGGTGCCGGAAAATACCCGCCTGTATGAACGCGTTAAACGTAAGGAGAGTGAATATGAGCGCGTCGGCACTGATTTGCCTCGCTCCTGGTAGTGAAGAGATGGAAGCCGTCACCACAATCGATTTGCTGGTGCGTGGCGGAATTCAGGTCACCACCGCTAGCGTCGCAAGCGACGGCAATCTGGCCATTACCTGTTCACGCGGCGTTAAGCTGCTGGCCGATGCGCCGCTGGTGGAAGTGGCGGACGGTGATTTCGACATCATCATCCTGCCGGGCGGCATCAAAGGGGCGGAGTACTTCCGCGACAGCCCGCTGCTGGTGGAAACGGTCAGACAGTTTCATCATTCAGGCCGTATCGTCGCCGCCATTTGTGCATCAGCGGCAACCGTACTGGTGCCGCATGACCTGTTCCCCATCGGCAACATGACGGGCTTCCCGGCGCTGAAGGATAAAATCCCGGAAGACCAGTGGATGGATAAACGTGTCGCGTGGGACCCGCGCGTCAACCTGCTCACCAGTCAGGGGCCGGGCACATCCATTGATTTCGGGCTGAAGATTATCGACCTGCTGGTCGGGCGCGAGAAAGCGTACGAAGTGGCATCGCAGTTGGTAATGGCGGCTGGGATCTATAACTATTACGAAGCGTAAAATGCAGGCCCGATAAGCGTAGCGCCATCGGGCCTGCATCGTTCTGATATAAAAAAACCGGCCAGGCCGGTTTTTTTATTTATGGGCGATAAACCTTCACGTTTTCAAAACCCTGCTCGCGCAGATACAGCGCCTGCAGGCGGCTCATCACGCCGCGTTCGCACCACAGCAAGTAGGTTTTGCTACGGTCGAGGTCGCCAAACTGGGTGCTGAGCTTATAGAACGGCAGCGAAGCGACTTCCACGCCTTCCACTTTCAGCGGCTTGTCGTCCTGCTCATCAATCGAGCGGATATCCAGAATCACGTCGTTGGCGCTAAAGCCGCTGACGGTTTCCACTTCCACCACCTCTTGCTGGGTCTGCTGGGCGATGTCGCGGATATCGACGTTGTTCGCTTCCGCTACCACTTTGTCGAGAATCGCAAAATCGAAGTTTTCTTCTTCCGCTTCAATTTTCGCCTTCACCGCCTTAATGGTTGGGCTTTTCGAAATCACGCCGCAGTATTCCGGCATCGTGCGGGCAAAGTCTTCAGTACCAATTTCACGCGCCAGATTGATGATGTGCTCTTTATCGTGAGAAATCAGCGGACGCAGGATCAGCGTGTCGGAGACGTTGTCAATCAAACGCAGGTTGGTCAGCGTCTGGCTGGAAACCTGGCCCAGCGCTTCACCGGTAACCAGCGCCTGCACGCCGTAGCGTTCGGCGACTTTTGACGCGGCGCGCACCATCATACGTTTCAGCACCACGCCCATCTGGCCGTCGTCGACTTTCTCCAGAATTTCGCCCACCACCGGCTCGAAGTTAATCGCCACGAAACGCACGCGGTGCGAGCTGCCGAAGCGGTTCCACAGGTAGTGCGCCACCTGACGAACGCCGATTTCATGTGCCGCGCCGCCGAGGTTAAAGAAGCAGTAGTGCACGCGACAGCCGCGACGCATCAGCATGTAGCTGGAGACGCCGGAGTCAAAACCACCGGAGATCAGCGACAGCACGTCTTCCTGAGTACCAATCGGGAAGCCGCCAATGCCTTCGTAGCGCCCTTTCACCAGCAGCAGACGATCGTTCTCGATTTCGAGATTGACGGTGACGTCCGGATCGGTCAGCTTCACGCGCGCTGTTTCAATGTGCTGATTCAAGCCGCCGCCAACGTAACGTTCAACCTCAATAGAGGTGAACTCGTGCTTACCGCGACGTTTCACACGCACGCAAAACGTTTTGTTTTCCAGCGCTTCGCGCCACAGGGGCAGCGTCTGCTCGAAAATATCGTGCAGCGAGGTGAACGGCACGTCTTCCACTTCCAGGATATGGTGGATGCCCGGAATACGGGTCAGCGCGTCGCGGATTGCCAGACGCTGGTTCTCATCTTTGGCGCGAACTTCGATGTGATCCCAGTGACGAACGACGGCGAGCGTTTCATCGTAGTGTTTAAGAACGTTACGAATGTTCCCGGTTAAAATTTTAATAAAGCGCAAACGCACAGATTGGCTTTTGATGGTGATTTCCGGGAACAATTTAATGATAAACTTCATGGCGGCAATGGTTCGTTGGCAAGCCCGACGGGGCTTTGAGCAAAAAGATGTATCGCAGCGTACCAGCGGTCGCTACGTCCAGGACGCGGAGTATATCATCATCCCGCTGACCATTGCGTGTTATTTGCTTCACACCCAGACTCCGTTACCATAGACGCAGTCGCGACATAACAAGAGCCAAACATTCACTATGCCAAAGAAAAACGAAGCCCCGGCCAGTTTCGAAACTGCATTAACCGAGCTGGAGCAGATAGTTAATCGTCTGGAGAGCGGTTCCCTACCGCTGGAAGAGGCGCTGAACGAATTTGAACGCGGCGTGCAGTTAGCGCGTCAGGGGCAGAGCAAGTTACAGCAGGCGGAACAGCGCGTGCAGATTCTGTTGGCCGATAACGAAGATTCGCCGTTAACACCTTTCACGCCGGACGCTGAATAAATGGATTTCTCGCAACAGCTGAATGCCTGCGTGACGCAGGCAAACGACGCGCTGCGCCGATTTATCGCTCCGCTGCCGTTTCAGAACACTCCTCTGGTTGAGGCCATGGCGTATGGCGCACTATTAGGCGGTAAACGTCTGCGTCCGTTCCTGGTTTATGCCACCGGACAAATGTTCGGCGTCAGCCTGACGGCCCTGGATGCGCCGGCCGCCGCGGTGGAATGCATTCATGCCTATTCGCTAATGCATGACGACCTGCCAGCGATGGACGACGATGACCTGCGTCGCGGTCAGCCAACCTGCCATATTAAATTTGGCGAGGCGAGCGCCATTCTGGCCGGCGACGCGCTGCAAACGCTGGCGTTCTCTATACTCAGTGATGCGCCGATGCCGGACGTCTCTGACCGCGATCGCCTGGCGATGATTTCCGAACTGGCCACGGCCAGCGGCGTGGCGGGCATGTGTGGCGGTCAGGCGCTGGATCTGGACGCGGAAGGCAAACAGGTGGGTCTGGAAATGCTGGAACGCATTCATCGCCATAAAACCGGAGCGCTGATTCGCGCTGCCGTCCGCCTCGGCGCACTGAGCGCGGGCGAACAAGGGCGACAGGCGCTACCGCTGCTCGACAAGTACGCTGAAAGCATCGGGCTGGCGTTCCAGGTTCAGGATGACATTCTGGATGTGGTAGGTGATACTGCGACCCTTGGAAAGCGCCAGGGCGCCGATCAGCAGCTCGGTAAAAGCACCTATCCTGCACTACTGGGCCTTGAGCAAGCCCGGACAAAAGCCAGTGACCTGATTGCCGAAGCCCGCCAGTCGTTAGCACAGCTGGCCGCACTGTCACTGGATACCACAGCACTGGAAGCGCTAGCGAACTACATCATCCTGCGCGACAAATAAACAATAAATGAGTCTCTGATGAGTTTTGATATTGCCAAATACCCGACCCTGGCGCTGGTTGACTCCACTCAGGAGCTGCGCCTGCTGCCGAAAGAGAGCCTGCCGAAGCTGTGCGACGAGCTGCGTCGTTACCTGCTCGACAGCGTGAGCCGTTCCAGCGGACACTTCGCCTCCGGGCTTGGCACGGTGGAGCTCACCGTGGCGCTGCACTACGTCTATAACACGCCGTTCGACCAGCTCATCTGGGACGTCGGCCACCAGGCTTATCCGCATAAAATTCTGACCGGCCGCCGTGACAAAATCGGCACCATCCGCCAGAAGGGCGGCCTGCATCCGTTCCCGTGGCGCGGTGAGAGCGAATACGACGTGCTGAGCGTCGGCCACTCCTCCACATCTATTTCCGCCGGTATCGGCATTGCCGTAGCCGCGGGCAGAGAAAACAAGCAGCGCCGCACCGTCTGCGTGATTGGCGACGGCGCCATCACCGCCGGGATGGCGTTTGAAGCCATGAACCATGCGGGCGATATCAAACCGGATATGCTGGTGGTGCTGAACGACAATGAAATGTCGATTTCCGAGAACGTCGGTGCGCTGAACAACCATCTGGCGCAGCTGCTCTCGGGCAAGCTCTACTCCTCGCTACGGGAAGGCGGCAAGAAAGTCTTCTCCGGCGTGCCACCGATTAAAGAGCTGCTCAAACGAACCGAAGAACATATCAAAGGCATGGTGGTGCCGGGCACGCTGTTTGAAGAACTGGGCTTCAACTATATCGGGCCGGTCGACGGTCACGACGTACTGGGTCTGGTCAATACGCTGAAAAACATGCGCGACCTGAAAGGTCCGCAGTTCCTGCACATCATGACCAAAAAAGGCCGTGGCTATGAACCGGCCGAGAAAGACCCGATCACCTTCCATGCGGTGCCTAAATTCGACCACACCAGCGGCAAGTTGCCGAAAAGCAGCGGCGGCCTGCCGTCGTACTCGAAAATCTTCGGCGACTGGCTGTGCGAAACCGCAGCCAAAGACAGCAAGCTGATGGCGGTGACGCCCGCGATGCGTGAAGGCTCGGGCATGGTTGAGTTTTCCAAAAAATACCCGGACCAGTATTTTGACGTAGCGATTGCCGAACAGCATGCGGTCACGTTCGCCGCCGGGCTGGCGATTGGCGGCAATAAGCCGGTGGTAGCCATTTACTCCACCTTCTTACAGCGCGCCTACGATCAGGTGATCCACGACGTGGCGATTCAGAAACTGCCGGTCCTGTTCGCTATCGACCGTGCGGGGATCGTTGGCGCCGACGGGCAAACGCACCAGGGGGCGTTCGACCTCTCCTATCTGCGCTGTATCCCGGATATGGTTATCATGACGCCAAGCGATGAAAACGAGTGTCGTCAGATGCTCTACACCGGCTACCACTACAGCGAAGGGCCGAGCGCCGTGCGTTATCCGCGCGGCAGCGGCACCGGCGCAGAGCTGAAGCCGCTGGAAAAACTGCCGCTGGGCAAAGGCGTGGTGAAGCGCGAGGGCGAGAAGCTGGCCATTCTTAACTTCGGTACGCTGCTTGCGCAGGCCGAGGCGGTCGCCGAGAAGCTTAACGCCACGCTGGTCGATATGCGCTTCGTGAAGCCGCTGGATGAGAGCCTGATTCTGGAGATGGCCGCGCGCCATGAGTCTCTGGTCACGCTGGAAGAAAACGCCACGCTAGGCGGTGCGGGAAGCGGTGTGAACGAGGTGCTGATGGCACATCGTAAGCCGGTGCCGGTGCTCAATATCGGCCTGCCTGATTTCTTCATTCCTCAGGGTACCCAGGAAGAGATGCACGCCGAGCTTGGCCTCGATGCCGCGGGCATCGAAGCGAAGATCGCGGCCTGGTTAGCATAACCCGCCTATCGCTCCTGCTATGCTTAAGGGAAACCTTTTACCCGCTAGCAGGAGCTGATTCATGCAATACGATACCTTAGGACACACTGGCCTTCGGGTCTCTCGTCTCTGCCTTGGCTGTATGACATTCGGCGAACCGGATCGGGGTAAGCATGCCTGGACGCTGCCGGAAGACAGCAGCCGCCCGATCATCCAGCGCGCACTGGAAGGCGGCATTAACTTTTTCGACACCGCCAACAGCTATTCCGACGGCAGCAGCGAGGAGATTGTCGGCCGCGCGCTGCGCGATTTTGCCCGCCGTGATGACGTGGTGGTGGCCACCAAGGTTTACCATCAGGTTGGCGATCTTGAAGAAGGCCTCTCCCGCGCACAAATACTCCGCTCGATCGACGACAGCCTCCGCCGCCTTGGTATGGAGTACGTCGACCTGCTGCAAATCCACCGCTGGGACTACCGCACGCCCATAGAAGAGACGCTGGAAGCGCTGGACGCCGTGGTGAAGTCGGGTAAAGCACGGTTTATCGGCGCGTCATCGATGCACGCCCGCCAGTTCGCCCACGCGCTGGCGTTGCAAAAAACCAACGGCTGGACGCCGTTTGTCACCATGCAGGATCACTACAACCTGATTTACCGGGAAGAAGAACGCGATATGCTGCCGCTGTGCGCTCAGGAAGGCGTGGCGGTTATTCCGTGGAGCCCGCTGGCGCGCGGTCGTCTGACGCGGCCGTGGGGAGAAACCACCGCGCGGCTGGTGTCCGATGAGTTTGGGCAAACGCTGTACAGCGCCACGGAAGAGAATGACGAGCAGATCGCGGGGGAGCTCGAACGCGTGGCCGAAGAGGTCGAGGCGAGCCGGGCGCAGACGGCGCTGGCGTGGCTATTGAGTAAACCTGGCGTGGCAGCGCCGATTATTGGCGCATCGCGTGAAGATCAGCTCGATGAGCTGCTGAATGCGGTGGATATTACGCTGACGCCGGAGCAGATTGCATCGATGGAAGCGCCGTATCAGCCGCATCCTGTGGTGGGATTTAAGTAGGCCTGATAAGCGCAGCGCCATCAGGCTTCCCGCTGCGTTGCCGGATAACGGCTTCGCCTTATCCGGCCAACAGGACCACAGGACTACAGGACTACAGGACTACAGGACTACAGGAGGTGGTGCCCCACCACGTACAAAATCCCCGCCGAAATCACCCCGGCGACGATATCATCGATCATGATCCCCATCCCACCGTGGACGTTACGGTCAAACCAGCGGATCGGCCACGGCTTCCACATGTCGAAAATACGGAACACCACAAACCCGGCCAATACCCACTGCCAGGTCATCGCCGGGATGGCCATCAGGGTGATCCACATTCCAATAAACTCGTCCCACACGATGCTGCCGTGATCGTGGGTCCCCATATCTCGCGCCGTGCGGCGGCATATGTAGACACCGATACAGATGCCAAACATCACCACCAGAGAGTAGATCTGTAGCGGCAGAAACGTCAGCAGATACCAGAACGGGATCGCGGCAATTGAGCCCATCGTTCCCGGCACTATCGGGCTCAGGCCGCTGCCGAACCCGGTAGCAAGCAGGTGCCACGGGTTGCGTAAATTCAGGCGGCTTTTCGCAATATCGTTCTTAGCCAAAATGATCGTACCCCTTCCAGTCCAGCGTTATCGCCTTTCCATCCTGTGTGAAATGCATACCTTCAACATCGGCGCTAATCTGCCCAATGCAGGTAAACGCGGTGCCTAACTGACCCAGAGCCACTTCCAGCGCACCGCGGTTCAGCTCCGGTACGGTAAAGCACAGCTCATAGTCTTCACCACCGGACAGCGCCCAGCGGCAGGCTTGCTCCGGCGAAGCGTGACGACGCAGCGCGTCAGAGTACGGCATCGCGTCAAGATCAATACGCGCGCCAAGCCCCCCGCTTGCTTTAAGGATATGCCCCAAATCAGAAATCAGCCCATCGGAAAGATCGATAGCGGCGCTGGCGAGATCGCGCAATGCCTGACCTTGCAGTACGCGCGGCGTTGGCCGCAGGTGGCGCTGGCGCAGATACGCAGCGTCGTCAGCGTTATCTATCGTCAGTTGGTTAAGGATCAGCGCCAGCCCCGCGGCGCTATCGCCCGGCGTACCGGTCACGTAGATCCAGTCCCCCGGTTTCGCTCCCGAACGCTTCAGCGCGCGGCCTACCGGCACGTAGCCGTGGATACCCAGCGTCATCGACAGCGGCCCTTTGGTGGTATCGCCACCGATCAGCTGCATATCGTAGTAGCTCAGCTGTTCAAACAGGCTGTCGCTGAAGGCTGCCAGCCACGTTTCATCCACTTCAGGAAGAGTTAAGGCTAGCGTCAACCACGCAGGATCCGCGCCCATTGCCGCCAGATCGCTGACGTTTACCGCGAGCGCTTTATACGCGAGATCGGCCGGATCGATATCAGGGAGGAAATGATTGCCCGCCACCAGCGTGTCGGTGCTGATAGCCAGCGTCTGTTTTTCAGGAATATTGAGTAATGCGCAGTCGTCGCCGATGCCGGTTTCTACGTCGAGACGGGCGTTGCGTACTCGGTCAAAATAACGGGCAATCAGGGAAAATTCGCCGCATGCCATACGTTATGCCTCAGCAGAAGGATAAAACAAGGCCGGGGGGATGGCGTATGCCACCCGCGCGCCGGCCTGGAGATTACTTTTTGTGGGGACGAATTGCAGGAGCGGCTTTATCCAGCACGCCGTTGACGAACTTGTGGCTGTCTTCAGCACCGAAGGTTTTCGCCAGCTCGATCGCTTCGTTGATGGCCACTTTGTACGGCACATCGTCACGTTTTGACAGTTCGAACAGCGCAATGCGCAGTACGGCTTTTTCCACCTGGCCCAGCTCATCGAGCAGACGGGACAGGTACGGCTTCATCAATCCATCGAGGTACGCGCTGTTAGTCGCCACCCCGGACAGCAGTTCACGGAAGTACAGGACGTCAACGTCTTTCACGTCTTGTTCCGCCAGGAACTGGTATTCAACATCGGCGATGTCGTTCTGGGACAACTGCCAGGAGTAAAGCGCCTGGACGGCACACTCACGGGCGCGGCGACGAGCAGCAGGTTTCACGGATTTCCCCTTACAAAAATCAGGCCTTGATGGCTTTCAATACATTAATCATTTCAAGCGCGGTCAGTGCAGCTTCTGCACCTTTGTTACCGGCTTTTGTGCCAGCACGTTCGATGGCTTGTTCAATACTTTCGGTGGTCAGAACACCAAAGGCTACCGGGATTTCGCTGTCCTGAGCGACGTGCGCCAGGCCATTGCTTGCCCCGCCAGCGACATATTCGAAGTGCGCCGTGCCGCCACGGATAACCGTACCCAGCGCGATCACTGCATCGTATTTACCGGTTTTAGCCAGTGCGCCAGCCGCCAGCGGCAGTTCATAAGCACCTGGAACCCAAACAACGGTGATGTTTTCATCTTTAACCTGACCAATGCGCTTCAGGGCGTCGATAGCACCTTCCAGCAGGCTGTCATTGATAAAGTTGTTGAAACGCGCGATGGTGATGGCGACGCGAGCGTCCGGGGTAGCAACGTTAGCTTCAATAATGTTCATACTCTTCCTTTGGGTTCATTTGCCCCGCAGGGGGGCGGATTTTATCATAATATTCTGGGCGCTGCTTCCTCTAATTGGGAAAGCCTCACGCAGTGGTTAAATGCAGGCAAACATCCGGGCCTACCTGTCGTATCTCATTGAATTTGAAATGGGGCGCATCGGCCAGTTTCTCAAGGCCTGGCAGCACACATAATCCGCGAGCATCGCTACCTAACAGTTTAGGCGCGATATAGACGATAAGCTCGTCCACCAGCCCGGCCTGAATCAGCGCGCCGGCAAGCGTCGGGCCCGCCTCCACCCAAATGCTGTTAATTTGCTGTTTACCCAGCTGCATCATCATCAGCACCAGGTCAAGATGACCGTTATGCTCCGGCACCTTCAGCGTCTGCACACCTTCCGGCCAGATGCGGCTGTCGCCCGTGGTGCGGGCAAACAGGGTTTCACCCGGCTGATGCACAATCCGGTGCTCCGGCGTCACGCGGTTGCCGCTGTCGATAACAATACGCAGCGGCTGGCGCAGGTTCTCCTGCGGGTAGCGCGCCTGAGTTTGCGTATCCAGTTCATCCCAGCGCACAGTCAGCGCCGGATCGTCTGCCAGCACCGTGGCGCTGCTGGTTAAAATCGCGTGACTCTCCGCGCGCAGGCGCTGCACGTCACGACGCGCCTGTGGCGAGGTGATCCACTGACTTTCACCGCTGGCCATCGCCGTGCGACCGTCGAGCGATGCCCCGAGTTTGAGCTGGACGAACGGGAAGCCGGTACGCATCCGCTTGAGGAAACCTTTATTCAGCGCCTCGGCCTCGCTCATCATCAGCCCGTGGCTGACTTCAATGCCGGCCTGCTGCAAGCGGTATAGGCCTCGCCCAGCAACCTGCGGGTTTGGATCCTGCATCGCGGCGACGACGCGGGAAACGCCTGCCGCAATCAGCGCATCGCAGCACGGCGGCGTACGACCATGGTGGCTGCACGGCTCCAGCGTCACATAGGCGGTGGCGCCTTTGGCTTTGTCACCCGCCATGCGCAGCGCGTGTACTTCCGCATGCGGCTCCCCGGCGCGGTAATGGTAGCCTTCACCGACGATTTCACCCTGATTGACAATCACGCAGCCAACTCGCGGGTTGGGATGGGTGGTAAAGCGACCGCGCTGCGCCAGCTTGAGCGCCCGCGCCATGTACATTTCATCGTGCATAGCTTAGTCCTGTAAGCGGGCGATTTCCTCGCCGAACTCTTTGATATCTTCAAAGCTGCGGTACACCGACGCAAAGCGGATGTAGGCCACTTTATCCAGCTTTTTCAGCTGCTCCATGACCAGATTACCCAGCAGCTTGCTAGGTACTTCACGCTCGCCGGTCGCGCGCAGGTGCGATTTAATATGATTAATCGCCATTTCTACGTCATCGGCGCTCACCGGGCGCTTTTCCAGCGCTCTGAGCATACCGCTGCGCAGCTTGTCTTCGTTGAACGGTTCGCGCACGTCGTTACTTTTTACCACGCGCGGCATCACCAGTTCAGCCACCTCAAAGGTGGTGAAACGTTCGTTACACACCAGGCATTGCCGACGGCGGCGAACGGAGGAACCTTCTCCCACAAGACGGGAGTCAATCACTTTAGTGTCTACGGCGAAACAGAATGGGCAGTGCATACGACGTCCTGACGATGAGGGTTGATAAAACCTATTTTACCCTGAACTGCGATGACAACAAAGGCAGCTGTTTTTGAGACAATGGATCGATGCGATAAACCGCATTGCGCGCTAACATTGCGTTATCCCGAAAAGAAGGAAACAGACAGAATGACAAGACGTTACCTAAGAATAGCCCTGCTGGGAAGCCTCGTCAGCCTGAGCGCCTGCGCGCAGCAGTCGGAAGTGAGGCAAATGCACCAGAGCATTAGCGCATTGAGCAGCGAGATGACGCAGCTTAACAAAGAAACGGTGAAGATTACCCAGCAAAACGCGCTGAATGCAAAATCGACCCAGGGCGCGTATCTGCTGCCGGGCGCCAACACGCCGGCTCGACTGAATAGCCAGATTGGCACGCTGCGTATGTCGTTGCGTAACGTCGCCGCTAACGCCCAGGGCACGGCGTTAACGCTGCGTATTCAAGGGGAATCCAACGATCCGCTTCCGGCGTTTACCGGCACCGTCGAATGGGGACAGATCCAGGGCACGACCGAACGCTATCAGGAAGTGAACGTACAGAATCAGCTGTTCTCCGCCCCGGCTAGCGTGCTGGCACCCAGCGACGTCGATATTCCTCTGCAGCTGAATGGCGTCACGCCAGATCAACTGGGCTTCGTCCGTATTCACGACGTCCAGCCCGCCGGCGTACAGTAATCTTTTACCCGGCGCTGTAAACGATAAACGCGTTATAGCGCCGCCCTCAGCGATGCCCTCTTCCTTTACACTGCCCATGCTTTGCGTATGTAAACATTTGCAATAATTCACTCCATAAGTACAATCCCCGCGTCTAAACTACGCAAACGTGAACGCAATCGATTACGCGTTTGAAAAATGTGTGAAGTGTGACTGATTTTCGTGAGCAAGGATTCATATAATAGGCTCGCAGAAACATGAAACATTTAGAAAAGCTTCGGTGATAAAAATCACTCTCTTTCGAATTTTTTTATTAGTGGCATAAATATGAAAAAAACATTACTGGCAGCCGGTGCCGCGCTGGCGCTTACCGCATCTTTCACTGCTAACGCAGCAGGCGACTCTCAGCCGCAGTATGTCTCTGACTGGTGGCATCAGAGCGTAAACGTGGTAGGTAGCTACCACACCCGTTTCTCCCCGAAACTGAACAACGACGTTTATCTGGAGTACGAAGCCTTCGCCAAGAAAGACTGGCTGGACTTCTACGGCTATATCGATATTCCGAAAACCTTCGACTGGGGTAACGGCAACGATAAAGGCGTATGGTCTGACGGCTCCCCGCTGTTCATGGAGATCGAGCCGCGCTTCTCTATCGATAAGCTGACCGGCGCCGACCTGAGCTTCGGCCCGTTCAAAGAGTGGTATATCGCCAACAACTACATCTACGATATGGGTGACAACAAGGCCAGCCGCCAGAGCACCTGGTATATGGGTCTGGGTACCGATATCGACACCGGCCTGCCAATGAGCCTGTCCATGAACGTGTATGCTAAATACCAGTGGCAGAACTACGGCGCAGCGAACGAAAACGAGTGGGACGGCTACCGCTTCAAAGTGAAATACTTTGTACCGATTAGCGACCTGTGGGGCGGCAAGCTGAGCTACATCGGCTTCACCAACTTCGACTGGGGTTCAGACCTGGGCGATGAACCAAACCGTACCAGCAACTCTATCGCGTCCAGCCATATCCTGGCGCTGAACTACGATCACTGGCACTACTCTGTTGTTGCCCGTTACTTCCATAACGGCGGCCAGTGGCAGGGTGGCAATACCCTGAACTGGGGCGAAGGCGACTTCAACGCGAAGTCTACCGGTTGGGGTGGTTACCTGGTTGTAGGTTACAACTTCTAAGTTCGACACCGCAAAAAAGGCCAGAGGCTACCCTCTGGCCTGTTTCGGGCGCATGCTACCACGCAGGCGGCAGGTTCGCCCACCTCACCTTATCTCTGACTATGCCACCAGCCTAAAAACAGACCTGTCGCAATACCGACCAGCGTTGGTGCTGCCAGATCGTGCCAGACAATAATGCAAACTTCCGTGAGCGTCATACAGCCGCCTTGGTTGCAATGGCAACGGTTCGCGGCTATCCTCAACTTGTCTAGAGATAGGATTGCCCCCGTTATGTTGCCGGTTTATACCAAACAACGTGCGGGGGTTTTCTCTTTCCAGCGACAAGGCCACCGGGGATCAAGCCCCCGCAACATTGCGCCTCACCGGGTACACCCGGCTTGCCGCCGATTCTACGCTTATCACGGCTATCTGCATGACTTTAAAACGAAAAAATCCCAATCTTGCGATCGGGATTCCAGCGATGATGTATGCGTTACAGCGCACCCGCGGTGCCGCTTATTTCTTTTTGTTCAGCATCGCTTTCAGGTCAGCAAACGGGTTATAGGTCGCTTCACCGACATCTTTCTGCGCATCTTCCCCGGCCACCACCGTTGAACCGTACTGGTCCGCCTCGGTATATTTTGAGTGCTCGTGATCGTGGCAGAACAGGCACAGAAGCTCCCAGTTGCTGCCATCTTCCGGGTTATTGGTATGGTCGTGATCCATATGATGAACCGTCAGCTCACGCAGGTTGGAGTAGACGAACTCGCGCGAGCAGCGCCCGCACACCCACGGGAACAGTTTCAGCGCTTTTTCACGGTAGCCGCTTTCCAGCCGCACGTAGTTTTTTGGGATGATGGCCATAATGACTCGATATGTCGTGTTCAAGGTAAGGGAATACGCACAGTCTAAATGGGCAATAAAAAAGCCGCAACACCCTACGGCGTTGCGGCTTTTATTCGTGCCCTGAGTGCGGCAGATTACGGCAGAATAGACGGCTGATCCGCCCCTTCTTTCTCGACTTTCTGCTGCAGCATGTGCTCGCGCTTCATACCCAGCTTCAGCGCCAGCGCCGATGCCACGTAGATAGACGACGCAGTACCGATGGAAACACCGATCAGCATCGTCAGCGAGAAGCCTTCCAGTACCGGACCACCGAAGAGGTACAGCATCAGAATGACCACTAACGTGGTACCGGAGGTAATCAACGTACGGTGCAGCGTCTGGGTCAGCGACACGTTAAAGATTTCGTAAGGCGTACCGCGACGAATCTTGCGGAAGTTCTCACGAATACGGTCAGATACCACGATACTGTCGTTGAGCGAGTAGCCGATGACCGACATCAAAGAGGCCACGATGGTCAGGTCAATCTCAATCTGGAACAGCGACAGGATCCCAAGCGTGATGATCACGTCGTGCGCCAGCGAGATAACGACCCCCGCCGCCAGTCGCCACTCAAAGCGGAAACCGACGTACACCAGGATAGAGATCAGCGCCACCAGCAGCGCCATCGCGCCGGTTTGCGCCAGATCGGCCCCTACGCTAGGCCCGACGAACTCAATACGCTTCACCGCGGCGTTCTGGTTGGTGGACTCGTTAATCACGCTCAGCACCTTGCTGCCCAACACCTGGCCGCCGTCCGCCCCTTTTGTAGGCGGCATACGTACCATAATGTCATGGCTGCTACCGAAGTTCTGCAGAAGCGGGTCAACAAAGCCCGCTTTCTCCAGCGCATCGCGCATCACGTCCATCTCAGCCGGTTTTTCCAGCGTGATTTCAATCACCGTACCACCGGTGAAATCGAGACCCCAGTTAAAGCCGCGTACGCCCATCACGACGATGGCCGCAATCAGCAAGACGCCAGAGATGCCGAAAGCCCAGTAGTCCCAGCGCATAAAGTCATAGACTTTACGGCCGTGGTTCAATTGTTCAACAGTATATTCCTGTGCCACATCGCACTCCTCAGATTGACAGCTTGTTGATGCGTTTGCCGCCATACAACAGGTTTACGATGGCACGAGTACCTACAATCGCGGTAAACATCGACGTTGCAACACCGATACCGGTCGTAATCGCGAACCCTTTAATGGCACCGGTACCGACTGCGTACAGGATCAGAACTTTAATCAGCGTCGTGATGTTCGCATCGAAGATGGAACTGAACGCGCCGGCATAGCCCTCGTTGATCGCCTGCTGGACCGAACGCCCGTTGCTCAACTCTTCTTTGATACGTTCGTTGATCAGAACGTTAGCATCGACCGCAACGGCAAGGGTTAACACAATCCCCGCTATCCCCGGCATACTCAACGTTGCGCCAGGCAGCAGTGACATGATACCGACGATCAGCACCAGGTTAGCAATCAGCGCGCTGGTCGCAATCAGACCGAACTTCTTATAGAAGAAGATCATAAACAGGATAGAGACCACCAGGCCGGCCAGACAGGCTTCCAGGCCCTGCTTGATGTTCTGCATACCCAGCGTTGGGCCGATGGTACGCTCTTCCACAATCTGGATTGGCGCAATCAACGCACCCGCGCGCAGCAGCAGCGACAGCTGACGTGCTTCATTCGGGTTGCCGATACCGGTGATACGGAAGCTGTTACCCAGGCGAGACTGGATGTTGGCGATGTTAATCACCTCTTCCTGTTTCACCAGCACGGCGCGGCCGTTGGCGTCCTTCTTACCGCTGTCTTTGTACTCCACGAACAGGGTCGCCATCGGCTTACCGATGTTGTCCTTAGTGAAGTTAGACATGATGTTACCACCCGCGCTATCGAGTGAGATGTTCACCTGCGGCTGGTTGTACTCATCCTGGCTCGAAGTGGAGTCGGTGATATGGTCACCGGTCAGAATCACACGCTTGTACAGCACAACCGGCTGGCCTTCGCGGGTGTTTTTCACTTCAGAGTCGCCCGGCACGCGGCCAGATGCGGCAGCCGCCTGATCGACGTTGGTATTGACCAGACGGAATTCCAGCGTCGCGGTCGCGCCCAGAATCTCTTTGGCTCGCGCCGTATCCTGAATACCCGGCAGCTCAACCACAATGCGGTCAGCACCCTGACGCTGAACTACTGGCTCAGCAACGCCCAACTGGTTAACACGGTTACGCAGAATGTTAATGTTCTGCTGAACCGCGTACTCACGCGCTTCGCTCAGACGAGCGTCGGTCATGACCGCACGCAGCGCTGTACTTCCCTGCGCGCTAATCACCATATCGCGGTGACGCGGGGTCAGGTACGCAATCGCCTGGTCGCGAGCGTTAGCGTCACGGAACGTAATGCTCAGACCGTAGTTGTCTTCTTTACGAACGTTGGAATACGGGATGTTTTTCTCACGCAGATCGCTGCGCAGACTGTCGATATTTTGTTCCTGCAGCTTGCCCAACGCGGTGTCCATATCCACTTCCATCAGGAAGTGAACGCCACCACGCAGATCAAGACCGAGCTTCATCGGCTCTGCGTGAATCGCAGCCAGCCAGCGCGGCGTTGCCGGAGCAAGGTTAAGCGCCACGACATATTTGTCACCCAGTACGCTCATCAACGCTTCACGCGCGCGCAGCTGGATGTCGGTGGTGTCGAAGCGCGCAAGAATTGCGCCCTCTTCCAGTGCCACAGACTTAGCGGTAATTTTTTCTTCTTGTAACGTTTTCTGGACCTGGATCAGCGTTTGCTCACTGGCGGCGACACCGCGCACGCCAGTGATTTGAACGGCCGGATCCTCACCATACAGGTTGGGAAGTGCGTAAAGCAGGCCGACGATAATCACGACGACCAGCATGATGTACTTCCACAAAGGATAACGGTTTAACACGGCAGTTCCCTTTGGGAAAACGGAATATTACAGCGCCTTCATGGTGCCTTTCGGCAGAACGGCAGCTACGAAGTCACGTTTGATAACCACTTCAGTGGTGTCGTTCAGTGCGATAGCAATGTAGCCAGTTTCCGCTACTTTGGTCACACGACCTACCAGGCCACCGTTAGTCAGGACTTCATCGCCTTTTGCGATGGAGTTCATCAGATTTTTGTGCTCTTTGGTGCGCTTTTGCTGTGGACGCAGGATCATGAAGTAGAAAATCAGACCAAATACCACCAGCATCAGAATCAGAGACATCGGGCTGCCCTGCGCCGGAGCACCTGTTGCCGCTACCGCATCAGAAATAAAAAAGCTCATTAAATTTCCCTCATTATTAAAATTAATCAACGTTCAAAGGTGGAACGGAGCGCCCCTGACGTTGGTAAAAATCGGCCACGAAGCTCTCTAATTTACCCTCTTCAATAGCCTTGCGTAAACCAGCCATTAAGCGCTGGTAGTAACGAAGGTTATGAATGGTATTGAGGCGCGCGCCCAATATTTCGTTGCAACGGTCAAGATGATGCAAGTATGCACGTGAATAATTGCGACAAGTGTAGCAATCACACTCGGCATCGAGCGGGCTGGTATCGCTTTTATGCTTCGCATTGCGGATTTTCACCACGCCGTCGGTCACAAACAGGTGACCGTTACGGGCGTTACGCGTTGGCATGACGCAGTCAAACATATCGATACCGCGGCGTACGCCTTCAACCAGATCTTCCGGTTTGCCCACCCCCATCAGGTAGCGCGGCTTGTCGGCCGGAATCTGCGGGCAAACGTGCTCCAGAATACGGTGCATGTCTTCCTTCGGCTCGCCGACCGCCAAACCGCCGACAGCGTAGCCATCAAAGCCTATCTCTACCAGACCTTTCACGGAGATATCACGTAAATCTTCGTAAACGCTGCCCTGGATGATGCCAAACAGCGCATTTTTGTTACCCAGACCGTCAAAGCGGTCACGGCTGCGTTTTGCCCAGCGCAGAGACATCTCCATGGAGCGCTTCGCGTAGTCCCAGTCCGCCGGGTACGGCGTACATTCGTCGAAGATCATCACGATGTCGGAACCGAGATCGTACTGAATCTCCATGGATTTTTCCGGATCGAGGAAAATCGGATCGCCGTTGATCGGGTTGCGGAAATGCACGCCCTGCTCGGTGATCTTACGGATATCGCCCAGGCTAAAGACCTGGAAACCGCCGGAGTCGGTCAGGATTGGGCCTTTCCACTGCATGAAATCGTGCAGGTCGCCGTGCAGCTTCATGATTTCCTGACCCGGGCGCAGCCACAGGTGGAAGGTATTGCCGAGGATAATCTGCGCGCCGGTGGCTTCAACTTCTTCCGGCGTCATGCCTTTCACGGTGCCGTAAGTCCCCACCGGCATAAAAGCAGGCGTTTCCACTACGCCACGATCGAAAACCAGGCGGCCGCGGCGAGCGCGACCGTCTGTGGTGTCCAGTTCAAATTTCATCTTCACTCCTGCGTCAGAAAAACAGTCCGACGTTTTAAACACTCATGTCGCGGCGTTAATCCCCGACACGCTCAGAAATAGCCTGCGGATTGTACGTGATAAACATGGCATCACCGTAACTAAAAAAGCGATATTCCGCTTTTACGGCTTCATGATAGGCGTTCATGGTGTTTTTATAACCAGCAAACGCCGATACCAGCATAATCAGCGTTGATTCCGGCAGATGGAAGTTGGTGACCAGCGCATCAATCACCTGGTATTGATAGCCAGGGAAAATAAAGATTTGCGTATCGCCGAAGAAGGGCGCAATCAGTTCATCTTTTGCCGCCTGCGCTGCGCTTTCCAGCGAACGCACGGAGGTGGTGCCAACCGCCACCACGCGGTTGCCGCGCGCTTTCGCCGCCAGCACCGCATCCACCACGTCCTGCGGCACTTCCGCATATTCGGAGTGCATGATGTGATCTTCAATACTATCGACGCGCACCGGCTGGAAAGTGCCCGCACCCACGTGCAGCGTCACGAATGCCATCTCGATGCCTTTCTCACGAAGCCTGGCCAGCAGCGGCTCGTCAAAATGCAGACCCGCGGTCGGTGCAGCAACGGCGCCAGGCTTTTCGCTATAAACGGTTTGATACAGCTCGCGGTCGGCATCTTCGTCCGGGCGATCGATATACGGCGGCAGCGGCATATGGCCGATGGCGTTGAGGATATCCAGCACGCTGCGCGCATCGTCAAATTCCACTTCGAACAGCGCATCGTGGCGCGCAACCATCGTTGCTTTGATGCTCTCGTCGTCGCCCAGCAGCAGCTCGGCGCCCGGTTTCGGTGCTTTAGAGGCGCGAATATGTGCCAGAATACGTTTATCATCCAGCATACGCTCGACCAGCACTTCAATCTTGCCGCCGCTGGCTTTGCGGCCAAACAGGCGCGCCGGGATCACGCGGGTGTTGTTAAAGACCAGCAGATCGCCAGGGTTGAGCTTATCGAGCAAATCGGTGAAAGTACCGTGCGTCAGCGCGCCCGTTGGCCCGTCCAGAGACAGTAAGCGACAGCTGCTGCGCTCGGCCTGCGGGTAGTGGGCAATCAGGGATTCAGGTAATTCAAAGGAGAAATCGGTAACGCGCATGACTGTGACTCTGGGCTTAATAATGAGGCGGGTAGTCTAGTGCCGGGGCGTCGTCCCTGCAACCCTTACCCCTCTGGATAAAGAACAATCAATGAATTTTCTCGCACACCTGCACCTCGCACACCTCGCCGACAGTTCGCTGTCGGGAAATTTACTGGCCGATTTTGTGCGCGGCAACCCGCAGCAGGACTATCCCGCCGCGGTCGTTGACGGTATTCATATGCACCGACGCATTGACGTGATGACCGACAGCCTGCCGCAGGTGAAAGCGGCCCGTGAGTGGTTCCGTCCGCAAACGCGCCGCGTTGCCCCCATTTCGCTTGATGTCATGTGGGATCACTTTCTGTCGCGTCACTGGGCGCAAATTTCGCCGGATATCGCCCTTACCGACTTTGTGCACTATGCCCATGCGGAAGTTACCCACATTCTACCGCAGGCCCCGGCGCGTTTTATTACCCTCAACGAACACCTCTGGTCAGAGCGCTGGCTGGAGCGCTACAGCGACATGGATTTCATCCAACGCGTCCTCAACGGCATGGCCAGCCGCCGCCCTAAGCTCGACGCCCTGCGCGATTCATGGCACGACCTCGACGCCCATTATGCCGGGCTGGAAACCCATTTCTGGCAGTTTTACCCGCAAATGATGCTCAAAGCGAAAAACAAAGCGCTATAGCCCTTGCGCTATGACCAGGAACAGCTATGCTTATTCTTTTGGGAAAAATAAAATATTAATAGGCAAAACCTATCCAATTAATTGTCATAGCCTTTTTGTGTTAACCGCCTTCTCCCCCTATACTGGCCCGCGTTGCGTTCCATTAACCTTATAAATTCAAAGGAGAACCCCATGGTTCTGGTTACTCGTCAAGCGCCTGACTTCACCGCTGCAGCGGTACTGGGCAACGGTGAAATCGTTGAGAAATTCAATTTCAAACAGCACACCCAGGGTAAAGCCAGCGTTCTGTTCTTCTGGCCGATGGACTTCACCTTCGTCTGCCCGTCTGAGCTGATTGCCTTCGACAAACGTTACGAAGAGTTCCAGAAGCGCGGCGTTGAAGTGGTTGGCGTCTCTTTTGACTCCGAATTTGTTCACAACGCATGGCGTAACACCCCGGTCGACAAAGGCGGCATCGGTGCGGTGAAATACGCGATGGTGGCTGACGTTAAGCGTGAAATTCAGCAGGCTTACGGTATCGAGCACCCGGACGAAGGCGTTGCGCTGCGCGGTTCCTTCCTGATCGACGCTAACGGCATCGTGCGTCACCAGGTGGTTAACGACCTGCCGCTGGGCCGTAACATTGACGAAATGCTGCGTATGGTTGATGCGCTGCAGTTCCACGAAGAGCACGGCGAAGTGTGCCCGGCACAGTGGGAAAAAGGCAAAGAAGGTATGAACGCGTCTCCGGACGGCGTGGCGAAATACCTGAGCGAAAACGTCTCCAGCCTGTAATCGGTTGAATTGAAAAAAGGCTCGCCATGGCGAGCCTTTTTTATGGCTTAATCCGCACGTTCTTTTTTCACTTCCCGCCAGATTCGCCACGCCATAAACGCCAGCACGGCCACCCCAAGTATCAGTGCCCCCCACACCAGCAGCGTTTGCCACTGGCTTTGCTGTTCGCCAACCGACGTTGCCGTCAGCCGCGCGTCTCCGCCAAGCGTGACGTTATCGCCAGGAACCGCCCACGGAAGCTCGTTGATGGGCTGCGTTGTACGCAGCGAGGCCGGAATCAGTAAATCGAGCCCAACATCGGCCTGCTCTGCGGCCCGATTTCCCCACGCCAGCACATAGGGGCCTTTGCCCTGCGCGTTAAACACCAGTTGATAGCTGTCGCGCGCGCCGCTCAGCGCGGGGAGCGCCTGCGGTAATCGCGCGCTGACGGTTTTCATCCTGATGGCCTGAATACGTTGGCCGGAGAAAAGAATATCTTCTGCGCGTTTCCCCTCCAGACGATACAGCACGGTTTTTGTCAGCGGTTGCCAGGGCTCATTTTCATCGCTACGCCAGGCCAGCTCCACCGGCAGAACGCCTTCGCTGGCCAGATCGATACGTAGCGACGTCAGAGGCTGCGGCCGCGTCCAGCGCCAGATGGCTTCCTCATCCGATAGCCGCTCCCCCTGAGCCATTATCACGATCTGCTCTGACTCGGGTTCGTTTGCCTCAGCGATGGCGCTGACGCTGCGTAACGCCGGCGCCGGACTTTTCGCGTCGAAGATCACCAGCAGGTAGCGATTACCTTGCGCAGAGAGCGTCAGGCTGGCGCTGATAGTGTCCATTTTCAGACGATCGTTATCGCGCGTCAGATCCAGCAACGGCGCGTCTTCTTGCACAGGCCGCCAGTTACGCAAATCACGGCTGACATAAACTGAGGCTTTACCCTGCCAGCTCTGTGCCGGCGTCTCCCAGTTAAGCCGCAGCTTCGCCAGCGAAAGCGAGTCCGTCATCGCTTCAGGCAGCGTCAATAAAAAGCTCTGTCCAATGGCGCTGACGTCATCGCTTTGCAAATGAATTTCGACCCCGCTTTTGGCGCGAAAAACCAAAGACTCACCGCCGGTTCGTGCATCATCGCGCGGCGGGGCCAGCGACATATCGAGCGGAAACAGCCGCAGCGCTATCGCCTCTGGCGTCACGCTCCGGGTTTTCTGCGCCACCAGCGCGAACGGCACCGTATCCCCCTGATGGTTAAAGACCCGCACATCGCGCAAATCCGGCCAGGCGGTGCTCTGATAGACCGTTTGCGGAAGCGAAACGCGATACCACGGCGATGTGCCTGAGGTTTCCAGCACAACGCCTGACGCATAATCCGTAGGCGATTCCTGAACGCTTTCGCTGCTGAGCGCGGCCCCCGAGGCGGCGAGCAGCACGCCGCATAATGCCGCATTAATCCATTTCATTTTTCGTCTCCTCTTTGGGCGGTAACGGCGAAAAATACCCAACGATAAGCACCAGAATCGCCACGCCAATAAACGCAACGGCACGCGCCAGGCCGCCGCCGCGGGCGCTGTCTACCAGCATCAGCTTCACAATGACTATCCCGAGCAGTACGGCGCCACACAGCCATTCCCGACGGGAGCGACGCCGCGTCGCACGCAGCATAACGATCAACGCCGCCAGCATCCAGAACAGCGCGAAACAGGTCTGAATCAGCCGCGAATGCCACAGCGCCTCCACGTTCCAGGCCACTTCACCGTACCAGGCCAGCGAGCGCAGCAGGATGCCATTCAGCCACCAGAAGCTGAGCGACAGCAGCGCAACCAGCGGCCAGGGGCGGCATAGTGAAAGCGGCGTCGGGAAGTCGCGCTGTGAAACGCGATAAAACACGATCAGCCCCAGTAGCGCAAAAGCGGCCCCCTCTTCCAGCGGATTCACCAGCGGCAGCCAGCTCTGACGATAAACCACACCATCCTGCAAATTCGTCAGCACCAGCAGGATAACCAATGCCAGCGCAACCGGAATCATCGCCTGAGAAGCGTAGAGTGCTGGCCAGACGCGGAACGGCCATCGCTGACGATGAACCGCCTCATTGACGAGGAAGATAAGCAGGCCACCCGCGGCCATCATCAGGCCACTGCCCCACGCCGCCATGCCCCATGGCAGATCCTGCGTAAACCAGAACAGCTCCGTCGCCAGCGCCAGCAAAATCATCCAGAAAAGCGACAGGTGCGCCAGTCTCGACAAACGCGATGGCAAGGCTGCGGCATCACGCCAGAGCAGCGCCCCCGCCGCGGGTAAGGCCAGACACCAGGCCAGATTCTGCCAGCCCGCGGCAAAAATCACCTGCTGCGAAATCTGCGACATCAGCACCACCAGCATCGTCGGCCACAGCAGCCATTTACTGGCATCCAGCGCCCGCCATGCCAGACGTTCGGCGACCATCCGCCAGCCCCAGACCGATATTGCCATGAGCGCCAGTACGCCAGACAGCACCAGCGAGTCTTTTTTCAGCACCAGCTGCGATGCACCAATGAGCGCAACTATCCAGAAGATCAGGCCGCCAGCCAGCAGAATCCAACTGCCCTGGCGCTGAATATGACGCCACAGCCAGGCCGCGGCCAGCCAGCTGAGGCTAAGTACTGCGAAGATCAGCATCAGGGAAAGCGCAGACGTCCCGTTCATCTGCGCCCACAGCGCGCTGCCCACGGCCAGTACCAGCAGCGCCGTGCCGCTATAGCTCATTCGCCGCTGCTGCTGCTGAACGCCCAGCCAGAGGATGCCGAGACCTTCCAGCGCCCAGGCCATCGCCGTCCAGCGTGCTGAAAGCGCCAGCGGGATAGCGAGCGTGGTGAATACCCCGCCCAGCGCCAGCGCCGCCAGCACCAGCGGCCTTCCCAAAGCCGGATAGCGACGCAGTGCCAGCCAGGCTAACGCCAGATAGAAACCGCCGTAGCCTAGCGCGCTGAGCGCCGGGCCGTATTCCATATGCCGGGTGATAGCGTACTGCATACCAAAACCCATTAACGGCGGCGCAAACAACAGCACCCCATCAATAATCTGCTTACCTTTCTCCTGCGCACGTAGCGACAGCGCCACGCTCAGCACGCCAAAAAGGATCGTATTGGCTATCAGGAAAAGCTGGCAGCTCAGGTAATACTCCGGCCGATAGCCGTCGAGCCCCCAAATACCGCCAACGCCAAAGGTAAACAACAGGCCGAGGAGGTTAAGCTCCCGCCAGTGTTGCCAGATGCTAATCGCGAGAATACCGACGGAAAGCAGAAGGTAGAAAGAGAAGAGCGCCACATGGCTGCCGCCGCCGGTGGAAAGCAGCAGCGGTGCCAGATAACCGCCGAGGCTTGCCAGCATTGCGAGGCTAAGCGCTTTTTGTAAAATAGCCAGGCCCACGCTCGCCGCGCAAATGACCACCAGCAGCACGAAAGCCAGCGTGATTGGCAGCATCTGCCACAGCCGGAACGCCCCAAAGACGGTGAGATAGAGCGCCCCCGTCGCCCCGCCTTGCAGGATAAGCGCATACACCGGTTGCTTATGCCGCAGCCGCCATCCTACGACCAGCAGGACAATCGCAAACAGCGCCGCTGCCGCCAGGCGCAGCTCCAGCGGAAATAGGGAATGTTCAACCGTGTAACGCAGCAGGAAAGAAAGACCGAGGAAGAGCAGCAAAATCCCCAGCTTTGCCAGCGGGTTGCCTTGCATAAACCAGCGCACCAGGGACGACATGATTCCGCCAAAAGCGGATGGCTGTTGAGCAGATGGTTTAGGGATAGGCACCGTTTCCGTTTTAGGCTGCGCACGCCAGGGGTTTTCAGGCTCAGGGGCAACGTCGATAACGGGCGGCTTGTCAGGCATCGGCTCGGGCAGCACCGCTGCGGGTGCGACTGCCGCGGCCTGTGGCTGCGGCGCATTCGCCGCACCGCGCTGCTCAAGTTCGTCTATCCGACGGCGTAATAATGCCAGCTCTGCGCTAACGGCCGTGCTGCGCCGGAATGCAACAATCGCCAGAACCGGCACCACCACCAGCGCGAAGAATAGAACGATACAGCCAAGGGTTAGCAGTTCATCCATGTTTCCACCTTCACTGTCTATGGAAACAACAGAATGACACAAATTGTTGCATTTGTGCCATGTCTGTTAGCAAAGTGAACAGCGTTTTAGCAAAAAGAGACAGCCCCTACGCACGCGTAAGGGCTGGAAGAAAGGGTTAGAACGAGAAGCAGGAACAGCCCAGCGCGCCCCAGAACGCGCGATCGTCGGATACCGGCACGCCGGATTTACGCGCTAAGTCATGCTGGTGCCCGTGAACGCCGCAGCTCCCGCAGCACTGGTGCATCTGCACCACCGCGCCAAGATGCTCTGTTCCCGGAGGCGCAGAACGGTAGTGCCCCGGGACTTTCACCACCGGAGACCATTCCGGCAGGACCGGAATCGGCGGCGGTGCCAGCGGCGTAAAGTGCCCGGCGGCATACACCACGCGGCCATCGACGAGGGTCATCACCGACTCAATACCTTTAATTTCCTCTTCCGGTACGCTGAAGTAATCTTTCGACAACGTCACCAGATCCGCGAGCTGTCCAGCGGCGATACGGCCTTTTTTCCCCTGCTCGCTGGAGAACCAGGCGCTGCCTGCCGTCCAGAGTTCCAACGCCACATCACGCGGCAGTCGGTTTTCGTCGTCGTACATCGACATTCCGCCAACCGTGCGCCCGGACACCAGCCAGTACAGCGCCGTCCACGGGTTATAGCTTGCCACGCGGGTTGCGTCGGTCCCTAAGCCAACCGGGACCTCCATCTCCAGCATCTTCGCCACCGGCGGCGTATGTTTTACCGCATCTTTGCCGTAGCGATCGACAAAGTATTCCCCCTGGAACGCCATACGATGCTGCACCGCAATACCGCCGCCCAGCGCCTTCACGCGCTCGATATTACGCTCGGTAATGGTTTCTGCGTGGTCAAAGAACCAGTGCAGGCCGTTAAACGGAATATCACGGTTAACCTTCTCGAACACATCCAGCATGCGGCTGATGGATTCATCGTAGGTGGCATGCAGGCGGAACGGCCAGCGGTGTTCAACCAGATGGCGCACCACACGTTCCAGCTCATCTTCCATACCCGGCGGCAGGTCCGGTCGCGGCTGCAGGAAGTCCTCAAAATCGGCTGCCGAGAACACCAGCATTTCGCCCGCACCGTTGGCGCGATAGAAATCGGTGCCCTGGCCCGGCTTGAGCATATCGGTCCAGCGCTCAAAGTCGTCCAGCTCCTGCTTCGGACGCTGGGTAAACAGGTTATAAGCGATACGAATCGTCATCTGCTTGTTAGCATGCAGCTGTTCGATAATTTCGTAATCATCCGGGTAGTTCTGGAAACCGCCGCCAGCGTCAATGGCGCTGGTCAGCCCCAGACGGTTCAGCTCGCGCATAAATTGACGAGTGGAGTTAACCTGCTGCTCCAGCGGCAGCTTCGGCCCTTTCGCCAGCGTGGCGTAGAGGATCATGGCATTCGGTTTCGCGATCAGCATCCCGGTTGGGTTGCCGTTATTGTCGCGCACGATCTCGCCGCCCGCCGGTGCCGGCGTCTCTTTGGTGTAGCCTACGGCCTTCAGCGCCGCACGGTTAAGCAGCGCGCGATCGTACAGGTGCAGCACGAACACCGGGGTATCCGGCGCGGCATCGTTCAGCTCTTCCAGCGTCGGCATACGACGTTCGGCAAACTGGAACTCGCTCCAGCCGCCGACGACTCGCACCCACTGCGGCGACGGGGTACGGTCGGCCTGCGCTTTAAGCATCCGCAGCGCGTCAGCCAGCGACGGCACGCCTTCCCAGCGCAGCTCCAGGTTATAGTTCAGACCGCCGCGAATCAGATGCAGGTGCGAGTCGTTCAGCCCCGGGATCACCGTGTGACCGTGAAGATCGATAATTTGCGTGCCTTCGCCAGCGTAAGACATCATCTGCGCGTCGGTGCCGACGGCAAGGATCTTACCGTCGGCAATCGCCACCGCTTCGGCGCGGGGCTGTTGGCTATCCAGGGTATGAATCTGCCCCTGGGTTAAGATCAGTGTGGCTGTTTGTGACATAGCGTTCTCCTTGCGCCGGATCAGGCTTTTTTCAGCCAGCCGGCAAACAGGCGGGTCACGATGGGCATCCAGAGCCAGACCACCAGCGCGACCACACAGGCATCATTGATAAAATGCAGCAGCAGGGTTCCTTTGAACGACGGCAGAAGCGCGCCCGTTATCGCGGGCACCAGGTTAGTGCTCGGGAAAATCACCAGCAGGGTTATCAGGAACTGTTTCCAACGCTTAGGCTGGCGGACGTGCGCTGTCGGCGGCGTAAACCAGAATGCGGCTTCGGTACGCACTTCAGTGCGATCCCCTTCCGCCAGCAGTGGAGAAATGTCATCGACCAGCTTGCGACGCACGTCGGACTGAGTCCAGGCGTAAAGATGTTCGAGAGTATCGAAACGAATAATGATGTTCCACGCCGTCTGTCCGTCAACCGGGCGGATCACGTTTGCCCCCAGATGGCCGGGATAGTTCGCCGCAACCGGCATAATTTCGCCGAGCCAGGCTTCATACTGCGCGACGTGTTCAGGACGAATGGCGTGGGTGATGACCAGAGTGACGTGCTTTTGCGTCATGACGATAGGTTCCTTGCGCTTGCAATTCGGCGGGGTCACCCCCGCCGGTATCCTCACCTTAGGCTTTGCGCTCAGGAGCGCCATGCACCATGGTGTAAGCGTAGTCCACACCCATGCCATAGGCACCGCTGTGCTCGCGCACCAGATCCATCACCGCGTCGTAGGTCTCTTTACGCGACCAGTCGCGCTGGTACTCCAGCAGCACCTGCTGCCAGGTTACCGGCACGGCGCCAGCCTGCACCATACGGTCGATAGAGCGTTCATGCGCATCCACCGAGGTCCCGCCAGAGGTATCGGTGACAACGTACACTTCATATCCTGCTTCCAGCGCCATCAGTGCCGGGAAGGTCAGGCATACTTCGGTCCACAGCGCGGAAATAATCAGTTTTTTACGCCCGGTCGCTTCCACTGCTTTCACAAAAGCCGCATCTTCCCAGGAGTTCATCGAGGTGCGTTCGATAGGCTTAAGGAAGGTGCGAATAAGCAGGTCATTTCTTCCCAAGCTGACTCGCTGATTAAAATTTCGCGGATCTGGGCCGATTTTTTTC
>NZ_JAPKIA010000004.1:0-301094 GCF_036759865.1 Kluyvera genomosp. 2
TTTAATCAGCGAGTCAGCTTGGGAAGAAATGACCTGCTTATTCGCACCTTCCTTAGGTTACGCCTTGCTCAAGATTTGACGATACCAACGTTGCTTGTCCCTCGCTCACGTCAAGGCAGTTAATCGTTTTGAAATGGATAGAAAAGTCTGTATACCGACACAGCTGATCATTTCGCTGCTGACAAAAGAAGAAGAGTTGATGAGGGGATAAAGCGAGAAACGTGATGGCAGCGATACCAACAGCCAAAGCAAAAAGGGGTTACCTTTCGGTAACCCCTTTTCTGATTTGGCGGAAGCGTAGAGATTCGAACTCTAGAACCCTTTCGGGTCGCCGGTTTTCAAGACCGGTGCCTTCAACCGCTCGGCCACGCTTCCAATGAGGCGCACTATAAACATCCCGAACGGACCTGTAAAGCACCAAAACGTTCGTTTGCCTGAAAAACAGCCAAAAAGTTGTTATTCGTCTGAAAAAACAACAAAATGGCTAGTTTTAAAACGCTTTTCCCGCCCTCATCCTGCTTAATGTTTTTTGATAAACATATCTTTGGTGTAGTAGTACCCCAAGCGATCGGGGGTAAATCCCCCTACCCACGGTTTCACGAGGTGCGTACGCACGTAGTGATAGACCGGGATTGCGGGGACATCGCGAGCCAGCAGATCTTCAGCCTTCTGGTAATCGCGAGCGCGCTGGGCGACATCCTGCGTTTTCGCCGCATCGCGCAGCGCCGCATCATAGTCCGGGTTACTGTATTTAGCGGTGTTCTCGCTGTCGCCGGTACGGAAGGTGTTCAGGAAGGTTGAAGCGTCGTCGTAGTCGGCAATCCACGCATAGCGCACCACGTCAAAATTACCGGTGTGCATCGTGTCCAGCATGGTCTTCCACTCCTGGTTTTGCAGCTTCGCCTCAACGCCAAGATTTTTCTTCCACATTGAAGACGCGGCAATCGCCACGCGCTGGTGTGATTCCGAGGTGTTATACAGCAGATTAAACGACAGCGGATGCGCCTCACTGAACCCGGCCTCCGCCAGCAGCTTCTTCGCTTCAGCAATACGTTTTTCACGCGGCCAGCTTGCATAGTCAGGCCCGTTCAGCTTCACACCGCCAATCTCCGGTTGGCTTATGACCCACGCCGGACGCTGCCCCTGCCCCATGACCTTTTCAGCAATAATGTCTTTATCCAGCGCCATATTCAGCGCACGACGGACGCGCGCATCGTTAAACGGCGCTTTGGTGGTATTGAACTCGTAATAGTAGGTAGCCAGCTGCGGCGATACATCCACCTCATCGCCCAGCGTTTTCTTCAGTTGGCTGAACTGGTTTATTGGCAGCGTATACACAATATCAACCTCACCCGCCTTATAGCGGTTGACGTCCGCCGCTTCGGAACGGATAGGCAAATAGGTCACTTTATTGATCACCGTATGCTTATCGTCCCAGTAACGTGGGTTACGTTCGGCGACAATGCGCTCGTTAACCACCCATTGCGACAGGTGATAGGCGCCACTGCCGACAAAATGCTCCGGCTTCACCCATTTATCGCCGTAGCGGCCGATCAGTACTTTATCCAACGGCACCATCGACGGGTGCGCCAGCATAGCAAGGAACGCCGAGGTCGGCTGCGTCAGCGTCACTTCCAGCGTAGTATCGTTGATAGCCTTAACGCCAAGGGTATCCGGCGTTTTTTTGCCCAGCGCGATATCGGCAGCATTGACGATGTGCATATTGCCAGGATAGCTGGCGTACGGCGACGCGGTCGTCGGCGTGACCAGACGCTGCCAGCTCCACACGATATCCTGCGCGGTTATCGCCGAACCGTCCGACCAGACGATCCCCGGGCGCAGATGGAAGGTCCAGACCGTGTTGTCTTTATTCTCCCAGGATTCTGCCAGCCGCGGCTCAATGCTGCCGTCCGGTTTTACCGCCACCAGACCGTCAAACAGGTCGCTGATAATATTGAACTCAACGTCGCTTTCCACTTTATGCGGGTCGAGTGACGCCGGTTCATTGCCGTTACTGCGAACCAGCTCCTGTTTGTCGGCAAGTGGGGTTCCCTCCGGCACGGTTGCCGCCTGCGCCGCCCCCGCCAGACCCATTGCCAGAAATACCGTCGTGATGGAGTTATGTTTGTATAATTTCATTTCCATTGCCTTGTTGTTATTACCCTTTTCACTGTTGACACAGACACGCATTAACGCAAGTTCTTTCAATAACCTATAAGAGATTGATCTCGCTCTTTGGCGCAGAATGAGGTGATTCTGTGACGCGCTCAAAGTCTGAGTAAAGATGGGTAAAAACATTTGGGAATAAAGAAGAGTTTTCTTATGCTGAGCCACTAATAACATCTGTCATAAGAGAGTGACTCATGGATCGCATAATTACTTCATCGCGTGACCGCTCATCACTGCTGAGCACGCACAAAGTCCTGCGTAATACCTACTTCCTGCTGAGCCTGACGCTGGCATTTTCCGCTATTACCGCAACCGCCAGCACCGTGCTGGGGCTGCCGTCGCCGGGCCTGATTCTGACGCTGGTTGGTATGTACGGCCTGATGTTCCTGACCTATAAAACGGCAGATAAACCGGTGGGTATTCTGTCCGCGTTCGCCTTTACCGGCTTCCTGGGCTATATCCTTGGGCCCATCCTGAACGCCTACCTGTCTGCGGGCATGGGTGACGTGATCGGCATGGCGCTGGGCGGCACCGCGCTGGTGTTCTTCAGCTGCTCGGCCTACGTGCTGACCACCCGTAAAGACATGTCCTTCCTCGGCGGTATGCTGATGGCCGGTATCGTGGTGGTGCTGATCGGTATGGTGGCCAATATCTTCCTGCAGCTGCCTGCACTGCACCTGGCGATTAGCGCGGTGTTTATCCTGATCTCCTCCGGGGCAATCCTGTTCGAGACCAGTAACATCATCCGCGGCGGTGAAACCAACTATATCCGTGCGACGGTAAGCCTGTACGTTTCGCTGTACAACATCTTCATCAGCCTGTTAAGCATTCTGGGCTTCGCCAGCCGCGATTAAGGCTTAACGCTTCAGTCTCCAGGGCCTCGCTTATGCGGGGCCTTTTTATTTGCTACACTTCCCGCCATCTGTTTGTTGTGTGAAAAATTATGCTTATCTACGAAAACATCGAAATTGAGACCGATAGCGAAGGCTATCTCAAAGACACCACGCAGTGGAGTGAAGGGCTGGCTCAGGCGATTGCCGCCAACGAAGGGATTGAACTGAGCCCTGAACATTGGGAAGTGGTGCGCTTCGTGCGCGAATTTTACCTGGAGTTCAACACCTCACCGGCCATCCGTATGCTGGTTAAAGCCATGGCGAATACCTTTGGCGAGGAGAAAGGCAACAGCCGCTATTTGTACCGCCTGTTCCCAAAAGGCCCGGCTAAACAGGCGACGAAAATTGCCGGCCTGCCTAAACCGGTAAAATGTATTTAATAACGAATACTGAACTTGCTCCACGCCTTATCGGGTTGGTGAGGTTCCGCCAGGACTTTATCAACCCGCGCGCTGCGTGGCCCACCGGCTTTTAGCCAGGCCAGTAGCTGCTCTACCTGCTCGCTTTTGCCGCAGGCAACCACCTCGACGCTGCCATCGTCCAGATTCAACGCATAGCCGCTTAGCCCCAGGCGCTGCGCCTCCTGCTGGGTAAAAAAACGAAAACCCACACCCTGCACCTTGCCGTAGACCCAGCAGATCACACATTTATCCATCATGCTTCCTCCTGTATATACCCCAACTGTAGCGCCAATTCTCCCCACATTCTTCCGCCGCGCGTTGCATTTGTGCGGGGAAGTCGGGAAAATGCAGCCTGATTCCCTCAAACAGTCAGATAAATAAACTATGAGTGTACGTTTAGTGTTAGCCAAAGGGCGCGAAAAATCATTGCTGCGCCGCCATCCCTGGGTCTTTTCCGGCGCGGTCGCCCGCATGGAAGGCAAAGCCAGCCTCGGAGAGACCATTGATATTGTCGATCATCAGGGTAAATGGTTAGCCCGCGGCGCATACTCTCCCGCTTCGCAGATCCGCGCGCGCGTCTGGACGTTTGACGCCCATGAAAGCATCGATATCGATTTCTTCGTGCGTCGCCTTCAGCAGGCACAAAGCTGGCGCGACTGGCTGGCGAAAAAAGACGGGCTGGACAGCTACCGTCTGATCGCCGGTGAATCCGATGGCCTGCCGGGCGTCACCATTGACCGTTTCGGTAACTTCCTCGTATTACAACTGCTGAGCGCCGGTGCGGAATATCAGCGCGCCGCCCTCATCAGCGCCCTGCAAACCCTCTATCCGGAATGCGCTATCTACGATCGCAGCGACGTGGCGGTGCGTAAAAAAGAAGGTATGGAGCTGACCCAGGGCCCGGTCACCGGCGAATTGCCGCCAGCCCTGCTGCCCATCGAAGAACACGGCATGAAGCTGCTGGTCGATATTCAGGGCGGCCACAAAACCGGCTACTACCTTGACCAGCGCGACAGCCGTCTTGCCACCCGTCGCTACGTGGAAGACAAGCGCGTTCTCAACTGTTTCTCCTACACCGGCGGCTTTGCGGTTTCTGCCCTGATGGGCGGCTGTCGCCAGGTCACCAGCGTTGATACCTCGCAGGAAGCGCTGGACGTGGCGCGCCAGAACGTTGAGCTGAATAAACTCGATCTCAGCAAAGCCGAGTTCGTGCGTGACGACGTTTTCAAACTGCTGCGCAAATACCGCGATCAGGGGGAGAAATTCGACGTTATCGTGATGGACCCGCCGAAATTCGTCGAGAATAAAAGCCAGCTAATGGGTGCCTGCCGCGGCTATAAGGACATCAATATGCTGGCTATCCAGCTGCTGAATCCGGGCGGCGTGCTGCTAACCTTCTCCTGCTCCGGCCTGATGACGTCAGATTTATTCCAGAAAATCATCGCCGATGCCGCTGTGGATGCCGGTCGTGATGTACAATTTATAGAGCAGTTCCGTCAGGCAGCCGATCACCCGGTGATTGCGACGTACCCGGAAGGACTGTACCTGAAAGGATTTGCCTGCCGCGTCATGTAACTTGAAAAGCGAAATGGTGTCTATATATCTAGAGAGAGGCCATTTCCCGGGAGGTGAGTATGATGATGACCAGCAAATTCGGTATCGGCCAGCAGGTGCGTCACTCCCTGCTGGGCTATCTGGGCGTGGTGGTGGATATCGACCCGGTATACTCGCTCGACGATCCTGAACCCGACGATCTGGCGGCTAACGACGAACTGCGCGCGTTGCCGTGGTATCACGTGGTGATGGAAGACGACGAAGGCCAGCCGGTGCATACCTACCTGGCCGAAGCCCAGTTAAGCAGCGAGCCGCGCGAGGATCATCCGGAACAACCCACGATGGATGAACTGGCGCGTACTATCCGCCGGCAGCTACAGGCCCCACGGCTGCGTAACTGACTGCCGCATCAAAAAACCCCGCGCTGCGGGGTTTTTTATTTACAGCTCAACCGGGCTTCTCTCTTTGCCCAGCCCCCGCTATTTTGCGAGCCCTAAGCGCGGAATTTCGATTGCCGGGCAGCGGTCCATCACCACGTTTAACCCCGCATTGCGCGCCAGTACGGCAGCTTGTTCATTGATGACACCGAGCTGCATCCACAACGTTTTCGCCCCGATGGCGATAGCTTCCTGCGCGACGCCCCACGCGGCCTCTGAATTACGGAAGACGTCCACCATGTCCACTTTCTCTGGCACCTCGGCAAGGGTTGCATAGCCTTGCTGCCCGAGCAGGGTTTTACCGCCCACCTTCGGCGAAACCGGAATGACGTGGTAGCCCTGATCTAACAGGTATTTCATCACCCGATAGCTCGGGCGGTCAGGTTTGTCGCTGGCGCCTACCAACGCGATGGTACGGGTGCTGGTCAAAATGCTGGCAATATCGTTTTCAGTCATCATTATCCTCCTGGCCAATAACTTAAGTGTACGCGAGTCCGCTAATGTCGCGCGTCAAATTTTTGCCAATCAGCGCTTGCAGCCTGAGTCGCATGCAGTAATCTGTCTGCATTTAACACTCAGGGATCGTTTTATGGAACTGACCACTCGCACCTTACCGGCGCGTAAACACATTGCGCTGGTTGCGCACGACCACTGCAAAGATATGCTGATGAAATGGGTGCAGCGCCACCAGGCATGCCTTGCGCAGCATACGCTGTCGGCGACCGGCACCACCGGCAACCTGGTGCAGCGCGCAACCGGCCTGGAAGTTAAAGCGATGCTCAGCGGCCCGATGGGCGGCGATCAGCAGGTGGGCGCGCTCATTTCAGAAGGCAAAATCGATGTGCTGATTTTCTTCTGGGACCCGCTCAACGCCGTGCCGCACGATCCGGACGTTAAGGCTCTGCTGCGCCTCGCGACCGTGTGGAACATCCCGGTCGCGACCAATGCTGCTACCGCGGACTTTATCATTCAGTCACCCAACTTTGCCGAGCCGGTAGATATCCTCATTCCAGACTACCCACGCTATCTGGCCGAACGTCTCAAATAAGCCAGGCTGCGCCCGGAGCAAAAACTTCGGGCGTCATTCAGGGTTTGCGTGCCACTGGCACCGACAGCTGCTTCAGTATCTCAACAAACGGAGACGGCTGCGCCTTGTTAAACAACAGCCAGACGCGCAACCGCGCGCGGGTCATGGCCACGTACAGCAAACGCCGCTCTTCCGCGTCGGGAAAATCCTCCGGCTCCGGCAACAGGGCCTGCTCCATAATCGACTCCCGCACGGGAGCGGGAAAACCGTCGAAGCCCTCTTGCAGCCCCAGCACAATGACATAGTCAGCCTGCTGCCCCTTACTGGCGTGCACGGTCATAAAATCAATATTCAGCTTCGGCCAGCGGGTAGCGGCTTTTTCCAGCGCGGCAGGCTTAAGATGATGATAACGGGCCAGCACCAGAATACGCTGGTCTGGCGTGGCGTAGCCGCTGAGCTTATCAAACAGCGCATCGAGCTTATCGTCTTCCAGCAGCGTAACGGCGTGCTTATCGCCAGCGGTCAGGCTGTTCAGCGGTTTACTCAGTTGATGTGGGTTCTGCTGAATGAAGCGGTTGGCAATTTCACCAATGCGGCTGTTAAAACGGTAGGTCGTATCCAGCGCGCAGTTATCGCCCTCGCCAAAATAGTGGCTAAAAGCCGTAGTCAGCGACAGCTGCGCGCCGCTGAAGCGATAAATTGCCTGCCAGTCGTCGCCAACGGCGAACAGCGATGTTTGCGAATTCTGTTTACGCAGCGCCGCCAGCAGCGCGGCGCGCTGTGGTGAGATATCCTGGAATTCATCAACCAGAATATGCTTCCACGGGCTCACAAAACGGCCCTTATCGAGAATAATAATAGCCTGGTGAATTAAACCGGAAAAATCGACGGCATTCTCGTCTTTCAGCGCGGCTTTCCACGCTTTCAGCAGCGGTGCCATTAGCTTTATCCGTTTACCAAAGCACTCTCGCACGGCTTCCGGCGCACCAGCGATCATATCCGCCTGCGAACCGCCGTGCATTCGCATCAGGCTCACCCAGCGGTCGAGGCGGCTGCCCATCCGTTTTACGATTTTGTCATCTTCCCAGAAGCTGTCTTCGCCGACCTCCCAGCCCAGTTCGTCCTGTAGCCACTGCCGCCAACCTTTCGCCTGCGCTTTTTTCTCGCGGCACTGCTGCTGCCAGCAATCGGTAAACAGCTTATAACGTGCGGCAGCATCGTTTTCCAGTTGACTGACGACAGGCACTTTTTTACTGCCCTGCTGGATAATCGACAGCGCCAGCGCGTGGAAGGTGCGTGCGGTAATGGCATCCGTATTCAGGCGTGATTGTAGACGCTCGTCCATCTCTTCAGCCGCCTTGCGGCCAAAGGCTAACAGCAGAAGCTGTTCCGCTGAGGCCTCCTGGCGCTCAAGCAGCCAGCCGGCACGCGCCACCAGCACCGACGTTTTACCGCTGCCGGCCCCGGCCAGTACCAGCAGTGAACGCTCACCGTTCACCACCGCGCGAGCCTGTGACGGGTTCAGCGGTGAAGATTCAATGCGAGCAAAAAAGTCGCCGTACTGTGTCAGCATGGCGTCGGTATAGCGTTGATTATGCTGCGCGCGACCGCTTTCTTTATCCGCCAGCCAAGCCTGGCACTGCCGCCAGGCCTCTCGGCAGTTCTCAAATTCTGCCAACCGCGTGGTTGGCAAGGGCAGGCCTTCGAGCGCGTTAACGATCTGCTGCCGGATAGTCTGCGCCTGCTGGCGGGTAAGCCAGCGCGTCTGCTCGCGGCTACCGGTAATAATTGCCAGCTGCGCCTCGAGCAGCCCAGCGGCGATATCGCTCATCTCTGCGCTCCACTGCTGCCACAGCGCCGTCAAGTGGCGGTGAAAACGCTGGGTTTCACCCCATTCCGTACCGTGCAGGCGCACAACTTTGTCCTCGGGCAGAACAAACTCCAGCTCCCCCCACACCAAACCACGCTTGCAGTTGATGGCCAGTAACTGATTAAAAGGGATGAGATATTCATGCTGAGGGCCGGACACCCTGACGCCCGCATTGAGGATCTCAACCCGGTCGTAAGGATGCTGCGCCATGCGCTTGCCCAGCGTCGTTGCTTTTAATTCCATGTCGTGCTGAATCCTGACTTTTTCGATATCTCACAGTGTAACCGCCAGAGAATAGGTGCTCCAGCCTAAAAAAACGTTACAATCAACAGGACTTATTATTCACAGCGCTGCACTGAGGATTTATGCGTACTGTTCTGAATATTTTGAATTTTGTGCTGGGTGGTTTTTTGACAACGTTGGGCTGGCTGCTGGCAACGCTGGTCAGCATCGTGCTGATTATTACGCTGCCGCTCACGCGGTCCTGCTGGGAAATCACCAAATTATCGCTGCTGCCTTACGGTAATGAAGCGGTACACGTTGACGAACTGGAGCCCGGCGCGAAAAGCGGCGTCATGAACGCTGGCGGTACCTTGCTCAACATTCTGTGGTTCGTGCTGTTCGGCTGGTGGCTGTGCCTGACGCACATTATGGCCGGGATCGCCCAATGCATCACCATTATTGGTATTCCTGTCGGCATTGCGAATTTTAAAATTGCCGCTATTGCTTTGTGGCCCGTAGGACGCCGGGTTGTGCCTGTCGAAGTTGCACGCGCGGCGCGTGAAGCGAACGCCCGCCGCCGTTTCCAGTAATCAGGACGATTAATTGCTATGCTAAGCCCGCTGCTTCGCCGCTATACATGGAACAGTACCTGGCTATATAACGCCAGGATATTTATTGCGTTAATTGGCACAACCGCTCTGCCCTGGTGGCTGGGCGACGCAAAGTTGACCATTCCGCTCACCCTGGGGGTGGTTGCTGCTGCGCTAACGGACCTCGACGATCGTTTGGCCGGGCGGCTGCGTAACCTGGTCATTACCCTCATCTGCTTTTTTATCGCCTCGGCGTCGGTAGAACTGCTGTTTCCCTGGCCGTGGTTATTTGCGGTAGGACTGACCCTTTCCACTATCGGTTTTATTTTGCTCGGCGGCCTTGGGCAGCGCTATGCGACTATCGCCTTCGGCGCGCTGCTGATTGCCATTTATACGATGCTCGGCGTATCGCTGTACGCCCAATGGTATCAGCAGCCGCTGCTGCTGATTGCGGGAGCCGTTTGGTATAACGTGCTGACCTTAACCGGGCACCTGATTTTCCCAATTCGCCCGCTGCAGGATAACCTCGCGCGCAGCTACGAACAGCTCGCCCGCTACCTCGAACTGAAATCGCGTCTGTTCGATCCCGATCTCGACGATGACAACCAGGCGCCGTTATATGAACTGGCGCTGGCGAACGGGCAACTGATGGCGACGCTGAACCAGACTAAAACATCGTTACTGACACGCCTGCGTGGAGACCGCGGCCAGCGCAGCACGCGCCGGACGCTGCACTACTATTTCGTGGCTCAGGATATCCACGAACGCGCCAGTTCATCGCATATCCAGTACCAGGCGCTGCGCGATCAGTTTCGCTACAGCGACGTCATGTTCCGCTTCCAGCGCCTACTCTCAATGCAGTCTATCGCCTGTCAGGATCTGGCGAAGGCCATCCTGCTGCGCACGCCGTATCAACACGATGCTCGCTTTGAACGCGCGTTTACCCATCTGGATGCCGCGCTCGATCGTATTCGCGCTGGCGGCACCGCGCCGGAACAAATGAAAGCGCTGGGTTTTCTGCTCAATAACCTGCGGGCAATTGATGCCCAGCTCGCCACCATCGAGTCAGAACAGCTCCAGTCGCAAACGCGAAGCGAAACGGAAAACCTCCTCGCCGACGACAGCCTGCACGGCTTCGCCGATATCCGTTCGCGGCTGAGCCGCAACATGTCACCGGAGTCAGCGCTGTTCCGCCACGCCGTTCGCATGTCTGTGGTGCTGTGCGTGGGCTATGCCTTTATTCAGTTCACCGGTCTACAGCATGGCTACTGGATCCTGCTGACCAGCCTGTTTGTTTGCCAGCCCAACTATAACGCCACCCGTCACCGCCTTGCGCTGCGTATTATCGGCACGCTGGTTGGCGTTGCGCTGGGTCTGCCCATACTCTGGCTGGTACCGTCACTGGAAGGTCAGTTGATTCTGATCGTCGTAACCGGCGTGCTGTTTTTCGCTTTTCGCAACGTACAGTACGCGCATGCCACCATGTTTATTACGCTACTGGTGCTACTGTGCTTTAACCTGCTCGGCGAAGGATTTGAAGTGGCGCTACCGCGCGTCGTAGATACCCTGATTGGCTGTGGTATTGCGTGGCTGGCGGTAAGCTTTATCTGGCCGGACTGGAAGTTCCGTAACCTGCCGCGCGTGCTGGAACGCGCCGTGGATGCCAACTGTCGCTACCTGGACGCCATTCTTGAACAGTACCACCAGGGGCGCGATAACCGTCTGGCCTATCGTATTGCGCGCCGCGATGCGCATAATCGGGATGCCGAGCTGGCGTCAGTGGTGTCGAATATGTCGACGGAACCGAAAGTAACGGCGGAAATGCGGGAAACGGCGTTTCGACTTCTCTGCCTTAACCACACTTTAACCAGCTATATCTCTGCGCTGGGTGCCCATCGAGAGAAACTCACCACACCGGAAATCCTGGCGCTTCTCGACGATGCGGTCTGCTATGTCGATGATGCCCTGCACCATCAGCCTTCCGATGAGGAGCGGGTTCAACGTGCGCTTAGCGAGCTCGCGGCGAGGATCCAGCATCTCGATCCTCGTCCGGACAGCAAAGAACCATTGGTCCTGCAACAAATTGGGTTGATGATTTCACTTCTGCCTGAAATTTGCCGTCTGCAAAAGCAGGTTATGATGTAATCACCGTCGTTGGGTGTAGTTCTGCACCCATATTTCCAGCTCCTGGCGCGTTTGCGCCGGGAGCGCGGCAGAATGTACTCCGATGATTGCCCCCTCTAGCGAATACAGCACGCTAACGTTCAGCTGTTTACGTATCTGCCGCAAACGCATCCACGCCGTTTTCGCGCCCATCTGCCGCAGCGTACGCACATCTTTGATTCCAGCCTCGTGCAACAGCAGTTCCAGATGAAAAGAAAGATTGGGAAGATCCCTGAGCCTGCGGCACCGTCGTCGTCGCTTTTCATTTTGCGCATCTTCCAGGGAACATTGGCCAAGCTGCACTAAGGCAGATTTATTCGACCAAAGCCGTTCATCGACGCGAAAATAGTTGAGCTGCTGTTCATGCCCGCGTTTGCGTACCGTCAGCAGAGGCGGCGAGTACTGACTCTGATAAGCAGCGTTTTTTCGCACGCCCTCAGATACAGTTCCCCTTCTGCAACCATGGCAAAAACGGTATTGTCGACCGCAAGGCTGTAGCCGCCGAACAGCGCCCGAGACTGCACTTTGCCCAATCCAGAAAAATATTCCATGGATTGGTAAATCCTTTTATACGAGATTATCTTCATGATTAATCCTTAATAATCATGCACATGAATACATCAGATTTGTTAATCGATCAGATAATAAGCAACATAGGGAAGTTCCGCCGGTACGGCAAGGTGTATTTGTAGTCACGGGTGTTTCTTATGCAATTTTGCGAGTTGGTTTCAGAAAATGAGGTTGATCTTTAGTCTTCAGGGTAGTACTGTATATTCATACAGTAACCCACAGGGCTGGATTAACTATGTATACTTCTGGTGTCGTAAATCGTTCTTCTGTCGCTGCCGTCACTACGGCCTCTCATACGCTGACTTCCGTCAATAGCGCGCATACCGCGTTAATTAGTGAAGTGCAATATCGTGAGGATCAGCCAATGATGGCACAGCTGCTGCTCTTGCCATTATTACAGCAGTTGGGCCAGCAGTCGCGCTGGCAGCTCTGGCTCACACCACAGCAGAAACTGAGCCGCCAGTGGGTACAAGCTTCCGGCTTACCGTTGACCAAGGTCATGCAGCTTCGCCAGATGTCATCTTGCGACATGCTTGATTCAATGATCCGCGCGTCGCGTACCGGTAACTATAGCGTGGTTATTGGCTGGTTGACGGACGAGTTGTCCGCTGAGGAACATGCACGTTTACAGAGTGCAGCGGAGAAAGGTAACGCGATGGTGTTCATTATGCGACCAGTTCGGTCTGCGTTACACCCAACAGGACAATACAATGGGATAAAAATTCACTCAAATTTGTTCCATTGAGCCAAATTAGGAATTTTCCTGGGAATTTTTTTGCATTTTTTTTATGTCGCCGTTTTTCTGGGCATTTTCAGGCAGAATGCCGGTCTGATGCGGTTTCCCGCCGTTAATATCGATTATTTTTTCGACGCATTTGTTAAATATTGCGTATACAACTCTTTTTTTTTCATAAGCCTGACGGAGTTCACACTTGTAAGTTTCCGGCGACGTTGTAGACTTTACATCGCCAGGGGTGCTCAGCTTAACACCGCAGATATCTGCTGAGTATTTAACTAAGCCCCGCCCCCGGTGGAAGGATTTAACCGTGAGTCTATTTAGAACTTCATGGCAAATTTTGGATGATAACGAGGCGCAAAAAATGAAAAAGACAGCTATCGCGATTGCAGTGGCACTGGCAGGCTTCGCTTCTGTAGCGCAGGCCGCTCCGCAAGACAACACCTGGTATGCTGGTGGTAAACTGGGTTGGTCCCAGTTCCATGACACCGGTTGGTACCAGAGTGACCTGAACAACAACGGTTCCACCCACGAGAGCCAGCTGGGCGCAGGCGCGTTCGGTGGTTACCAGGTTAACCCGTACGTTGGTTTCGAAATGGGTTACGACTGGCTGGGCCGTATGGAATACACCGGCAGCCAGACCAATGGCGCTCTGAAAGCTCAAGGCGTTCAGCTGACTGCTAAACTGGGCTACCCAATCACTGACGACCTGGACATCTACACCCGTCTGGGCGGTATGGTATGGCGTGCTGACTCCAGCAACAACATCGCTGGCGACCATCACGACACCGGCGTTTCCCCAGTATTCGCTGGCGGCGTTGAGTGGGCTGTTACTCGTGACATCGCTACCCGTCTGGAATACCAGTGGGTTAACAACATCGGCGACGCAAACACCGTCGGCGTACGTCCTGACAACGGCATGCTGAGCGTAGGTGTTTCCTACCGCTTCGGCCAGCAGGATGCAGCAGCTCCGGTAGTTGCTCCGGCTCCGGCTCCGGCTCCAGAAGTACAGACCAAACACTTCACTCTGAAGTCTGACGTTCTGTTCAACTTCAACAAAGCAACCCTGAAACCGGAAGGTAAACAGGCTCTGGATCAGATGTACTCCCAGCTGAGCAACCTGGATCCGAAAGACGGTTCCGTTGTTGTTCTGGGCTTCACTGACCGCATCGGTTCTGACGCTTACAACCAGGGTCTGTCCGAGAAACGTGCTCAGTCCGTCGTTGATTACCTGGTATCTAAAGGTATCCCGTCTGACAAAATCTCTGCACGTGGCATGGGCAAATCTAACCCGGTTACTGGCAACACCTGTGACGGCGTAAAAGCGAAAGCTGCGCTGATCGACTGCCTGGCTCCGGATCGTCGCGTAGAGATCGAAGTTAAAGGCATCAAAGACGTTGTAACTCAGCCGCAGGCTTAAGTTATCGTCTAATAAAAAACCCCGCGCTGCGGGGTTTTTTTTGGTCTTTTCTCGGCCTGCTTTGCAGAACGACGAGCAAAATAGCCTATTTATCTTTGCCCAGCATAGCCTCAAGGTCCTGCTTCAGGCTGGACATTTTACTGGCGTATTTCTCTTTATTTTCCGCATCTTCAATCAGCTGAACGATAGTTTCAGAGAGCGTAATACCGCGACGCTGCGCCAGCCCGGCCAGACGTTGCCAGACCACAAATTCCAGATCGATAGATTTCTTGCGGGTATGCTGATGCTCGGCGTTGAAATGGCGCTTACGGCGCGCACGAATAGTTTGCTTCATCCGATTAACGAGCTGCGGATTGATATGCTGAGCAATCCAGCCATTGACCTGCACCGGCTCGTTTTCCAGCTTCAGCAAAACATCGACGGCCTCTTGCGCGGCGCTGGCTTCAATATAGCGGGTGATGGGCTCGCCTTCCCGGTGCTTTTTCACCAGGTATTTCCACTTCCAGCCGCTTTCAAGATTTTCCAGTTGTTGATATTTCATTGCGATCTCAGTGTGACCGTGTAACTCTTTTCAGGATAACAGTTTTTTCTCAATGTGCTGAGAAGAAATCTGCAACTGTGATACGGATAAAAACCGTGGTACAAGATACTTCCCTATTCTCCGTGAGCTTCCTGACGGCATCGGGTATAATCACGCACTTTACATCTGACTAAAAATAGCGACATTGACTATAAATACTCTTTCCCGGCGCTTTCTCGCCCCCGCGACTGAAGCATTCCAGGCGCTATTTACCCAGCCTGATTTAGCCTCAGAAAACGACATTTTATTCAGCGAGCTACAGGCTCGTTTACACTACGCGCTTGAGCAGTTTCTGCATCCTCAGGGCATCTCCCCTTTCTTACTGGTTAAAGCGCCAGAAGAAAAAGAGTACCTGCAGCTGCTCACTCAAACGACGCAGTCCCTGCGTGATGACGCAGAACCAACCCTGACGGGCGTCGACTATCAGGTTTCCGGCAGTCACATCACCATGCACCCCGCCAGCAGTGCCGAAGACAACTTCGCCAGCCAGGGGCCGGTCATTTTTGCCGACTGGGCTGAGGCCGAGCAGCTGTTTGGCTGCGTGCGTCAGTTTAATGGCGAAATCAGCCTTCAGCCGGGCCTGGTGCATCAGGCGAACGGCGGCATTCTCGTGCTGCCTCTGCGCACGCTGATGAGCCAGCCGCTGCTGTGGATGCGCTTAAAGAATCAGGTGATCCAGCAGCGCTTTGAATGGCTGACCTTTGACGATGCTCGTCCACTGCCGGTCAGCATTCCCTCAATGCCGCTTAATCTGAAGGTTATTCTGGTCGGCGAGCGTGATTCGCTGGCGGATCTTCAGGAAATGGAGCCAGAGCTCTGCGAATCCTCACTGTACAGTGAATTTGAAGACAGCGTGCAGCTTGCCGACGAAGAGACGCTGCGCCAGTGGTGTCAGTGGGTATGGACCGTAGCGCGTGAAAAATCGCTGCCCGGACTGGCCGCTGACGCCTGGCCACTGCTGATGCAGGAAGGCGCGCGCTATACCGGTGACCAGGAAATCATGCCGCTCTGCCCGCTGTGGATTAGCCGCCAGCTGCGCGAAGCGGCGCCGTTTACCACCGATAAAGTGATTAACGCAGAACAGCTGAAAACGATGCTGACTCAGCGCCAGTGGCGCGAAGGTTTCCTTGCCGAGCGTATGCAGGATGAGATTCTGCTTGAGCAAATCCTGATTGAAACCGAAGGCGAATGCATCGGCCAGATTAACGCCCTGTCTGTCATTGACTTCCCAGGCCACCCGCGCCCGTTCGGTGAACCGTCGCGTATTAGCTGCGTTGTCCACATCGGCGACGGCGAGTTCACCGACGTTGAACGTAAAGCCGAACTCGGCGGTAACATTCATGCTAAAGGCATGATGCTAATGCAGGCTTTCCTGATGGCCGAACTGGACCTGGATCAGCAAATCCCGTTCTCCGCCTCGCTGACCTTTGAACAGTCATACAGCGAAGTCGACGGCGATAGCGCGTCAATGGCAGAACTGTGTGCGCTGATCAGCGCCCTGGCAAACGTCCCGATTAATCAAAGCATCGCGATGACCGGTTCGGTTGACCAGTTTGGCCGTGCTCAGCCGGTCGGCGGACTGAATGAAAAAATTGAAGGTTTCTTTGCTATCTGCGCTCAGCGCGGCCTGACCGGAAAACAGGGGGTCATCATTCCCTCTGCCAACGTACGCCATCTGAGCCTCGCAACTGAGGTACAGGAAGCCGTAGAGGCCGGTGAGTTCTCTATCTGGGCTATTGATGACGTCACCGATGCGCTGCCGCTTCTCACCCAGCTCAACTGGGATGGCGAAGGCCAGACGCTGTTGCAAACTATTCAGGAACGCATTGCACAAGCCACTCAGCAGGAGCCTCGATACCGCTATCCGTGGCCGCTACGCTGGTTAAACCGTCCGAATTCCAACTGATCGGACTTGTTCAGCGTACACGTGTTAGCTATCCTGCGTCCCGAACTTAAAATAAGGCTTACTTAAAACATGGTAGATAAACGCGAATCTTATACAAAAGAAGACCTTCTTGCCTCTGGTCGCGGTGAACTGTTCGGCGCTAAAGGCCCGCAGTTACCGGCTCCTAGCATGCTGATGATGGATCGTGTCGTGAAAATGACCGAAACCGGCGGCAATTTTGACAAAGGTTACGTTGAAGCCGAACTGGATATTAACCCGGACCTGTGGTTCTTCGGTTGCCACTTTATCGGCGATCCGGTAATGCCTGGTTGCCTGGGTCTGGATGCAATGTGGCAGTTGGTCGGTTTCTACCTCGGCTGGCTGGGCGGCGAAGGCAAAGGCCGTGCGCTGGGCGTGGGTGAAGTGAAGTTCACCGGTCAGGTACTGCCAACGGCGAAGAAAGTGACCTACCGTATTCACTTCAAGCGCGTTGTTAACCGTCGTCTGATTATGGGCCTGGCGGATGGCGAAGTGCTGGTTGATGGTCGCCTGATCTACTCCGCAACCGACCTGAAAGTCGGCTTGTTCCAGGATACCTCTGCATTCTGATACGAGTTATCGCCACTTTCTGCTGGCGATAAATTTGTCTGATGAATCTAAGGCGAAACCTCCGCACTGCGGAGGTTTCTTTTTAAAGAGACAGTGTCAGGCAACTACTGCCCTGTCCTCCATGGCCTCTCGCCAGCCTCCCAGCCAGTAAGACCTCTGGTTTATAGTCTGGTAAGGACACATTTCTTTCGGACGCCCGGTAATACCGGCCTGATATCCACGCTGATGTGCCCGCTCCAGGCGATCTCGTTTTTGTCTCTTCATGCCTCGTTTCCCTCATATCTTGGTCTGGTGGAAAAGAAAACAGTGGCTACAAAGTATGCAACCACACAATACGAATACCGCTAAAAAATGGCCCCGTCAATGCGTAGAATTCATACCTTTGTCATATTTGTGAGCTACTCAGAAGAACATTTGTACAAGAAATGTGAGGCCGCACAGGTAACACGCTGACATCAGGGATAAAAAAACCGCCGTCGGTTTAACACCGGCGGCGGCCTTTAGAACGATTAATTCTACTTATAGTTAACGATTGATAGTCCTGGCGATAGATGCCGCTTCCTGGCTCCATGCCTGGGCGAGCGTTTTCACCATCGCATCGTAACCGTCCTGCTGCTGAGCCAGCTCAATGTGGAAAGGACGTTTGGTCAACTGCCCCTGGTGGTTAAGCAGCCATTCGCCGCTGACCACCACTTTGCCATCATAACGGCCATGGAAGCCGCTCACCGAGACATTCAGCGTATCCTGATCGCTACCTAGCGGCTGCGACGACACGACCCAGCCTGGCAGCTGATTGCTCAGATTGGAGACCAGCGTCGTGCGCAGTTGCTGATCCAGCGGGCTGGCCCACAGATTGTTACTGGCAATCACGTACTGAACGTCGCTGGTCTGGTACACCACGCCGCTGCCGGCAAGAAAGTCAGGAATATTCACCTGCTCAATCCACAGCATCCGCTGACCGGTGCTGCTGGCACCGTTTTGCACCGTGCCCGTAGCCAACGGCAGCTGATAGTACGTTTTATTCTCCGTGCTGCTACAGGCTGCCAACAGGCAGGCGGCGGCAATGACTAACCACTTTTTCATTATTTCGCCCTCTTAGGCTCTGGATCTTTTTTATCCTTCGCTTCGAATACCAGCGCGTTGCTCTTCTCATTCAGCGTCTTCAGCACCGGCTGCAATTCGCGCAATACCTGATCCAGGCGCTGCATATCGGCGACCATTTTGTTATAAGCCGCAGATCCTGGCTGGAAGCCCTGCATGCTACGGTTCAGCTCACGCAGTGTTTTCTGCATGTCGGCCGGCAGCTGCTGAGCGGACTGGCTGGCGGTGATTTTGTTCAGATTATCCAGCGTTGTTTGCAGACGGCGCATGGTGTTCTGGCTTTCCGACAGCGTGTTGGTCGCCTGTTCAACCATCGGCGTTAACGGCAGATTGTTGATCTTATCCAGGGTGTCCATCAGGCGCTGCTGAATCTGCGCCAGGCCACCGCTGACGGTAGGCACAATCTGGTAGCCGCCGAAGCTTCTCATGCCGGTCACTGCCGGTTCTTTCGGATAAAAGTCCATGTCGACATACAGCGCGCCGGTCACCAGGTTCCCCGTTTTCAGCGCCCCGCGCAGGCCGCGCTGGGTTAGCTCATCAAGGTGGCTGGCGATATCCGGATTTTCACCCAGCGCGCTTTTCAGACGCTCCGGCTCAATGCGAATCTTGACGGGAATACGGTAGTCATTATTCAGCGCCTGCTGAAGCCCCGGAACGAAGAAAGGCACCTGATCGACCGTCCCCAGACGAATGCCGCGGAACTCAACCGGAGCCCCCGGCTGCAGACCACGCACTGAATCTTTAAAGAACATCAGATAGTCAACGTGCTCGGTATACAGCGAGTCCTGGATACTCTTCTGATCGTCATAAAGCTTGAACTCGGTCTTTTCGGCGATCGGTTGCCCCAAATCTACACCTTCCGGCACGTCAAAACTAACGCCGCCGCTAAATAGCGTCGCCAGTGAGCCCATTTCTACGCGCATCCCGGCAGAAGTCAGGTCTACCGCCACGCCGCTGTCCTTCCAGAAGCGAACGTTGCTGGTCACCAGACGATCGTTAGGTGCGCTGATAAACAGCTGATAGGAAATGCTGCGACTCTGCGGATCGAACGAGCTGGTTTCCACCGAGCCGACGCGATAGCCGCGGAACAGTACCGGATCGCCGGGGTTAAGCTGCCCGGCCTTCTTGCTGTCGAGAAGGACACGAATCCCCTTCGCATCCGGCGGCGCCAGCGGCGGCGCATCAAGGAGTTGATATTGGTCCTGCGTCGAACCTTTGGTGCCCGGCTGCAGCTCAATATAGGCACCGGACAGCAGCGTGCCCAGCCCGCTAATGCCCTCGCGGCCCACCTGCGGTTTCACCACCCAAAAGACGGAATCTTTATGCAGCAGCTTCTCCATCCCCGAATTCAGACGCGCCTTAATCTCCACGTGCGTCAGGTCATCGGTTAGCGTAGTGCTTTCGACCACGCCCACGTCGACGCTGCGGCTTTTGATGGTGGTTTTACCGCCTTCAATGCCCTCTGCGTTGGTGGTGATAAGCGTCACTTCCGGGCCCTGATGGCTATAGTGATAGAACAGGATCCACGCGCCAATAAGCGCAGTCACAATCGGGAAGATCCAAACGGGAGACCAGTTTTTCACTTTTTGCACCTTTGCCTCCCCACTCTTGGTTTCCATGCTTTTACGACTCCTCATGGCTTGATTCAGGTTCCCGATCCCACGATAAACGCGGATCAAACGTCATTGCCGAGAACATGGTCATTATGACAACCAGCGCAAACATCAGCGCACCGATTGCCGGGTAAATATTCATTAATCCCCCAATGCGCACCAGCGCAGAGAGTACGGCGATCACGAACACGTCAATCATCGACCAGCGGCCCACGAACTCGACCACTTCATAAATCAGATGCATCCGCTCGCTGTCGCGATGGCGTCGCTTCATGCCGTTGGCATCCAGACACAGCCAGGCAATGGCAATCATCTTCAGCGTCGGCACCATGATACTGGCCAGGAAAATCACCATCGCTACCGGATATGACCCTTCGCTCCACAGCAAAATGACCCCCGCAATGATCGTCGATGGCATTTTGTCGCCGAGCAAATCGGTAATCATAATCGGCAGAATATTGGCCGGGAGATACAACATAATCGAGGTCACCAGCAGCGCCATGGTCCACTGCAGGCTGTTCTTACGGCGCACGTGGCCTTTACTGTGACAGCGCGGGCACTCGAGCTGGTCGGCAGGTAAAATCGCCGTGCAGCACGCACACGAACGCAGCCCCTGGCGAATACCGGTGACGCCAGGTTGCAGCGTCTGCTTCAGCGGCGGCATGGGCGCAATATCATCCCACAGCCAGCGGCGGTCGACGCACTGGAACGTACGCAACTGAAGCAGGCAGAACAGACACCAGGGCAGGAAACTGCTGCCCACGCCAATATCGCCATAGGCCATCAGCTTCACGAAGCTCACCAGCACCCCGGCAAGGAAGATTTCCGCCATTCCCCAGGTTTTCAGCGTGAACAGAATACGTGCCAGGAAAGCCTTCAGCCGATGCGGCATACGCACACGGTTTACCAGCAGAAGAATAGTGACAAGACAAAACGCCGGCACTAGCTGGACAAACAGCAGGAAGAAAGTGCCCAGGCTGGCGTAGTCTTCGGAAAACATGACTCCGGGAATTTCCAGCAGTTCAATCTGGCTGTTAACCCCCGCCACGTTCATGCTGATAAACGGGAACAGGTTGGCCAGCAGCAGCATAAACAGCGCCACCAGCACATAGGCCGTGGGACGGCGTCTCGGCTCGTCCCACGCGGTGGTCAGCGTTGTGCCGCAGCGCGGGCACGCGGCCTTATGTCGGTGCTCAAGGTGCGGCAACGCCACCAGCATGTCGCACTGTGAGCAGAGAATATGCTGCGCAGCATGATGTTGATCGCACATGAAAATTCCTCAATCAGGCGCCGTTTTTCAACGCTTCCAGATATTCCCAACGTTCAAACGCCTCTTCCAGCGCCTGCTCTGCCTGGGACAGGTCGGCCAGCACCTTTTGGGTATGGTCGTGTGGCTGACTAAAGAACGCCGCATCCGCTACCTGCGCCTGTAACACCTCGAGTTCGGCTTCCAGCGACTCCAGTTTTTGCGGCAGCTGTTCCAGCTCGCGCTGCAGGTTATAGCTTAGTTTGTTACTGCCGCGTTTGACAGTTTCTGCTTTTGGCTGAACAACTTCCGTCGTTTTTTTCGCTACTGCCTGTTTTTGCGCCAATGACTGCGACTGCTGACCGCGCGCATCATGATAGCCGCCAACATACTGACCGATGCGCCCTTCGCCTTCGAAGATCCAGCATTCGGTGACGGTGTTGTCGACAAACTGACGGTCGTGGCTCACCAGCAGCACGGTACCCTGATAGCCGTCAATTAACTCTTCCAGCAGTTCAAGCGTTTCAACATCGAGGTCGTTGGTGGGTTCATCGAGAATCAACAGGTTACTTGGCTTCAGGAACAGACGCGCCAGCAGCAGACGGTTACGTTCCCCACCGGACAGCGCGCGCACCGGCGTCATTGCCCGTTTCGGGTGGAACAGGAAGTCCTGCAGGTAGCCCAACACGTGACGCGGCTTGCCGTTGACCATGACTTCCTGCTTGCCTTCCGCCAGGTTATCCATCACCGTCCGATCCGGATCCAGTTCAGCGCGGTGTTGATCAAAATAGGCGACTTCCAGTTTGGTACCGACGTGAATGCGACCGCTATCGGCCTGCAGCTGGCCAAGCATCAGCTTCAGCAGCGTGGTTTTACCGCAGCCGTTGGCCCCGATCAGCGCAATTTTGTCACCGCGCTGTACCTGCGCGGAGAAGTCTTTCACCAGCACCTTGCCGTCAACCTGGTAGTTGACGTCTTCCATTTCAAAGACAATTTTGCCGGAGCGCGAGGCCTCTTCAACCTGCATTTTCGCACTGCCCATCACTTCACGACGGGCACTGCGTTCGTTACGCATCGCTTTCAGCGCGCGGACGCGGCCTTCATTACGGGTACGGCGCGCTTTAATGCCCTGGCGAATCCACACTTCTTCCTGCGCCAGCTTGCGGTCGAACTCGGCGTTTTGCAGCTCTTCTACGCGCAGCGCCTCTTCTTTCTCGATCAGATACTGATCGTAGTTGCCCGGATACGTCACCAGCTTGCCACGATCGAGATCGACAATACGGGTCGCCATATTGCGAATAAACGAACGGTCGTGCGAGATAAAGATAATCGTACCTTTGAAGGTTTTCAGGAAACCTTCCAGCCAGTCGATGGTTTCGATATCCAGGTGGTTAGTCGGTTCATCGAGCAGCAGTACGCGGGGCGCGCTGACCAGCGCACGGCCCAGCGCCGCTTTACGCAGCCAGCCGCCGGAGAGCGAGGCCAGCTCCATATCCGGCTCCAGCCCAAGCTGCGCCAGCACTTCGTTGATACGGTTTTCAAGCTGCCACAGGCCGTGGTGATCCAGCTGTTCCTGAACCTTTGCCAGCTCCTGCAGGTTTTTATCGCTCGGATCGCTCATCACCAGATGCGAGATATCGTGATAGCGTTTGAGGTATATCGCCTGTTCTTCAATACCCTCGGCGACGAAATCATACACGCTGCCCTGCACGTTGCGCGGCGGATCCTGCTGCAGACGCGCGACGACCAGATCCTGCTCGTAGACAATGCGTCCATCGTCCAGGCCCTGTTCACGGTTGAGGATCTTCATCAGCGTTGATTTGCCCGCGCCGTTACGGCCGACCAGACAGACGCGCTCGTTATCCTCAATATGCAGTTCGGCATTATCGAGAAGCGGCGCATCGCTGAACGACAGCCAGGCGCCATGCATACTAATTAATGACATTCTTTATTCCTTTCAGGCTGCGGTAATCAGCCAGCAGTTGTGGATCTGACGGTTACGAGCGAAATCCTGTGACTGTGTTTTTTGGGTAATATCTTGTGCTTTCAGTCCCAGTTCTGCCAGGCCGTCGTGATCCATACGGAAACCGCGTTTGTTGTTGGAGAACATGATGGTGCCGCCTTTGCGCAGCAGACGCTTCAGATCCTTCATCAGACGCAGGTGGTCGCGCTGAACGTCAAACGCATCGTCCATGCGTTTGGAGTTGGAGAAGGTCGGCGGATCGATAAAGATAACGTCGAACTGTTCGTCAGTATCGCGCAGCCATGCCAGCACGTCTGCCTGCATCAGGCGATGCGCGCGGCCGGTCAGGCCGTTCAGGCGCAGGTTGCGCTCCGCCCACTCCAGGTAGGTACGCGACATATCCACGGTGGTCGTGGAGCGTGCGCCGCCCAGACCTGCGTGCACGCTGGCGCTGCCGGTGTACGAGAACAGATTGAGGAAATCCTTGCCCTTGCTCATTTCACCCAGCATGCGGCGAGCGATGCGGTGGTCGAGGAACAGGCCGGTATCCAGGTAGTCGGTCAGGTTGACCCACAGGCGCGCGTTGTATTCGCTCACCTGCATAAAGTCGCCCTTCTCGTTCATCTTCTGGTACTGATTTTTACCTTTCTGACGCTCTCGGGTTTTCAGCACCAGCTTGTTTGGCGCGATGCCCAATACGGCGATAGTGGCGGCAATAATGTCGAACAGACGCTGACGCGCTTTATTGGCATCAACGGTTTTCGGCGGCGCGTATTCCTGCACCACCACCCAGTCGGCGTAGCGGTCAACGGCCACGTTGTATTCCGGCAGGTCAGCGTCGTACAAGCGGTAGCATTCAATTCCTTCCTGTTTTGCCCACTTTTCATATTTCTTCAGATTTTTACGCAGACGGTTGGCGTAATCTTCTGCCAGAGAAGCGGGCTTCTCACCGGTGGTTTCGGTCAGATGGTAGTTTTTCTGTACGCAGTCCAGCGGGCCGTTTTTGGCTTTAAACTGACGCTCAGCGCGCAGCTGCAGGCAGCTTAACAGCTCCGGAGAGGCGCTAAACAGCGACAGGTTCCAGCCGCCAAAGTGGTTTTTCATATTGCGGCCCAGCAGGCTGTGCATCGCAATCAATGCCGGTTCGCTTTCCAGACGTTCGCCGTATGGCGGGTTGCTGATAACGGTACCGTAAGGGCCTTTCGGCAGCGGGTTGGTCAGCTGCGCCACGTCTTTCACTTCAAAGGTGATAAGCTCGCCAATTCCGGCGCGACGGGCGTTGCTGCGCGCCAGCTCAACCACACGGCTGTCAACGTCAGAACCAAAGAAACGGGATTCATAGGCCGCCAGACCGGCACGAGCGCGGGTCTGAGCGTCAGCTTTTACCTCTTTCCAGACCGCATCATCGTGCTGTGCCCAACCGTTGAAGCCCCAGTGACCACGATGTAGCCCCGGCGCGCGGTCGGTAGCCCACATTGCCGCTTCGATAAGCAGCGTACCGGAACCACACATCGGATCGAGCAGCGGCGTCCCCGGCACCCAGCCGGAACGCATGACGATAGCGGCCGCCAGATTCTCTTTGATCGGCGCCATACCGGTACGATCGCGGTAGCCGCGCAGGTGCAGACCTTCACCGCTCAGATCAAGCGAAATATAAGCGGTCTCTTTATTCAAACGGACGTTAATGCGCAGATCCGGATTGTCACGATCGACGTTCGGACGCGGCAGATTCTTACGCGTAAAGGCATCGACAATCGCATCTTTCACCTTCAACGCGCCGTACTGGCTGTTACGAATGCTATCGTTCAGGCCGCCGAAGCTCACCGCAAAGGTGGCATCGGGGGTAAAGATAGACGTCCAGTCAATGGCCTGCACGCCCAGGTAAAGATCGAGATCGCTCCAGACGCTACATTCTCCCAGCGGCATCATAATGCGCGACGCCAGGCGGCTCCACATCAGGCTTTTGTACAGAAGCTGCGTGTCGCCCTGGAAATGGACGCCGCCCTGGGCAATCTGGCACTCTTGGGCGCCCAGGCCTTCCAGTTCAGTTTTTAACAGCTCTTCCAGCCCACGGGCCGTACTGGCAAACAGAGAATTCATATCGTCACTTTTACTCGCAGAAAATTGTTGCGCATTATAGCCAATCTGCGCCCCATGTCATAAAGTTAAAGGCTTATTTTCGACTCAGGGACAGCGTTGTGGCCACGTTATCGCGACTTTTTATACATCCGGTGAAATCGATGCGGGGCATTGGCCTCACGCACGCCTTTGCTGATATTAGCGGATTAGCATTTGACCGCATTTTTATGATCACCGAACCCGACGGCACTTTTATTACCGCCCGCCAGTTTCCGGCGATGGTTCGCTTTACCCCCGCGGTCCTGCACGACGGTTTACACCTCACCGCGCCCGACGGCAGCAGCGCGCTGGTGCGCTTTGCCGATTTCATCGGCCAGCCTTCGCCGACCGAAGTCTGGGGCAATCATTTTACCTCGCGTATCGCGCCGGATACCATTAATCAGTGGCTTTCTCCGTTCTTTAAACGCGACGTCCAGCTGCGCTGGCTCGGTGCCGACCTCACGCGCCGCGTCAAACGCCATGATGCCGTGCCGCTGTCGTTTGCCGACGGTTTCCCTTTCCTGCTGGTCAACGAAGCCTCTCTGCGCGACCTACAGCAGCGTTGCCCGGCCAGCGTAAGGATGGAGCAGTTTCGCCCTAACCTGGTGGTCACCGGCGTAGCCCCATGGGTAGAAGATACGTGGAAAACGATTCGCATCGGCGACGTCGTGTTTGACGTCGTTAAGCCGTGCAGCCGATGTATTTTTACAACCATCAGCCCGGAGAAGGGGCAAAAGCATCCCGCCGGGGAACCGTTAAATACTCTGCAGACGTTTCGTACCGATCCGACCAGCGGCGACGTCGATTTTGGCCAGAATCTGATTGCCCGCAATAGCGGCGTTGTACGCGTGGGTGATGAGGTGGATATTCTCGCGACCGGGCCGGGCAAAGTCTATACCGCCGCGCAGAGCGACGAAGCCGTGGCGCCGCAGGCGCAGCAAAATGCGTTGGTCGATATTGACTGGGAGGGAAACACCTTCAGCGGCAATAATCAGCAGGTATTGCTGGAGCAGCTCGAGCAGCAGGGTATTCGCATCCCCTACTCCTGCCGCGCTGGCCTGTGCGGTAGCTGCCGCGTGACGCTGGTTGAAGGGGAAGTCAGCCCGCTTAAGAAAAGCGCGGTCGCGGCCGACGGCACCATACTGAGCTGCAGCTGCATACCTAAAACGGCGCTGAAGCTAAAAAGTTAAACCGCCTGTTCCAGGCTGTAACCGTCGAGCCCAGGCTGCGGTTGCAGCCTGTCATTCATCACTTTGATCGGGTCGCCAAGCTGCATTGTGCGCCCGGCCAGAACCAGACCCGGCTGGGCCAGCAGACACAGCGCGGCGTTCTCACCCGGCTCAACCACCAGCAGGTTCACCTGGCTGTCGTCATCGCTCAGCCAGACGCGAGCCGCATCGCCGGTGACCGGCGTCCAGGCATCTTGATGGGCGCGGAAGTGCCAGCTTTTCGGCATTTGCGGCTTCAGGAAGCGGATCGCCACCAGCGCGTTAAGAATAAGTTCAGCGCGGTGTTCTTTCGACAGCAGCAGGTCGCGGCATTTTTCTTCAAAAGAGAAATACAGTGCAGCGTCATCGACGCAAAAACCGGTAGGAGCAAAAGCATCGGGCGTTAACATGCGACGAGCAAAACGCGAGCGGAACAACATGCCGTTGGCTAAATCGAGCATCATACGATCGTGCTCTTCATCATAATACCAGCGCCAGTTATCATCAGGTTTAATTCGCATGTGTTTCCCCCATCATTTTTGCATCCATTGCGCTGTCTGTTCTTCCATTCCGTTATTGTCGCCCTAAATAATAAAAGACTAATATGTCTAAATAAGCAACAATAGGGAAATATAAAGCAACCAGGGCTGGAAATAAAGCCCTGGATCACATTACGAAGAAAAAGACTAGATGTGGGTGACGATTTCTTTAATCAGCGGTGGGCCTTTAAAAATAAAGCCGGAATAAATCTGTACCAGCGTTGCGCCAGCCGCCATCTTTTCGCGCGCCGCCATCACCGAATCGATACCACCGACGCCAATAATAGGCAGCTGACCTTTTAATTCAGCCGACAGCATACGAATAATTTCGGTACTTTTTAATTGTAATGGACGACCGCTCAAACCACCGGTTTCATCACAGTGTTTCATCCCCTGAACCAGCGAACGATCCAATGTCGTATTGGTGGCAATTACCCCATCGATATTATGGCGAAGCAAACTATCGGCCACCTGGATCAACTCCTCGTGAGAAAGATCCGGCGCGATCTTCACTGCCACAGGAACATATTTATGGTGCTTTTGCTGAAGCTCTGATTGTTTATTTTTAATACCAGAAAGCAGATCGTCCAGCGCCTCACCATATTGCAGCGTGCGTAATCCCGGGGTATTTGGCGATGAAATATTAATCGCAATATAACCGGCATAGGCGTAGATTTTTTCCATACAAATCAGATAGTCATCTTTGCCGTGCTCGACAGGGGTGTCTTTATTTTTGCCAATATTAATCCCCAGAATACCGTCGAAATGCGCCTTTTTAACGTTCTCAACCAGGTTATCTACACCATGGTTATTGAAGCCCATGCGGTTGATCAGCCCTTCCGCATCCACCAGGCGGAACAGGCGCGGTTTATCGTTACCCGGCTGCGCGCGCGGCGTAACGGTGCCAATTTCGATCGAACCAAATCCCATGGCCCCTAAGGCATCTATACATTCACCGTCTTTATCCAGACCGGCGGCCAGACCGAGAGGGTTTTTAAACGTCAGCCCCATGCAGGTGACCGGTTTTTCCGGTACTTTCTGGCGCACGAGCGCTTCCAGCGGCGTACCGGTGACACGGCGTAATTGTTGGAACGTTAATTCATGAGCGCGCTCTGGATCGAGCTGGAAAAGTGCTTTACGAACGAAGGGATAGTACATGAACTCTCCTGGATTCCCGGTGTGCAAACCGGGGGCGTATTATGTGCGATCTTGCTTCGAAAGGGAATTGACCTATGGCAAAAAAAGCGCAATCGTTTTCCTCTCCTCCTTTATCGCGCTCAGCGCATATGCATTTTCCGGTAATCCTACGCCGGAAAAAGTATTTCGCGCGCCAGAACGGCTTTGAGACACTGGCACAAATGTTATCAACTTTAACTTTATGTTTATTTTTAGTTATAAGGAGAGATTATGCGCGTCATTACTTTAGCTGGCAGTCCCCGCTTTCCTTCTCGCTCCAGCGCGCTGCTGGAATACGCCCGCGAGAAGCTGTCAGCGGCCGACGTCGAAGTGTTTCACTGGCATCTGCAGAATTTTGCGCCGGAAGATCTCTTCCACGCTCGTTTTGACAGCCCGGCGCTGCAAACCTTAACCGAACAGTTGAGCCATGCGGATGGGCTTATTATCGCCACGCCGGTGTATAAAGCCTCATTTGCCGGCGCGTTAAAGGCTCTGCTCGATCTGCTGCCAGAGCGCGCGCTGGAAGGAAAAATCGTGCTGCCGCTGGCCACCGGCGGCACCGTGGCGCATATGCTGGCGGTCGATTACGCCCTCAAACCGGTGCTCAACGCGCTGAAAGCACAGGAGATTCTGCAGGGCGTATTCGCCGACGACAGCCAGGTGACCGATTATCAGCACAAGCCGCAGTTCAGCCCGAACCTGCACACGCGGCTGGACAACGCGCTGGAGACATTCTGGCAGGCGCTGCACCGGCGGGACATTCAGGTCCCCGCTTTAAATACCGCGCGACAGGCTGCCCATGTTTGATAAAAAAAACGCCGCAGGCAAATACCCGCGGCGTTTTTCATTTATTGCGTGAAGAACCCCCGGGAGGTTAACGCCTTCCGGGGCAACGATTACGCTAGCGCTTTCGTAATCTTCTCGAACAGATCGCCGGACAGATTTTCCAGCCCTTTCAGCTGCTCCAGCGCCGCACGCATCAGCGCCTGGCGTTTGGCATCATAGCGTTTCAGGCGGATCAGCGGCTCAATCAGACGTGAAGCCACCTGCGGGTTTTTGCTGTTCAGTATGGTGAGCATTTCCACCAGGAACTGGTAGCCGCTACCGTCCTGTGCATGGAACGCCGCCGGGTTGCTACCGGCAAAAGCACCTATCAGAGAGCGAATACGGTTCGGGTTATTCATACTGAATGAGCGATGGTTCAACAACTTACGCACCGTCGCCAGCACATCTTCCGCCGGACTGGTCGCTTGCAAAATCAGCCATTTATCCATCACCAGACCGTCGTGATGCCACTTATCATCATATTCCTGCATCAGGGCATCGCGACACGGCAGCTCTGCCGCCACCGCCGCCGACAACGCCGCCAGCGCATCCGTCATGTTATCGGCATGATGGTACTGATCGCTCACCAGCTTATCGCCAAGCTCACGGTCACCAAATGCCAGATAGCGCAGGCAGGTATTGCGCAGCGAACGCTTGCCTATGTCGGCATGCTCTACGCGATAGCTGTCGAGCTTGTTGGCGTTATACACCGCCAGACATTCATCGGCCAGTTCAGTCGCCAGCGTACGGGTCAGCGCTTCGCGCACCGCAGCAATAGCGATAGGATCAATAATCTCGAACAGCTCAGCAATTTCGCTCGTTGATGGCAGCGTCAGGATTTCAGCCGCCAGCGCCGGGTCGATGTGCTCATCAAGCAGAATCGCGCGGAACGCATCGGCAACGTGTACCGGCAGCGACAGCGGCTGGCCCTGCTGATGGCGCGCGACGTTGAGTTTGATATAGGTCGCCAGCAGGCTCTGCGCCGCATCCCAACGGGAGAAATCGTTACGCGCATGACGCATCAGGAACGTGAGCTGCTGATCGCTCCATTTATACTCCAGCTTCACCGGCGCGGAGAACTCACGCAGCAGCGATGGCACCGGCTGGAAGTAAACATTATCAAAAACAAACGTTTGTTCTGCCTGAGTGACGTTCAGCACGTGATGCACCGGATGACCGTCTTTTTGCAGCGGGATCACCTTCCCCTCGTTATCGTACAGTTCGATATCGAACGGAATGTGCAGCGGGAACTTCTCTTCCTGCTCGGCGGTTGCCGGCGTGCGCTGACGAATGGTTAAGGTGTATTGCTCCGTTTCCGGATTGTAGTCATCGTGGACGCTGACAATCGGCGTACCGGCCTGGCTGTACCAGCGGCGGAAATGCGAGAGATCGATATTGGAGGCATCTTCCATCGCCTGAACAAAATCATCACAGGTTGCGGCGCTGCCGTCGTGGCGCTCGAAATAGAGCTGCATGCCTTTCTGGAAGTTTGCTTCGCCCAGCAGGGTGTGCAGCATGCGGATCACCTCCGCCCCTTTCTCGTAGACCGTCAGGGTATAGAAGTTATTCATTTCAATAACTTTATCCGGGCGGATCGGGTGCGCCATCGGGCTGGCGTCTTCGGCAAACTGCAGCCCGCGCATGGTGCGCACGTTGCTGATGCGGTTCACGGCGCGTGAGCCGAGATCCGAGCTGAACTCCTGATCGCGGAACACGGTCAGGCCTTCTTTCAGGCTCAGTTGGAACCAGTCGCGGCAGGTCACGCGGTTGCCGGTCCAGTTATGGAAATATTCGTGGCCAATAACGCGTTCGATATCGAGGTAATCTTTATCGGTGGCGGTATCGGTACGCGCCAGCACATACTTGGAGTTAAAGACGTTCAGGCCTTTGTTCTCCATTGCCCCCATATTAAAGAAGTCGACGGCGACGATCATATAGATGTCGAGGTCGTACTCAAGGCCGAAGCGCTCTTCGTCCCATTTCATGGAGTTTTTCAGCGAGGTCATCGCCCACGGCGCACGGTCAAGGTTGCCGCGATCGACAAACAGCTCCAGCGCAACGTCGCGCCCGGAACGGGTTTTGAAGGTATCGCGCAGCACGTCAAAATCGCCCGCGACCAGGGCAAACAGATAACATGGTTTCGGGAATGGGTCCTGCCACTGAACCCAGTGACGACCGTCTTCCAGCTCGCCTTCAGCAATGCGGTTCCCGTTGGACAACAGGAATGGATATTTGCTTTTATCGGCGGTAATTTTGGTGGTAAAGCGCGCCAGCACATCCGGGCGATCGAGATACCAGGTAATATGACGGAAACCTTCAGCTTCACACTGAGTACATAGCGCTTCGCCAGACTGATACAGCCCTTCCAGCGCGGTATTCGCCGCCGGGCTTATCTCGTTAACAATCTTCAGGGTGAAACGCTCGGGCAGGCCGGAGAGCACCAGTTGATTATCTTCTTCTTTATAGTCGGCCCACGGCGCGCCGTTAACATGAACGGAGACCAGCGTCAGGTCTTCGCCATTCAGGCGCAGCGGCACATCAGACGCTGCATGACGGGAAACCTGGCTTTCCGCAGTCACGATGGTTTTTGCGGCATCCAGGTCAAAGGCCAGGTCGATATCACTAATCAGGTAGTCCGGCGCACGGTAGTCGTGGCGGTACTTGGCTTGGGGCTGTTGTGTCATAAAAAACCTTTAGCATCTTTTGTAAATGTCACCTCAGTCTATTCCTGTTGTGTTAAACGCGCTACGCAGAATCTTCATCTTTTCCAGTCAAATAGGGAAAAATGATACATTTACGCAACATGCCGCACAAAACGTACAGGTGGCGCTTCGTGCCTTATGATGTGATCGGGGTTCAATAAATCGATAAACAAGGTATACTCCAGCCATTCTCCCCTGTTGTTTATTGTACTAAACGCTCCTGTGAGAGGATGCTACTGCGCACCATGACACAATTCGCTTCTCCTGTTCTGCATTCGCTGCTGGATACAGATGCCTACAAACTGCATATGCAGCAGGCCGTTTTCCACCACTACTACGACGTAAACGTCGCGGCTGAATTCCGCTGCCGTGGGGACGATCTGCTGGGCATTTATGCTGACGCTATTCGCGAACAAGTCGAAGCCATGCGTTCACTCACGCTGCGTGATGATGAATACCATTGGCTGTCCGGTCTGCCTTTCTTCAAGCAGGACTACCTCCGCTGGCTGCGTGACTTCCGCTACGATCCGCAGCAGGTTACCGTCATCAACGATAACGGTAAGCTGAATATCCGTCTGGAAGGGCCGTGGCGTGAAGTGATTATGTGGGAAGTTCCGCTGCTCGCCGTAATAAGCGAGCTGGTGCACCGCTATCGTTCGCCGGAAAACGGCGTGCCGCAGGCGCTGGCAATGCTCGAACATAAGCTTACCGACTTTAATCAAATGACGGCTGACCTGAATATGTCCGCTTTCAAACTGATGGACTTCGGTACCCGCCGCCGTTTCTCCCGTGAAGTACAAGAGGCTATCGTCAGCCGCCTGCAGCAGGAGCCGTGGTTTACCGGCACCAGTAACTATGACCTGGCGCGTCGTCTGAACCTAACCCCTATGGGCACCCAGGCGCACGAGTGGTTCCAGGCACATCAGCAAATTAGTCCGGATCTGGCCACCAGCCAGCGGGCCGCGCTGGCCGCCTGGCTGGAAGAGTATCCCGACCAGCTTGGCATCGCACTCACCGACTGCATCACGATGGACGCCTTTCTGCGCGACTTCGGCCGGGAGTTTGCGACGCGCTATCAGGGGCTGCGTCACGATTCCGGTGATCCGGTTGAATGGGGCGAAAAAGCCATCAACCACTATCAGAAGCTGGGCATAGACCCGATGAGCAAAGTGCTGGTGTTTTCCGACAACCTCGATCTGCCGAAGGCCGTAGAGCTCTACCGTCACTTCTCTTCGCGCATTAACCTGAGCTTTGGCATCGGCACTCGCCTGACCTGCGATATCCCGCAGGTGAAGCCGCTGAACATTGTCATCAAGCTGGTCGAATGTAACGGCAAACCGGTAGCAAAACTCTCCGACAGCCCGGGCAAAACCATCTGCCACGATAAGGCATTTGTTCGCGCGCTGCGCAAAGCCTTCGATCTCCCACAGATCAAAAAGGCCAGTTAATCACCAAAGGGAGCCCTGAAGGCTCCCTTCTTCTTATTTATTTCTCAAAACACCCTCTCGCTATGCGAATTCTGCTTGTCTGACGGAAGATGACAGGTAACATAGATATCCCCCGCCGTTCCGGGGTAAACGATTTTTTTATTGGACTACGAATAGAGAGACTATTATGAGCGTTGTGCCTGTAGCCGACGTACTCCAGGGCCGCGTAGCCGTTGACAGCGAAGTCACCGTGCGCGGCTGGGTACGTACCCGCCGAGATTCAAAAGCTGGCTTTTCCTTCCTCGCCGTCTATGACGGTTCCTGCTTTGATCCTGTACAGGCCGTTATTAATAATTCTCTGCCCAATTACAATGACGAAGTCCTGCGCCTGACCACCGGCTGCTCGGTGATTGTCACCGGTAAAGTGGTCGCGTCTCAGGGTCAAGGCCAGAGCTTTGAAATTCAGGCTGCCAGCGTAGAAGTCACCGGTTGGGTTGAAGATCCCGACACCTACCCGATGGCGGCGAAACGCCACAGCATTGAGTATCTGCGTGAAGTCGCGCATATGCGTCCGCGTACCAACCTGATTGGCGCGGTTGCCCGCGTTCGCCACACGCTGGCACAGGCGCTGCACCGTTTCTTCGACGAACAGGGGTTCTTCTGGGTTTCCACCCCGCTGATTACCGCTTCCGATACCGAAGGCGCTGGCGAAATGTTCCGCGTGTCCACGCTGGACATGGAAAACCTGCCGCGTAACGATCAGGGCAAAGTCGATTACGATAAAGATTTCTTCGGCAAAGAAGCCTTCCTGACCGTTTCCGGCCAGTTGAACGGCGAAACCTACGCCTGTGCGCTGTCAAAAATCTACACCTTCGGCCCGACCTTCCGTGCAGAAAACTCCAACACCAGCCGTCACCTGGCGGAATTCTGGATGCTGGAACCGGAAGTGGCGTTTGCCGATCTGGAAGATAACGCCCGTCTGGCGGAAGCCATGCTGAAGTATGTCTTCAAAGCCGTGCTTGAAGAACGTGCCGACGACATGAAATTCTTCGCTGAACGCGTCGATAAAGACGCGGTCGATCGTCTGCAGCGTTTCGTATCCGCCGATTTCGCGCAGGTCGACTACACCGACGCGGTAACCATTCTGGAAAACTGCGGCAAGCAGTTCGAAAACCCGGTTTACTGGGGTGTGGACCTTTCCTCTGAGCACGAGCGCTACCTGGCCGAAGAACACTTCAAAGCGCCGGTCGTAGTGAAAAACTACCCGAAAGAGATCAAAGCCTTCTATATGCGTCTTAATGAAGACGGTAAAACCGTTGCCGCAATGGACGTTCTGGCTCCGGGTATTGGTGAAATCATCGGGGGCTCCCAGCGTGAAGAGCGTCTGGACGTGCTCGATGCGCGCATGGCCGAAATGGGCCTTAATAAAGAAGACTACTGGTGGTACCGTGACCTGCGTCGTTACGGCACCGTACCGCACTCCGGCTTTGGCCTGGGCTTCGAACGCTTGATTGCCTACGTCACCGGCGTACAGAACGTTCGCGATGTAATTCCGTTCCCAAGAACGCCGCGTAACGCCAGTTTCTAAAGTCCGACGTCTCTTCAAGGCCAGCCGTTCGCGCTGGCCTTTTTTTTACTGCTCATGTAAAGAAATCTTTATTAATTTTAACAAACCTAAACATCAACACCTTGCCGCGCGCTGTTTGTTACATCACATTTCGCAGAAATAAAACTGTACAAAAAACACACTAATCCTTATTGCACCTAAGAATCACCTTGCGCTTAGCACGTTTTTTGTTCAAAACAACAGCTATCCAGACGGCTAAAAAATATCATAACGAAATGATCACACATCCGCTCTGTGCGATAGGAAAAAGCGTTATGCGAATAAAAGATAAGAAATTCATATTGATAGATAAGCTGCTGCTTAATTAATCTCCGCCACCCCAGAACTTTGAGGTACTTCACAAAGTTCCTTAAATTACACATTTAGTTACACATTATTTCTTTTGCTTACTCATTCTCGATGTTTGTAGCATTTTCAGGGTGGCGAAAGAGTGTTTTGAATGGAAAGATGCCTCTCAGACACATAAAGACACCAAACTATCATCAATAGTTCCGTAAATTTTTATTGACGGAAGTTATTGGCGGCAGTGGCGAGTGTCTATAAAAAAAACCTAATGAGGGTAATAAATAATGATGAAGCGTAATATCCTGGCAGTGGTAATCCCTGCCCTGCTGGTAGCTGGCGCGGCCAACGCGGCCGAAATCTATAACAAAAATGCCAACAAACTGGACTTCTACGGTAAAGCAGTTGGTGAGCACGTTTGGACCACCAACGGTGACACCAGCAACGAAGACACCACTTATGCCCGTATCGGCTTCAAAGGCGAAACCCAGATCAACGATCAGCTGACCGGTTACGGCCAGTGGGAATACAACCTGGACGCATCTAACGTAGAAGGCTCCCAGACGACTAAAACGCGTCTGGCCTTCGCAGGTCTGAAAGCGGGTTCCTTCGGCTCCTTCGACTACGGTCGTAACTACGGCGCTATCTACGACGTTGAATCCGCAACCGATATGCTGGTTGAATGGGGTGGCGATGGCTGGAACTACACCGATAACTTCATGACCGGTCGTACCAGCGGCGTTGCAACCTACCGTAACAGCGATTTCTTCGGTCTGGTTGACGGTCTGAGCCTGGCCGTACAGTACCAGGGCAAAAACGAAGGTCGCGTTGTTAAGAAACAAAACGGCGACGGCGTAAGCACCTCCGTAACCTACGCGTTCGGTGAAGGCTTCGCGGCATCCGCAGGCTATTCTAACTCCAACCGTACCACCGCGCAGAAAGCAGACGACAACGGCAACAAAGCTGAAGCATGGGCGACCTCCTTCAAATATGACGCTAACAATGTCTACGCTGCAGTCATGTACTCTCAGAGCTACAACATGACCCCGCAGAACGACGATACGTTTGCCAACAAAACTCAGAACATCGAAGCCGTGGTTCAGTACCAGTTCGACTTCGGTCTGCGTCCGTCCCTGGGCTACGTACAGTCCAAAGGTAAAGACCTGGCCTCTCGCGGCGACTTCAAAGGCGGCGATGCTGACCTGGTTAAATACATCGAAGTGGGTACCTGGTACTACTTCAACAAGAACATGAACGTCTACGCGGCGTACAAGTTCAACCTGCTGGACGACAACGCTTACAGTGCAGCTACCGGTCTGGCGACCGACGATCAGGCTGCTGTGGGTATCGTTTACCAGTTCTAATCAGCAGACCCTCGCTGCTATATGCCTCAAAAGCAGGACTTCGGTCCTGCTTTTTTGCGTTCAAGAGAGGAAGATCGCAACTTTTGAAAAGCTTCGCGCTTTTAGTCTCTAACGGTTGGCATTTTGTAAATCTGCCGTTAACCTGATAGCGGATTTCCCCAGAACTTATTAATGGAACCTCGTCATGTTTGAGAACATTACCGCCGCCCCTGCCGACCCGATTCTGGGCCTGGCCGATCTGTTTCGCGCCGACGAACGCCCGGGAAAAATCAATCTCGGGATTGGTGTTTATAAAGATGAAACCGGCAAGACGCCGGTGCTGACCAGCGTTAAAAAAGCTGAGCAGTATCTGCTGGAGAATGAAACAACCAAAAACTATCTCGGTATTGATGGTATTCCTGAGTTTGGCCGCTGCACGCAGGAGCTGCTGTTCGGCAAAGGCAACAGCATCATCAGCGATAAACGTGCGCGCACCGCTCAGACGCCTGGCGGTACCGGCGCCCTGCGCGTAGCGGCGGACTTCCTCGCAAAAAACACTGACGTGAAGCGCGTTTGGGTAAGCAACCCGAGCTGGCCGAACCACAAAAGCGTCTTCGGCGCTGCTGGCCTCGAAGTACGCGAATATGATTACTATGACGCCGAAAAACACGCCCTCAACTTTGACGGCCTGCTGACAAGCCTGAGCGACGCTCAGGCCGGTGACGTAGTGCTGTTCCACGGCTGCTGCCATAACCCAACCGGCATCGATCCTACGCTGGAGCAGTGGCAGCAGCTGGCTACCCTGTCCATCGAAAAAGGCTGGCTGCCGCTGTTCGACTTCGCCTACCAGGGCTTCGCCCGCGGTCTGGAAGAAGATGCTGAAGGTCTTCGCGCGTTCGCCGCGCTGCATAAAGAGCTGATCGTCGCGAGCTCTTACTCGAAAAACTTCGGCCTGTATAACGAACGCGTGGGCGCCTGCACCCTGGTGACCGCCGATGCCGATACCGCCGATCGCGCCTTCAGCCAGATGAAAGCCGTTATCCGCGCCAACTACTCTAACCCGCCGGCTCACGGTGCCTCCGTGGTGGCGACCATTCTCAGCAACGACGCGCTGCGCGCCATCTGGGAACAAGAGCTGACCGATATGCGCCAGCGCATTCAGCGCATGCGTCTGCTGTTTGTGAACACGCTGCAGGAAAAAGGCGCGAGCCGCGACTTCACCTTCATCACCAAACAGAACGGGATGTTCTCATTCAGTGGCCTGACCAAAGATCAGGTGCTGCGTCTGCGTGAAGAGTTTGGTATCTATGCCGTCGCTTCCGGGCGCATCAACGTGGCAGGCATGACGCCGGACAACATGGCGCCGCTGTGCGAAGCCATCGTCGCCGTGCTGTAACCGCGTAGGCCGGATGAGGCGTTTACGCCGCCATTCGGCTATGTCTTGCAGACGTCACCAGAAAGTAAAAAGGCCGCATTCGCGGCCTTTTTTATTATCACTTACCAGACAGGAAGTTCATCCTGCAGGAACGGGTTGTGCTGCCGTTCATAGCCCAGCGTCGACATCGGCCCGTGGCCCGCAATAAACTTCACGTCGTCGCCCAGCGGCAGCAGTTTACGCTTGATAGCATCAATCAGCTGCGTGTGGTCGCCACGCGGAAAATCACTGCGCCCAACGCCGCCCTTAAACAGAACATCGCCAGAGATCAGCAGACGCGTCTGGTCATCGAAGAAGACCACGTGCCCCGGCGTATGCCCTGGACAATGCAACACCTGCAGCTTCACGTTACCAACGCTAACCACATCACCTTCGTTCAGCCAGCGGCCCGGCGTTAACGGCTGACAGTCGTCAAGGCCAAACATCCGGCTTTGCGCAGGGAGCCCCTGCAACCAGAACTCATCTTCTTTTTCCGGCCCGATAATCGGCACACCGTAGTGCTGCGCCAGCTCGGCCGCCGCGCCCACATGGTCAAGATGACCATGGGTCAGCAAAATTTGCTGCAACGTTACGCCCGCTTCAGCAACCTGCTGCTTGATAGTTTCAGCATCACCGCCCGGATCGACCAGCGCCGCCAGTTTGGTTTGCTCACACCAGATCAATGAACAGTTTTGCGCGAACGCAGTCACCGGAATAATGCGATAATTCATGTTGCTCCTGTTTAGGCTCATCACCGTTCAAACGCATCAATGTGCCTGAACGATTGGCGTAGAGCTACCAGTGCCGGACCGGACCGGTATCAATATGCACAAAGTTGCTTCGTGGGTAATATCCTACACCACCTGCGCGCATAGATAACGCGGCTTTGCGTATATTACTCAATGAAACGCCTTCGATATGGAAATCCATTGCCTGACCTTTCGTGTGATAGCTATTTTTAGCCACCCCACGGCTGTGCGCTCTGAGCTCGGTATTGGTATCAATAGAACGATACCCGGAGATTAATTGCACAGGTTTATTTGTTCCTAATAATCCCTGAAGGCGATAAAGCTGATCGAACAAAGAAGGATCGATACTCTTTATTTTATTCGCGCGATAGTCACGGAAAAAATGGTTCAGTTTTGCTAATTCATCCTGAATATAGCCTCGGCCGTCAAAAAACTCGGCTTTTATCAACTCACCTGTATGCAGGTTATTCAGCGTTAAAATACGCGGACGTGGGGTCGAGAGGGTTGCAAACGCAGGCGTGGGCAAGATGGCGGCAGCGCCGAGCGCAACCCCACCTAACGCCAGCAGCTTGCGGCGATTAGCGTCAAATTTGTCCATGATAATCAGGTCTACAGTCAGTAATGTAATCGAAATATATGCACTTCTGGCGCACGTTAAGCACCTTACCGGGCATGAAAGCCAGCGTCAAGGCGGCCTACCGCGCAGAGCCGCCAGCCCTGGACCTGCGGGGCTGGCATCTGCGCTTTTAGTTCGACAACTACATTACCTGAACTACTTCATTTATCTGATCAATTGTTCCGCTTTTGGCAAAATCTGTGCACCCGATCGCGCGGTGATATCGTAATTGTAAATATCTGTTCGATATTGTGTCTGACCATCAGCGCCGACAAAGGCGGTCAGATAATAGAGATTAACCGGAATATTCTGCCGGATATTCACGTATCGCGTATTCCCGCCCTTCAGCGCATCAGAAATTCGCGCGTCATTCCAGCCCGCATCCTGCAGCAACATATTTGCCAGATCGGAGGCCTTATTTACCCGCACGCAGCCCGAACTTAATGCCCGCACATCTTTCTGGAACAGATTATGGTTAGGCGTATCATGCAGATAAATGGCGTCGGAGCTTGGCATATTAAACTTATAGCGCCCCAGAGAATTGTGTTCTCCCGGCGCCTGCTGGAAGCGGAACGGCAGATTTGACGGCGTGATGGTAGACCAGTCAACTCGCCACGGATCGATGGTTTCTTTGCTGTTCCAGCCGCGTAGCACGGTGTAGTTATGCCGTTCAAGGTAGCCCGGGTCGTTGCGCAGTTTCGGCAGAATATCGTTACGCGCCAGCGTCGGCGGCACGTTCCATGGCGGGTTAACCACCACGTTATTCAGTGCGCTGCTCATCATCGGCGTTTTGCGATCGGGGCGGCCCACAATCACCCGCGAAGCCAGCGCTTCGCTGCCGTTGAGGTAGTACACCAGCGAATAGGCCGGAATATTCACCATAATGCCGGTTGATACTTTCCCCGGCAGCAGACGCAAACGCTGAATGTTCAGCGCCAGCACGCCGGCACGTTCAGCAGAGGAAACGTTCAGCCAGTCCCGGGTGGATGCTCCAATAACTCCATCGGCCCCCAGCCCCTGAGCGGCCTGAAAGCGCTTCACCGCCTCCACCAGCTGACGGTCGTAGGCCTGCGGTCCGCTCTTCGCCGTTTTTTTCGTTTTACCGACATTATCGCCCGGCAGCGCAATCGCCGGGCCGTTATCCAGCATACCGTTACGCTGGAGGATTTCGCGCAGCGCTGGCACGTCGCTGCTCCACTGCCCTGGACGCAGCGACGCCGTTGAGGTCAGCTTCGGCCACGGGCGCGCGTCGCCGGTTAGCGCCAACAGCGCCTGATGCATCGTTGCATACTGCGGATGCTGGGGTGCCAGCTCGGCAATAAACTGCGGCAGCGAACCGTTGTCCAACGCGAGCTGCCATTGATTCATCACCGACAGCGGCGGTGTCGCCAGCGCATACGGCTTAGCGCTATACAGCCAGCGGTTGCCCTGTACCGGGATACCGCTGATAAAGTGCAGATAGCCCATCAGCGCATCGGAAAGCACCACATCACGCGCCATGCCGTTGACGCTGGGATCGGTCAGCAGCTCAACCCAGCGGGTAAACTGCGGCTGAAAACCGGCAATCGCCACCTCCGCCAGCTGCTGCTGGAAGGCGCGCACCGCCTCGCGATTTTCCCACATGGGCTTCATTTCGCGGGCGGCATACAGCGTCACCAGCGGGTTGAGATAGACGGGTTGGTAGCCAGAAGGCAGCGTGGCAAGAAGCTCGGCGCGGCTTTTTGCTGCCGTCCCTTCGGCCAGCGGTTGCGCACCGGTGAGGCTCGCCATTGCGGGCGATTGGGCGCCAGGGTGCAGAAGCACCGGCGACCGGTCTGCTGGCGTTGCGGTACTGTCAGAAGGAACCAATTCAGGCTCGTCCGCAAAGGCAGTAAACAGTGGAGCAAACGTCATAGCCAGACACAAACTCACGGCTGACAAACGACGACCATTTTCTTTTTTCAGCAACATCCCTTGCCCCCTGTTAAATATACGAAGACCCCTAACGTGGGCTTACCTTCAGTATATAAAGACAAAAACTTTTTTGCCCGCTCAAATGTAAAGAAGTCTAAAGATAATAACGCGCTAGCGGCCAAAAGTAGAAAACAAAAAGGGCGACATCGCTGTCGCCCTTCATTCCGTATTCAAACTTCCGGGACGGCCTGCCTGATGGCGCTACGCTTATCAGGCCTACACAGTCCGATACCTGTCAGCCGGATAAGGCAAAACCGCCATCCGGCAATGTTATCCGGCCGGTGACGCCTCGGCGGTACCCGGCAGCGTTTCCGGCAACTGGGCGGCAAAGCCGCGCAGCCCTACCACGTGGACGTGTTCATGGTTATTCACCACTTTACGTACCAGCTTGTAGGTGGTGCCTTTTTCCGGGCTGATGTTTTCCGGCGCCGCGATGATAAGCTGCATTTCCAGTCGTTCACACAGTTCGAACAGCGTGGCGATAGAACGCGCATCCAGACGTGCTGCTTCATCGAGGAACAGGAGTCGACACGGTGACAAATCTTTACCGCGCAAACGCCGCGCTTCATCTTCCCAGCTCTGTACCACCATCACCAGAATCGACATCCCGGTACCGATCGCTTCACCGGTGGACAGCGCACCGGACTCCGCGCGCAGCCAGCCGTCGGAACCACGGTTAACCTCAACTTCCATCTCCAGATAGCTACGGTAGTCGAGCAGTTCTTCACCGATAGTCTGCGGCGTACGCTGCCCCATGTCGATCTGCGGGTTCAGGCGCTGGTACAGCTTCGCCAACGCTTCCGAGAAGGTCAGGCGGTTGCTGTTGAACAGATCCTGATGCTGTTCATGCTGTTCTGACAACACATCCAGCAGCATTGAGTGGGTTTCGCGTACGTTCACATTCAGACGCACGCTGTTGACCTGGCCAAACGACACGCTCTGCAAGCCCTGGTTCAGTTGGCGAATACGGTTCTGCTCGCGCTGGATGGTTTTACGGATAATGTTCGCTACGCTGCGGGAGCTGATGGCCAGCTTCTGCTCGCGATTGGTCAGCTCTTCGGTCAGACGGCTCAGCTCAATTTCCATCTGCTCGATGGCTTCAACCGGGTCGTCGGTGCGAATAATATCCTGACGGATACGTTCGCGCAGATGCTGGTACACCGCGACGAAGAACTGAATCTTACGCTCCGGACGCTTCGGATCTTCCGACATGCGCAGCACATCGCGCAGATGTTCGTTATCCGCCACCGCCAGACGCAGCGCACCCAGCGCCTTATCCGACATCGAGCGCAGATCGTCAGCGGAGAGATAGGCCAGCTCGCGACGGTGCAAACGACGTTCGACGTTATTGTCTTTCACCAGACGCATCACCGCGCACCAGCCCGCTTTCGCGCTCACCACCTGCTCGCGCATTTCGAGGTAATCACGCTCCAGCTTGCGCAGCCTGCGGGTCAGGTTATCCATCTCCGCTTCGCAGAAGGTCAGCGCTTTTTCCAACTGGTTACGACGCGCGCGGTTGTTACTCAACTGCGCATGCAGCTCGTCACGGCGAATACGCGCGCGCTCTTCGGCACCCGCATCGGCGCGCACGCCAATGTCTTTCAGCTCTTTATACAGATCGTTGAGCAGCTCTTTCTTGGTGTCATAAGAGCTTTTCAGCGATGCCAGTACCTGGCTGTACTGACTCACCTGGGCGGCGTGGCTACGCATGGCTTCACGCGCGCGGCTACGCTCGCTTTCCGCCTGCGCCAGACGCTCACGCAGTTTTTCGTTCAGGTCGCTATTGCCGCTCAGCATTTCCGCCGAGTCGGAGTAGCCAAAGTGGGCGCGACGCTGCACGACTTCCGTCAGGGCAAACGCCTGCTGACGCGCTTCGCGCTGCACCTGCTGTGACCAGGCATAGTCTTCTTTCAGTTGTTCAAACTGCTCCGGGTCGCTCTGTAGTACAGAGACCATCGGCTCGAGCTTCGCCAGTTGGTTACCGTGCTGCTGAATAAAGCGCGCGGCTTCCTGCGCTTCATCCAGACGCTCCTGAATTTCATCCACGCGGTCGGCCAGCGTTTCATCGGCCAGCAGACTCAGGCGCGGCAGGATGCGGTTAAGCAGCGCAACGCCCTCTTTTGCCTGTTCGTACTGCACCTGCTGCTGCTGGTTATCGCTTTCGTGGCTGCTGAGCGCACGCTCCAGCTCGTTGCGACGAGTATTCAGCTTACGAATTTCTGCTTCCGGGTCATCGTCAAACGCCACCGACAGATGACTACCGATAAAGCGGCTGAACGCCTGGTGCAGACGCTGGGTCTTCTGGACGTCAAACGACAGGGTCGCGAAACGCTCAGACAGCACTTCACGCTCGGCGTGCAGGCTTTCAATGCGGCTTTCGCGCGCCGCGCGACCAAACAGCGGCAGCGACGGGAAGCGCGAGTAGCGCCACTGGCGATCGGCAATTTTCACCACCACCGCTTTTTCCAGCTCATCGACGCTGAATACGCTGTCATCAAAGGACTGCGGATCCCCCTCAATGAGATAGAGATCTTCCGGGCAATCTTCCAGCCCTTCCAGATACTCGGCGATCTGCGACAGATCCGGCACCACGATAGCGTGTCGAGACGGGCCGTACAGCGCGGAGAAGTACGGCGCATCTTCCAGGCTAACGTCGTCGTAAATTTCTGACAGCAGCACGCCACCAAAACGTTCTGCGAGCGCGTTCAAACGCGGGTCCTCAGAACCACCCGGCTGGCTTAAACGCTCAATTTCGTCGTCAACGGCACGCTTACGCGCCCCTACTTCGTCGCGTTCAACGATCGCTTCGCGCTCGCGCTCCAGCAGCTGCTGGAGATATTCGGTCACGTCCTGGCTGGACTCAAACTGTTCACCGCTCTGCTCGCACAGCTGGCTCAGACTGTTCTGCGCCGCCAGCCATACCGGCGCACGGTGCATCAACGCGGAGATCCGCGATTGCAGCTGTTCCTGCTCCTGGCGCAGCTGCAACCGCTGCTCGCGAGCGTCGGTGACGCTGTCGCTCAGCGCAGCAATACGCGCTTCCAGCTCGTGATGCAGGTTTTCCAGATCGTCAATATCGTACTGTTTACCCTGGCGTTTACAGAAGTCAGCGAGCAGGCGCTCAGCCTCCTGCTGTTCACGCAGACGCTGTTCCAGCTCATTCAGACGGCTGCGCAGCGGCTGCGCCTGTTCTGCCAGATGGCGCTGATTCACGCCGTCGCGCAGCAGCTCTCGTGCCACGTCCCAGGCTTCATTACGCGCCAGCGGACCGTTGATGGCCGCCACCAGTTGGTAAGCTTGCTCAAACTGACTGTGCGCCGTTTCAGCCACGCTCATTTTTTGCTCGAGCGACAGCAGTTTTTCCGTCGCTTCCTGCTCTTTGGCCTGGAAGGTTTCCAGCCATTCACCGGCGCTTTCCGGCGTTAGGTCCGGCAGGTGGCACAGTTCTTTTGCTCGTTCCAGCGCCTGGAGGGCCTGGGTGTACTGAATCGCGCGCGTTTGCTGTACGTCCAGCGCCTGCTGGTAATCGGCAAGCTGGCTTTTCAGCTCATCCACTTCCAGTTCGGCGGCTTCGGCGCGGGCTTCGTTTTCTTCCTGCTTTTCGGCAGCTTCCGCGACCACTTCGTTCTGTTCTTCCAGACGAATTTGCAGCTCGTCTAAGTCCGCTTCATAGCGTTCAATTTTTTCCTGCTGACGCAGTGCGGTCTGCACCAGGTTGAGATGGTCGCTGGCAGCCTGGTGATCGGCTTCGAGATCGCCTTCCGCACCGTTGTGCTCCTGTAGCTCACGCGCCATCTCGACGTGCTTGTACTGCTCCGCGGCCAGCTGCGAGCGGGAGGTGAACAGCTCGCGACGGTACTCCAGCGCCTTATCCAGATGCACCCGACGCTCGTTGGCGTGGCGCATATAGTCAGCGGCCACGTAGTCGGTCGCTTCCGAGATCAGGTGCTTAAACAGGTCGCGGTCAGACTGAGTAACGCGAATCGCCTCCAGCGTCATGCGGTTTTCGCGCAGCGCCGCTTCCATATCCTGGAAGGCTTTACGCACGCCGCTGTTTTCCGGCAGCAGGTAGTCACGCAGCGAGCGGGTAATGGCGCTGGAGATCCCGCCATACAGCGAGGCCTCAATCAAACGATAGAACTTGCTACGGTCGGCTGCAGAACGCAGGCGGCGGGCGACGATGCCCAAATCAAACATCAGCGCATGGTAGTCGGTGATCGAGTTGAACTGCTTGAACTGCACGCCTTCGATGGCTTCGAGCTTATCTTTCAGCTCCTGCAGCGTCAGCACGCGCGCCTGTCGCTCGTTGAGCGTCTCGGTCAGCAGTTGGGTCGGCTGGATAGAGGTCGGCAGCCCCTGAATGGCGAACGGTTTGATGTCGACTTTACGGTCGCGTCCCGCAACCTGCTGCAGACGCACGCCCACCACCACGCGCTGGTGGCGCGAGTTCATGACGTCCAGCACGGAGTAGCAGACGCCCGCCTTCAGTTTACCGTGCAGGCCTTTATCGCGTGAACCGCTGGTCGCGCCCGCTTCGGTGGTATTACGGAAGTGCAGCAGGGTTAAATCGGGGATCAGCGCCGTGACGAAGGCCGCCATGGTGGTGGATTTACCCGCCCCGTTACCGCCCGAGAGGGTGGTAACCAGTTCATCTAAATCGAAGGTACGGGCAAAGAACCCGTTCCAGTTAATCAGCGTTAGCGAACGAAATTTACCGCGTTCGATCATTACTCTTCCTCCCCGCTATCCTGCTGATGGTCATCGTTCTCGTCATTGAGCTGCAGATGATTTTCAATCGCCATGGCTTCACCGTCGCGAATCATGCGCAGTTGCGCTTCGCGCGCGTCGTCGCCGGAGCGCACGTCGGCGCCGAAGCGGAACACGGACTCGGTAATGCGAAACTTGCTGCTGTCATGGCCCATAAACCACACCATGCCCAGGCGGCGCAGGCGGTTGAGCGACGAGCGCACTTTCTCCTGCAGCTTCTGACGGTCAAGGTCAGAGCCGGTGGAACGGTTGTTAACCAGCTTCAGCAGCTTGGCTTCGTCGGCCAACGCCAGCAGCTCGTCATACAGCTCCTGCTGGGTGAAGATGCCTTCATTCGCCAGGCGCTCCGGGCTGAGGTAGAGGTAGCAAAGAATTTTGCCGACCATCATGTCCAGCTCGGACAGCACCGAACGCGGAATCAGCGTCGTCGAACGCGGGCGCAGGTAGAAAAACCCTTCGGGCGCGCGAATAAGTTCAACGTTATAGCGGGCATAAAACTCTTCCAGGTATTCCTGGAAATCCATCAAAAAGGCGTGGTTATCGAGCTCGTCCAGGCCAATGTGGCGACCGGCACGCAGCGCGCTATCCAGCGCAGGGAAAAGGGGGTTGGCCAGGGCCTGTGCCAGTTTAACCGGCATCACTTGTTCAATATTTGTCGATGACATGCGCCTGTACCTTGGCTCCGTAATCATTAATTGCCTGCCATTTGGCCGGCAGTCCGGTGAAATCTGCTTGCGCGACGCCCAAACGAACCGCCTGGTCCACCACAATACGCGCCACGTCGAAGTGCCGCGCACGCGGATACTGTACCAGGTACTCTTTCACCACCAGACCGAGGTCCAGCGGCAGCTGTTTGGTTTTATAGATAGCCAGCTGTTCTTCAATCAGCGCGGCAAGCTGTTCGCGGATTTCGTTAAATTCTTCGTACTCTAAGTCCGGCGGAAGTTCCCCGGTGACCTCTTCGTCGCGCAGCGTCATCTCTTCATCGCGCATATCCAGCAGACGATCGGCGCTGGCGTAGGTCAGGGCCCACGGCGCATCAAAGTAGGACTGCACCGACTGGCGCAGACGCTGAGCGAAGACGCGGTTTTTATCCATATCAATCGCGGTACGGATAAATTTGTGGACGTGGCGGTCGTAGCCGATCCACAGGTCGATGGCCTGCTGTCCCCAGTTGACGATGCGGTCGAGCTTGCTTTGCAGATCGAACACCAGCCGATCGACAAAATGCAAATCGTTATGGCTGAGCGTGGCATCCTGAATGCGCAGCAGGTTGGCCTGCAGCTTATCGCCCGCCGCGTCCAGCGTATCCTGCAGCTCGCGCAGGGTGCCGGAGGTTTCAGACAGCAACAGCTCACAGCTGGAGATCGCCGCGCGCCAGTCTTTATTCAGCAACTGGGCGATATCGTCTTTCACCGATTGCTGCTGTTCATCCATGATGCGTTGCGTGAGGTCGATACTGTCGAAAATCTCCGCTACCGAATATTTCAACGGCGCATAGACGTTACGGTGCCAATGGAATTCATCGCCGCCCTCTTCCGCCGCATCGGCGGCTCGCTTCAGCTCGCCGGCGACGATCGACAGCTGCATCGACAGACGCAGCGTGGAGAACTCGCGCTGACGAATATAGTAGTCGGTAATGCCAATGCCCAGCGGCGTCAGACGATAGATGGCGTTTCCTTCCGTGACTTCGCTGGTAAAGCGGTTCAGCAGACGCTGGCGAACCAGATCGTTAATCGCGTTATTCGCACGCGTACCGATGGTTTCACTGGTTTGCTCAAACGCATCACTGACGTGACGGAACGCATCCACCAGCTCGCCTTCCGTCATTTCACCTTCCAGCCGTTCACCGTTCAGCGTTGCGACGGCCAGCAAAAATGAGAGCCTATCGACGGGTAGCGAAATGGCGAAATCATTTTTTCTGGCCCAGGCAACCAGTTCGGGGACTGTCTGGGAAAATTCACTCATCGTTTATCCTTGTTTCTGTCTGCGGCTTAAGCGCGGTGACATGAATGTAGCGCCCCAGGCTGACGTAAGGTTCCTGACGGCAATAGCGCGTTTCCAGCTCGAGCAGGATGTCATAGCTGTCCTGCTGTTTATGCTTATCGCGCAAATAGTCATGAAACACCCGCACGCCGGTTTTCCCGTTAATGCGCCAGCCGATCTCTTCCAGCCAGCCGTAGACCTGCTGCGGGTCGCGCGGATAGTTCGGCGACAGCGTACGCTTTTTCTTTTTCGGCATGCCGGCAACGACATAGTCAAAGTTGCCCGCTACCATGTTGTGCATCAACAGGCCGTTTGCATTGTAGAACATTAATGATAATGCGCCGCCCGGGCGAAGCACCGACCACAGCGTTTTTAATACCGCCTGTGGTTCAGCCACCCACTCCAGTACAGCGTGAAACAATATCAGATCAACCGGGCTTTCCAAATGCCCGGCCACGTCCTGCGCCGCGCATTGTATGAAATGCATGTTGTGGCTCACACCTTTGTCGCTGGCTGCCTGGCTTGCCCGGGCGATCATTTCAGCAGACAGATCGCACAGCGTCACATGGTGACCACGCTGCGCCATTTTGATCGCCGTCTGGCCTTCCCCGCCGCCGGCGTCCAGAATACGCAGCGGCTGCGAACCCAGGGTTGCGAGCAGCGCATCAAGATCCTGCCACAGAATAGCCTGACGCAGTTGGCCCTTAGTGGTGCCGTATATATTGCGCGAAAACTTTTCCGCAATGTCATCGAAATTGCGATCCTGCACGGGATGTCCTTACTTCGCCAGCCACAAAGGGTCTATTTTGTCACACCCACGGCGAGAATGAAGCTATCTGGTGTAATATCCCTGCATTCATGCGGTCAGATGGTTAAAAAAGGTACGCTACAGAATGCTTTTTATGCTGAAAAAGTTCATCGGCGGGATGATGCTGCCGCTGCCTCTCCTCCTTTCATTCATCGGTTTAGGAATTGTCCTGGTCTGGTTTACCCGCTTCCAGAAGCTGGGCAAAAGCGCCATTACCCTCGGCTGGCTTTTTTTACTCCTGCTAAGCCTCCAGCCGGTGGCCGACGGCTTGCTCAAGCCGATTGAAGATACGTATCCTACCTGGCGCGGCGAACAGCCGGTTCAGTATGTGGTCGTACTCGGGGGCGGGTATACGTGGAATACCGAATGGGCGCCAAGTTCAAACCTGATCAGCAACAGTCTGCCCCGCCTGGCGGAGGGCATTCGGCTGTGGCAGGCCAACCCCGGAGCGAAGCTGATCTTTACCGGGGCGCGAGCGCTGACTAACCCGGTCAGCACCGCCGAAGCGGGGGCGCGCGTCGCCGAAAGCCTCGGGGTGCCGCGCAATGCCATTATTGTCCTCGATACGCCGAAAGACACCGAAGAAGAAGCCAGCGCCGTGAAGGCCGCCATTGGCGAGGCGCCGTTCCTGCTGGTGACGTCGGCATCACACCTGCCGCGAGCCATGATTTTCTTCCAACAGGCGGGCCTTCACCCGCTGCCTGCACCGGCTAATCAGCTGGCGATCGCCTCGCCGTTGAACCCGTGGGAGCGCATGATTCCCTCACCGGTGTGGCTGATGCACAGCGACCGGGTGGGCTATGAAACGCTGGGGCGTATCTGGCAATGGCTGAAAGCCGATTCAGACAAGCCAGGGGCGCAGTGATTTCGCCGCCAAATCGACATTATCACGGCTGAATTTACCCGTATTCACCAGCCTGTCGACTTCGTCCCACAGCAGGTAGAGCCAGCGCCGCCACATAAACCCCTCGGCGACCGGCGCGCGCTGGAGATAGCGCCACAACAGCTGTTCAGCCTGCGGGCTTTCATGCAGCCGGAACAGTTCATATTCGCGCGGGGCCCATAAAATCGGCCCCGGGCCTACCATGGCTAACAGTTGGTCACTCCGCGAGTCCTTCAGCATGCTGCGCAGCGTCAGGTGGCCATGGATTAACACGCAGTTGTCGTTAAAGTCCTCAAAAAGCGTATCCAGGCATTCGCGGGTGCGGAACAGCAGCCGCTTATCCTGCATCGTCAGGCCGGTGTTCTGGTACAGATTCAGCGTCCCCCACAGCACTTCAATTCGCTGGCGATACCAGTGTGGCCAGCTGTTTTCCTGAGCGCTATCGACAAAGCCGACGCAGCCGGCGCTGTCCACGCGGTGCCAGGCCAGCAGCGCTTCGACAATTTGATCTTTGAGCGCATCCCAGCGTTGCGGGCTGCGCGTCGGTGCTTCAACGGCGACGCCGCGCAGGCGCTCTAGCAGCAGGACATCGGGTCCGGGATGTTCTTCATGGGTCATGATGCCGTAAACCACGGGCATACGTACGGTGCCCTGGCGCGCAAGAGTCGAGATTTTCCACGCCAACTGGCGCGCCACGCCGGGGGATGAAAAGCTGCGCGCCAGCAGCGGCAGCGGGTTACCTTCAGCATCATACAGCGACCACAGCGCCGTATCCGCCTGCTCATTAATGCACTCCACGCGGCTGAGCGATTCACCCAACAGATGGCTGAGTTCTACACGTAGCTGTTCCATGTCAGATTACCCCTATGAAAGCCATTGCTTTCATAATGAGCATATGAAGGGTGAATTTCACCAGACAAGATCAAAATTGCAACAGAAAGAGAGGAAATACCCGACGGGAGGCGCCCCCTTGTGGCGAGGGGGCGGCAGGACTACTTCAGTTCGGCGCGAACGCGGGCCAGATCTTCCGGCGTATCAACGCCTGTCCCCGGCACTTCTTTGGCGACGGCAACGTGGATTTTTTCTCCGTACCACAACACGCGCAGCTGCTCGAGCATCTCAATGTGCTCCAGCGGGCTTGGCGCCCAGTTGACATAGCGGCGAATAAACCCGGCGCGGTAGCCATAGATACCAATGTGGCGCAGCAGGGTGTCACCAATCTCGTCGCGACTTTTGGCGAAGCGATCGCGGTCCCACGGGATGGTCGCACGGGAGAAATAAAGCGCATAGCCGTCTTTGTCCATCACCACTTTCACCGCATTCGGGTTAAAGGCTTCTTCCGCATCGTGAATCGGTACCGCCAGCGTCGCCATGCCGGAATGGCTGGCAGCGAGGTTTTCAGCCACCTGACGAATAATGACCGCCGGGATCATCGGCTCATCGCCCTGCACGTTGACGATCACCGTGTCGTCGCTGAAACCACACTTCTCTACCACTTCCGCCAAGCGTTCGGTACCAGACTGGTGATCGGCGCGGGTCATGCAGACTTCCCCGCCCGCCGCTTCAACGGCTTTTGCAACGTCGGGATGGTCGGTGGCGACAATGATACGCTCGGCACCGGATTCGCGCGCGCGCTCCAGCACGTGCACAATCATCGGTTTGCCGTTGATGTCCTGCAGCGGTTTGCCCGGCAGGCGCGTAGAAGCAAAGCGCGCCGGAATAATCACAACGAAACTCATGGTCGGTTCTCTTCTGCAGCTAAAACGCGGGCTTCGTTTTCCAGCAATACGGGGATACCGTCACGCAGGGGAAACGCCAGATTATCAATTTTGCAAATCAGTTCTTGCTTGTCCTGGCTATAGTAGAGTTTGCCGTTGCAAACCGGGCAGGCAATAATTTCAAGTAGACGGTGATCCATGATTCCTCCTGATGGGCCGTATCGAAAACCAGTGCAGCATATCATAGAGCGCTACCGGTCGGCGTCAATCTCCCAACCGTCGCGTTGATTGAGAAAGAGTTTCTCCGCTACCGCGCCAAGTTTAACCCGCGTCGCGCCCTGCCAGCGGGCAAAATCGTTGATGGCCTGCGTCAGGCCTTTTTCCAGATGTTGGCTGACCCGCACGCCCGCCTCCAGATAGAGGGCGAAAATCTCCAGCACGCCGTCGCTGCGGTGCATTTTGCTGTCCATGCGGCCGACAATCTCACCGCGATGCAGCAGCGGCAGGACAAAATAACCGTACTGACGCTTCGGCGCAGGCGTGTAGCACTCCAGGCGGTAGGTGAAGTTGAAAAACTGTTCGGCGCGTTTTCGATCCCAGACCACCGGGTCGAAGGGCGACAGTACCGCACTGTGCGTCGCCGTCAGCTTACCCTCCGCCGCACGCTCCAGCGCGGGCTGAAGGCTGCGATGTACCCACATCTCACCGAGCTGTTCAACCTCTACCGGTACCACCTGCGCCAGCGCCTGCCACTGCGCCAGCAGCGCGTGGAGATCTGGCTGCCGTAGCCGGTAATAATCCGCCAGCCACTGAGGACGGAAAATACCCAGGCTGCGGGCGCTGTTTTCCAGCATCGCCGCCTCGGCCTGCGATTGCGTGAGCGCATCACGGCGATCGTCCCACTGCGGCATCACCCGTTGCGTCAGATCGTAAACCCGATGAAAGTTGCGGCGTTCAACCACCATCACTTCGCCAGCGGTAAACAGCCCTTCCAGGTGGCGCTTATGCGGCTTCCACTCCCACCAGCCGCTCTGCCCTTTACGCGGATGCGCGAAGTCGGCGGAGCGTACCGGCCCGTTTTCAGCAATATGCGCCTTCAGCGCAATAATCTCGTCGGCGTGCTCATCCATCCAGCTTTGATGGTACTTCCAGCCCATCTTATGCGGCGCAAGCATACGATGGCGAACCAGTGGAAAATCGCTGCGCGGCAGGAAACAGGCCTCGTGGGCCCAGTATTCCATAAGCTCGCCGCGGGCAAGCGCATCATCAAGCCATGCGGAAGGGTAAGCGCCAAGACGGCTGAAGAGCACCAGATAGGGGCTGCGGGCGACCACGTTAATGGTATCGATTTGCAGCAGCGACATTTGCTGGATGGTACGAAGGATATCCGCCGCTTGAGGCTGGCGGCGCGGACGGTTCAGAAGCCCCTGCGCCGCCAGGTGAAGATGACGCGCGGCGCGAAGGGTTAACTGCAGCTGTGTCATGCTTTTCCCCTGCTATCGCCGACGCCTATTAACGCCGTGCGAGGGTAATCAAATCCTGTAGCAGCGTCTGCGCACGATCGCCGGAAAGCACGGCATCGACCGGCAGATACCACCAGTTCTCCTGCGCAAAACGGCGGCATTTTACCGCGTCTTTTTCGGTCATGATCAGCGTCTGCCCAGGTGCCACCAGCGCTTGAACGTCGGCTTCACTCAGCGCCTGATGGTCGGCCAGCGCCACCGTGCGCACCGGCTTCAGGCCGCCGTCGTTAAGGGTGGCAAAAAAGCGCGGCGGATGCCCAATACCGGCCATTGCGACGACGTTGTTCAACGCGGCAACCGGCCGGCGCTCGCCGGTCAGCAGATTGACTGCCTCACCAGGACGTAGCGTCATCGGGATCTCGCCCGCCAGCGCTTCGCCGCCGTTAACGATCCGCGCATCTACACTCTCAAGACGCGAGGCTCGTTCACGCATGGGCCCGGCCGGCAACCACCAGCCGTTGCCGAATCGACGTATGCCGTCGATCACCACGATCTCTTTATCACGGGCCAGACGGTAATGCTGCAGCCCGTCATCGGTGACGATCATCTGGAGATCGTGAGCCGCCAGCAGCGCTTTGACGGCATCGACTCTTACCGGCGAAACCGCTACGGGCGCACCGGTACGTTGATAAATCAGCACCGGTTCATCTCCGGCCTGCGCGGTCGTGGTATCCGCGTTTAGCAGCAGCGGGTAACGCTCCGCTTTACCACCGTAGCCACGGGAAACCACGCCAACGCGAACGCCCTGACGCTGAAGCTGCTCCACCAGCCAGATGACCACCGGTGTTTTACCGTTGCCACCTGCCGTCAGGTTACCCACCACGACGACCGGACACGGCGCACGCCAGGACTTTTTCAGCCCCAGTTGATAACACAGGCGGATGATGCCGCTCACCAGACCATATAGCCAGGAGAGCGGCAGCAGCAGCCGCCAGAGCGGCGATTCACCGGACCAGATTCTGGCTATCATTCGCCAAACTGCATTTTGTGCAGCTGAGCATAGACGCCGCGCTGTTCAAGCAGATCGCTATGGCTGCCGCGTTCAACAATCCGGCCGTCTTCCACCACAATGATTTCATCAGCCTGTTCAATTGTCGACAGACGGTGCGCAATCACCAGCGAAGTCCGGTTTTTCTGCAGTTCGTCCAGCGCCGCCTGAATCGCACGTTCCGATTCGGTATCCAGCGCCGAGGTGGCCTCATCAAGAATCAGGATTGGGCTATTACGCAGCAGCGCGCGCGCAATCGCGATACGCTGACGCTGGCCGCCGGAAAGCAGCACGCCGTTTTCACCGATGACCGTATCAAGGCCGTTATCCATTTTGTTGATAAAGTCCATCGCGTAGGCCATCCGCGCCGCTTCTTCAACCTGCTCGCGGCTGAACTCTTCGGTACGCGCATAGGCGATGTTATTCGCCACCGTGTCGTTAAACAGATGCACGCTCTGGGAAACCAGCGCTACCTGATTACGCAGCGAAGAAAGCTTGTACTCACGCAGGTCATGACCATCGAGCAGAATCTCACCTTCATCGATATCATAAAAACGGGTCAGCAGGCTGGCGATGGTTGATTTACCTGAACCAGAACGCCCTACCAGCGCCACCGTTTTTCCCTGCGGGATCGACAGGTTGATATTTTGCAGCGCCGGCGTTTCACGGCCAGGATAGGTGAAGGTCACGTTACGGAACTCAACGCTGCCTTTGGCACGGTCTACTTCGAGCTTACCTTCATCTTTTTCCTGCTCGCTATCCAGAATAGCGAACAGCGTTTGACAGGCCGCCATCCCGCGCTGGAACTGCGCGTTGACGTTGGTTAACGATTTCAGCGGGCGCATCAGCGCAATCATGGAGGAAAAGACGACCGTGATCGTACCGGCAGTCAGGGTTTCCATCACGCTTGGGAAGCTCGCGGCATACAGCACAAACGCCAGCGCCAGAGAGGCAATCAGCTGAATAATCGGGTCAGAGATAGACGATGCCGAGACCAGCTTCATCCCCTGCAAACGCATCTTGTTGCTGACCTTATCAAAACGCTTGGTTTCCACTTCCTGGCCGCCGAACATCAGCACTTCTTTATGCCCTTTCAGCATCTGCTCGGCGCTGGTGGTCACCTGCCCCATGGTGTTCTGCATATTTTTACTGATGCTACGGAAGCGCTTGGACACCACGCGGATCGCCATCGACACGATAGGTGCCAGTACGATGAGGATGACCGACAGCTGCCAGCTGTAGTAGAACATCATGATGAACAGGCCAATGATAGAAGCCCCTTCACGCACCACGGTAATCAAGGCACTAGAGGAAGAGGATGCCACCTGCTCAGAGTCATAGGTTATGCGCGACAGCAGGGTCCCGGTGGACTGCTTGTCAAAGAAGGAAACCGGCATGCCCATCATATGGCTGAACAGCCGACGGCGCATGGTCATCACGACCTTGCCAGAAACCCAGGAAATACAATAGCTAGAGATATAGCTTGTAATACCACGTAGGATCATCAAGCCAATAACGACCAGCGGCATCCAAAGCAGCACTGAGCGGTCTGTTTTGCCAAAACCATCATCCAGTAACGGTTTAAGAAGCGATAGCATAAAGGTATCGCTGGCTGCGTTAAGGATTAACGCGACGCCCGCCACGATCAGCCCTGCTTTAAACGGCGCAATAGTTGGCCAGAGTCGGCGGAAGGTCTGCCACGTGGAGAGATCTTTGTCGTTCTGCATTCAAAAAACCAGCTTATGTTGAAATAGCCGCATATTCTACCCGTTATCGAGAGACTCGCCAAACCACTGATGATACCAACGAGGTAAAAGTTGATCTCGTAAGCCTTCAATCTGCCAGCCTTTCGCGTCAAAAGTGACCGTTATCTGGCCCTGGTGCGGCGTGTCAAACCAACCGTAATGCCGCTGCAGATAGCGGGCCTTTACCTTCGCAGAAGGCAGGCGCCACGCGTTATAGCGGGATGCCGAAGCCAGCGCAACGGCACCACCGACCCGCTGAATCAGCGAGATACCGGAAGACGTCGAGCTGCCGTGATGAGGAACCTGGATAATTGTAGACGCAAATGGCTGCCAGAAATGGCTCATCATGGCCATTTCTGCCGGTAATTCAATATCTCCGGTCAACAGAAAACTGTTTTTACCGTCGTCAACCCTAACCACACAGGAACCATTATTGCCTTTCTGTACTTTACCGGGCAGCGGCCAAAGCGCACGAAAGGTTAACCCCTGCCAGCGCCAGGCCTGCCCGCGTGCACAGGGTTGATGGCCGGACCACGCGAGCGGGCTTCTGACCCATGCCTTCGGCCAGTTTTGCTGGAGCGTTCGCAGGCCACCGCGGTGATCTAAGTGATCGTGACTCAGAATAATGCCCTGTGGCGTCAGCCCGTGCCAACGAAGCCAGGGCGCAATCAGCTGAGCCCCGCTGTCGCCGCCGGGCCACGCCAGCCCGGTGTCATAGAGCAGCGCTTTGTCGCCGCGTGAAATGACCATTGCCAGCCCCTGCCCGACATCCAGCATCGTCACCTGCCACTGGTCCGGCGGCGTTTTTCGCCAGAGTGGAAACGTCAGCAGCACGCTTAGTGACATCCACAATGCCGGAAAACGCCGCCAGCCGTGGAGCCGCCAGAGCAACAGCGCCCCCCACGGTAATAACGACGCCCCCAGCCATGCTCGCACAATGTACCACCATCCCTCGGGCAACAGCCGCAGGTAGCCAAACACCAGCGCCATCACCCTGTCGGCGCAATACCAAATCAGCGTCTCCAGCACCACCGGACCACACAGATGCAGAAACATCGCCAGCAGAATCAAGGGCACGGCAATGAAGGTAACCACCGGCACCGCCAGCAGATTTGCCAGCAGCGAAGTGGTACTGATGCCGTGGAACAGCAGAATTTGTAGCGGCGTCAGCAGGAGCATCAGCCCTAGCTGTAAATGCATCAGCTGCGCCAGTGGACGCAGCAGGCGCGGATAATGCCATTCCGGCAGCGGTACCCACCGGTACCAGAACAAGAGCGTGCCAACGGCAAATGCTGACAGCCACAGACTGTCGGAAAGCACCGCCAGCGGGTCTACAAACAGGATAGCCGCCAGGCAACAGAGCCACACCTCCCAACCGGCCCACTGCCTGCCGCTTAGCCGCAGTAAACACCAGACGGCCGCAGCAACGATCGTTCTCTGGGCGGGCGGCTGCATGCCCGTCAACATGGCGTAAGCCAGCCCGCTTGCCAGCGAGGCCAGCAGCGGTAGCCGCCAGTTAATCAGCCATGCCGGCAGAAAAAACTGTATGCCGCGTACCAGCAGCCAGCCCAGCGAAGCGCCGAGCGCAATATGCAGGCCGGATATCGCCATCAGATGCGAAGTACCGGTTTGCTGCATCAGCGTTTTAATCTCTGGCGAGACCGAGAGCCGTTCACCCATCCCCAGCGCCAGCAGCACGTCACGCCAGGGGTATGCTGCTAGCGTGGTTTTTAGCGATGCCAGATAGCGCGCTCGCAGGCCGCAACTGAGCGCTAACGGTTCAGCGCTAATGATTCGCCCGGTCAGCGCACGGTGCTGGGAGAGCGCATAGCGCTGGGCATCAAACCCGCCGTCATTGAGTTGACCATGCACTGCACGGGCGCGAATCGTCATCTTCCAGCGCTGGCCCACGCATGGCGGCTGTGGCAGGTAGCTGCCGTAGAGCGCAATCCGAATGCCCGGCATCAAGCGCTGCCCTTCCAGACGGGTGAGCGTGCCCTGATGCACCGTCTGCCCGTCCGTTTGCGTGAGCGTCAGCTCAACCTGCCGGTTTTTACCCGGCAGCATCTGCGCAGATAGCTGAAGCTGCCAGGCCGCCAGCGCCCCCCAGCAGAACAGTAGCCCCACCAGAGCAATGCGGCGCCCTGCCCGGCCGCAAACGCCGAGCGCGGTGAGCCCAACAGCAGCGATCTTAATATATTCGAGCGAGGGTAAGACAGGCAGTACGGCCAGCGGTAATATTCCGGCCAGCACGTAGCAGGCCAGCAGTGGCAAGCGCATCGATACCTCCTTGTTGCAAGGAGTATCGCGCGCGACAACGTCTACGCCATGATCAGAAAAGTCAGTTTGCGTGGCGGCTCGCAGCATGAATTCGCTGCGTACAGGCATTGAGAAAACGTTGGAAGGACGATTCCACAATCGGCGTGCAGAAATGAAAAAAGCACCCGTAGGTGCTTTTCTCTCAATCAAGTTTAGCGCAAGCTAGCGCCAGAAACTCAATCGTAAATGTTGGCGCGATCGCGCAGTTCTTTGCCCGGCTTGAAGTGCGGCACGTATTTGCCTTCCAGTTCCACTTTGTCGCCAGTCTTCGGGTTACGCCCGGTACGTGGTGCTCGATAGTGCAGAGAGAAGCTGCCGAAACCGCGGATTTCAATGCGCTCACCCTGTGCCAGGGTCGAGGCCATATGCTCCAGCATTTCTTTTACCGCATCTTCCACTGCTTTTGCAGGGATATGGGATTGCTGGCTGGCAAGTCTTTCAATCAATTCTGACTTGGTCATGATTCCTCCGGTTTCCTTTTAAGGAAAATTAGCTAACAGCTTATTAAACAAGGGCGGCCGTAGCCGCCCTTTGTGCTAGATTACAGGCCGAAACCTGCAATCTGTCAAGTAAACTCATCACAATTCAGGTTGTTAAACCCAAATGCGTAAGATTACTCGCCTTTAGCTGCTTTGAATGCTTCAGCCATAGCGTTGGAGAAGTTGCCGTCTTCCTGTTTGTTGTTAACAGTAGCGATTGCATCTTTCTCGTCAGCTTCGTCTTTCGCACGAACAGACAGGCTAATTGCGCGGTTTTTGCGATCAACGCCGGTGAATTTAGCTTCAACGTCGTCGCCAACGCTCAGAACCAGAGTTGCATCTTCAACGCGGTCACGGGAAGCTTCAGAAGCGCGCAGGTAACCTTCAACGCCGTCAGCCAGTTCTACGGTTGCGCCTTTCGCGTCAACTGCAGTCACTTTACCGTTAACGATAGCGCCTTTCTTGTTCAGAGCAACCCAGTTGTTGAACGGATCTTCTGCGAGCTGTTTAACGCCCAGGGAGATACGTTCACGTTCTGCGTCAACCTGCAGAACAACTGCAGCGATTTCGTCGCCTTTTTTGTATTCACGAACTGCTTCTTCGCCTGCAACGTTCCAGGAGATGTCAGACAGGTGAACCAGGCCGTCGATGCCGCCGTCCAGGCCGATGAAGATACCGAAGTCAGTGATAGACTTGATTTTACCTTCAACGCGGTCGCCCTTGTTGTGGGTTTCTGCGAACTGCTGCCATGGGTTAGATTTGCACTGCTTCAGACCCAGGGAGATACGACGACGTTCTTCGTCGATATCCAGAACCATAACTTCCACTACGTCGCCAACGTTAACAACTTTGGACGGGTGGATGTTTTTGTTGGTCCAATCCATTTCGGAAACGTGAACCAGGCCTTCAACGCCTTCTTCGATTTCAACGAAGCAGCCGTAGTCGGTCAGGTTGGTCACGCGACCGGTCAGTTTGGTACCTTCCGGATAACGCTTAGCGATAGCTACCCATGGATCTTCGCCCAGCTGTTTCAGGCCCAGAGATACACGAGTACGCTCGCGGTCGAATTTCAGCACTTTAACGTTGATTTCGTCACCAACGTTCACGATTTCGCTCGGATGCTTAACGCGTTTCCATGCCATATCAGTGATGTGCAGCAGGCCGTCAACGCCGCCCAGATCAACGAATGCACCGTAGTCAGTGAGGTTCTTAACGATACCTTTAACTTCCATGCCTTCCTGCAGGTTTTCCAGCAGCTGATCGCGCTCTGCGCTGTTTTCGGATTCGATAACGGCACGACGAGAAACAACAACGTTGTTACGCTTCTGGTCCAGCTTGATTACTTTGAACTCAAGCTCTTTGCCTTCCAGGTGCAGAGTATCACGCACCGGACGAACGTCTACCAGGGAACCCGGCAGGAACGCACGAATACCGTTCAGCTCAACAGTGAAGCCACCTTTAACTTTGCCGTTGATAACACCAACTACAGTTTCAGCGTCTTCGTAAGCTTTTTCCAGCGTGATCCAAGCTTCGTGACGTTTAGCTTTCTCACGGGACAGCAGGGTTTCACCGAAGCCGTCTTCTACTGCATCCAGAGCAACGTCAACTTCGTCACCAACCTGGATTTCCAGCTCGCCCTGGGCGTTTTTGAACTGCTCTGCCGGAATGGCGGACTCAGATTTCAGACCGGCGTCAACCAGTACTACGTCTTTGTCGATAGCAACAACAACACCACGAACGATGGAACCCGGGCGGGTTTCGATTTCTTTTAAGGATTCTTCAAACAGTTGAGCAAAAGATTCAGTCATGTTTAATCTTCAGGTTAAGTATTAACGTCCACCTGACACCTTGTCGGATGGGGTTGTTTCACATACCCGCTGTCAGTCCATTGCAACGGGGGTACTGCAAATTCGGTCGCGTTTTACGCGATTGCCAATTTCTGGCGCGCATAGTTTAACGCTTTTTCAATTACTTGCTCAATGCTTAAGGTGGTGGAATCCAACACTAAAGCATCGGCGGCAGGAACCAGCGGCGCAACAGCACGATTACGATCGCGATCGTCACGCTCCTTTATCTCTGCCAAAAGGCGCTCAAAGTTAACACTAAAGCCCTTTTCCTGCAACTGTAGCATGCGACGCTGCGCACGTTCTTCCGATGACGCGTCGAGGAAGATTTTGACCGGCGCATCCGGGAACACCACCGTGCCCATATCGCGGCCGTCGGCAATCAGGCCCGGCGCTTCGCGGAAAGCCCGCTGACGGCGCAGCAGCGCTTCACGCACGCGCGGGAACGCAGCGACCTGCGAAGCGGCATTGGCCACTTCCTGGGTGCGGATTTCACCGCTGACGTCTTCCCCTTCAAGGATCACCTCCAGCGCGCCGTCGGTAGAGACAAAACGTACGTCCAGATGGGCCGCCAGCGGGACCAGGGCATCTTCTGAGTTCACATCAACATGGTGATGCAAAGCCGCAAGCGCCAGCACGCGATAGATCGCGCCAGAGTCCAGCAAATGCCATTGCAGCGCTTCGGCCATCGCTTTGCACAGCGTGCCTTTACCCGCGCCGCTTGGACCATCAATGGTAATTACCGGGGCAATTGCCGTCATTTTTCTCTCCTTAATAAAAGGCATACACAACGTAAACGCCGCGCATTATACGCATCTCTGCGCCAGACGGTTACTTTTGTCTGCGAATGACAGAATGAGACGCGCTCACTGCAGGAGAATAAATAAGTATAGTGGGCCGGCAAAGCGCCGACCCGAAAATGATGATGATTTACTTTTTATCCGCCGCAATGCGGTCGCGAATGTGCTGCGCGCGCTCGGCTGAAGGAGGGTGAGAGTCAAACAACGATTTCGTATGACCCGCGTCAAGGCTGGCCAGCTTGTCAAAGCTACCCACCAATCCCTGGGTGCTGACGCCGCGTTTTTTCAGCAGATCGTAGGAGAAATCATCGGCCTCAGACTCCTGGGAACGAGAAAACGCCGAGTTAATCACGCCTTCGGCAATATCGCCGAGCTGTGATTTTGACAGCTGCGCCGCCGCGCCGCTGGTGGCTGAAATCGCGTCGCGCGCCGCAACGGTCGCATAGGCGGTTTGCATCGCTTTACGCGAGTGGCCCAGCGCAACGTGGCCCAGCTCGTGGCCCAGCACGCCCTCGACTTCATTGTCGTTCATCAAGTCCATCAGACCGCTGTAGACGCGCACGCAGCCGTTAGCCATTGCCCACGCGTTAACGTCAGCGGTCATGTAGACTTTATAATTCACCGGCGTGCCGTTGATGTTATTGCCCAGCGCTTTGGCAATTTTGTTCAGCCGTTTGGTGTATTGACTGGACGCGCTCGCAAGCTGGTTTTCGCCGTCCATCTGCTGACAGGCATCGTCAGATAGGGCCTTCATGTCAGCATCGGACAGCGTTGCCGCTTTATAAGCCGTCATGCCGGACCCCACCAATGCATTGGTATCCATACCCTGCATATTTTTACAGCCAACCAGTAACGTGGCGGAAATCGCCAGCGTCAGCATCACCTTTGCATTCTTCATATGAATCATCCATTGATTGATTACTATTAAATATCAATAAGTTATTTCACACAAAAGGGTAACACTGCATCGCAAGGGCAAAAAAGTCCGAAAAAAAACGCCGACATCAAGTCGGCGTTTTGGCGGTAGGAAAGGATTAGGCCAGAGTACTAATACGCGCCAGCTGCTCGAAATAATCCGGGAAGGTTTTCGCCGTACATTTCGGGTCAAGGATTGTGACCGGCGTATCCGATAGCGCAACCAGAGAGAAGCACATCGCCATACGATGATCGTTGTAGGTCGCAATCTCAGCAAAATTCAGCGTCGTCGGCGGCGTCACGCGAATATAATCTTCGCCCTCTTCCACGATCGCGCCCACTTTGCGCAGCTCGGTTGCCATGGCGAACAGACGGTCTGTCTCTTTAACGCGCCAGTTGTATATATTACGCAGCGTGGTGGTGCCTTTGGCAAACAGCGCGGCGGTGGCAATGGTCATAGCGGCATCAGGGATATGGTTCATGTCCATATCGATGGCATTCAGTTCACCATGAGTGCAGGCAATAAAATCATCGCCCCAGGTGATGGTCGCGCCCATTTTTTCCAGCACGTCAGCGAAGCGAATATCGCCCTGTACGCTGTGACGGCCAATGCCGGTCACCTTCACGGTGCCGCCTTTAATCGCGCCAGCGGCCAGGAAGTAGGAAGCCGATGACGCATCGCCTTCAACCAGATACTGGCCCGGCGAGACATACTGCTGGTTACCACGCACAACAAAACGCTGATAGTTCTGGTTTTCAACTTCAACACCGAAAGTTTTCATCAAATGCAGCGTGATGTCGATATACGGCTTGGACACCAGATCGCCCTTGATGGTAATGACTGTGTCCTGCGGTGCCAGCGGCGCCGTCATCAGCAGCGCGGTCAGGAACTGGCTGGAGACGCTACCGTCTACTTCAACGCTACCGCCGATAAACCCACCATTCAGGCGCAGCGGTGGATAATTTTCCTGCTCTAAATAGGTAATCTGCGCGCCGCCCTGACGCAGGGCATCCACCAGGTGGCCGATTGGGCGTTCTTTCATGCGCGGCTCACCGGTCAAGACAATATCATTTGCCCCCAGGCACAGCGCGGCGGCCAGTGGGCGCATAGCGGTGCCCGCGTTGCCGAGGAACAGTTCCAGTTCGCCAGAGCCCTGCAGCGGGCCCGCGTTGCCGGTGACTTCACAGCGCGTGCGATCGTCAGACAGGGTGTAGTGAATTCCCAGCGCTTTCAACGCGTTCAGCATGTGGCGAACATCATCGCTGTCCAGCAGATTAGTCAGGATGGTGGTGCCGCTTGCCAGCGCCGCCAGCAGCAGCGCACGGTTCGACACGCTTTTAGAACCAGGCAGATTAATCGTGCCGTCTACGCGCGCGATAGGTTGTAACGTCAGGGATTCCATGAAACTCAACTCTCAAAAAACAAAAGAAAAAACCCCATGACGCGGCCATGGGGAGGATAGGTCAAAAATCGATTAGCCGTGACGACGCTCGAAGTCCTGCATAAATTCCGTCAGCGCCTGTACGCCCGCCAGCGGCATGGCGTTATAGATGGAGGCGCGCATCCCGCCGACTACGCGGTGGCCTTTCAGCGCGTGCAGACCGGCGGCAAACGATTCATCCAGGAAGACTTTGTCCAGCGCGCTGTCTGCCAGCTGGAACGGAACGTTCATACGGGAACGGTTGGCGCTCGCCACATCGTTACGGTAGAAATCGCTGCTATCGATGGTGCTATACAGAAGATCGGCCTTCTGCTGATTAATACGATCCATTACGGCCAGGCCACCCTGCTCTTTCAGCCATTTGAAGACCAGACCGGACAGATACCAGGCAAAGGTCGGCGGGGTGTTGAACATGGAGTCGTTGTCGTTGAGCACGCTGTAATCAAGGATAGATGGGCAGGCAACATGTGCTTTACCCAGCAGGTCTTCGCGCACGATAACCAGCGTTAAGCCGGCAGGACCAATGTTTTTCTGCGCACCGGCGTAGATAACGCCAAAGCGGCTCACGTCGATCGGGCGGGACAGAATGGTTGAGGAGAAGTCAGCGGCAACAACAACCTCGTTGCCAAAGTCAGGCGTCTCATCAATAGCAATACCGTCGATAGTTTCGTTCGGGCAATAGTGCAAATACGCCGCGTTATCGGAAAGCTGCCAGTCGCGCATGGGTTTTACCGCGCGCTGACCGTCGACGGTAATCTTCGCGTCAATCACGTTTGGCGTGCAGTATTTTTTAGCTTCTTTCACCGCGCTCGCTGCCCAGTAGCCGGCGTCAACGTAGTCAGCGGTGGTTTTATCACCGAGGATGTTCAGCGGTACGCCGGCAAACTGACCGCGCCCGCCGCCGTGGCAAAACAGCACTTTGTAGTTGGATGGGATGTTAAGCAGGTCACGAAAATCTTTTTCTGCTTCCTCCGCCACGTGGATAAACTCTTTACCACGGTGGCTAACTTCCATTACCGACGTGCCTAATCCGTTCCAGTCGCAGAGTTCCTTCTGCGCCAGTTTAAGGACATCTGCCGGAAGCATCGCCGGACCTGAACTGAAATTAAAGACCTGAGCCATAACCCTCACCACATTGCAATGTTGTCTGACCGCATGCCTCGCGCGTCATCAACGCGTGGGCATAAGTTATTCCTGTGGCTATTGGTTTTATCATTCAGTGACACGCGCCGCAATGTCTAAAACCTTTCGTCAGCGAAATGCGCCCTCCGTCACACAATAGATTCTACCGTCTTGCCGTGTGAAAACCGACAAAATGGCTATCAGGCAATCCGTTTCGCGCGGCTCACCTTCGTCCAGGCCGGATTTGCACAGCGCGGACATAATTGTCGCTCCCCCGCCCGCATGCTAACGACGTAGCTACAGCGCACACACGCGTACTCACCTGGCGCAGGAACTGCCTTAAAACGCTGAGTGAGGCTGTCGGGCAAAATGCATAACCCCGGCTTCACCTGCTCGTCAGCATAATAAAACACGCTAATCTGACCGTCGGTTTCCATAATCGCCAGCCGGACCTGCCCAAGCTGCTCCACGCTGTTCAACCGCAGTTCCATAAAAAAATCCAGCTCCGTCAGATTTGCCGCGCGCACGTTTTCCCAGGCCAGTTGCCCTTCTTTAACGATGACGATCGCTTTACCTTCCAGTAAGCCCTGTAACTTTTCACTTTTCGCCATCAACCACATCACCAGCCGATACAGCAGCGCCAGCGAAATGAAAACCACAAAAACCGGCACCAGCGGGACATCATCATAGAAAGCAACATCGCCCGCCGCCGATCCCAGCGTGAGGATAATCAGCACTTCAAACAGCGACATCTGCCGCACGCCGCGACGTCCGGTCATTTTGAGAAACAGAAACACCAGCGCGAAGGTAAACACGCATCTCAGCGCCACCTCGCCTAAAAATTCTGGCGGAACGTTGTCAAATGCCATTCTCTGAAGATCAAACGCTTTCATTTTTTCTGCGCCGTAACAGTCGGTTATTGCCTGTAAGCATAGCCGTCTCTTTTATTTTCGCCGAAGATAGCACCCGTCACGCAAAACCCGTATCATTGCGCGCTTTCCGTACGACAAAAGAGATTGCTATGACGCAAACCTATATCCCCGGCAAAGATGCCGCACTGGAAGATTCCATCGCTCGCTTCCAGCAAAAGCTGCTCGACCTAGGCTTCGATATTGAAGAAGCTTCCTGGTTGAACCCGGTTCCTAACGTCTGGTCGGTACATATCCGTGATAAAGCCTGCTCGCTGTGCTTTACCAACGGTAAAGGCGCGACCAAAAAAGCGGCGCTGGCATCCGCGCTGGGTGAATACTTCGAGCGTCTGTCGACCAACTATTTCTTCGCTGACTTCTGGCTGGGTGACAAAATCGCCAACGGCCCGTTCGTTCACTACCCGAATGAGAAATGGTTCCCGCTGACCGACGACGACGAAGTGCCGGAAGGTCTGCTCGACGCGCGCCTGCGCGCATTCTACGATCCTGACGATCAGCTGACCGCCAGCATGCTGGTCGATCTGCAGTCCGGCAACGACGATCGCGGCGTGTGCGGGCTGCCGTTTACCCGTCAGTCCGACGGCGAAACCATCTACATTCCGATGAACATCGTCGCGAACCTGTACGTTTCCAACGGCATGTCTGCGGGCAATACCCGTAACGAAGCCCGCGTACAGGGGCTGTCGGAAGTGTTCGAACGTCACGTGAAGAACCGCATTATTGCCGAAAGCATCAGCCTGCCGGAAATCCCGGCCGAGGTGCTGGCACGCTATCCTGGCGTAGTGGAATCCATCAAAACGCTGGAAGCGGAAGGTTTCCCTATCTTTGCCTACGACGGTTCACTGGGCGGCAAATACCCGGTTATCTGCGTGGTGCTGTTCAACCCGGCGAACGGCACCTGCTTTGCTTCCTTCGGTGCACATCCGGACTTCGGTGTTGCGCTGGAGCGTACGGTAACCGAACTGCTGCAGGGTCGCGGTCTTAAAGATCTTGATGTGTTCACGCCGCCGACCTTTGACGATGAAGAAGTGGCCGAGCACACCAACCTCGAAACCCACTTTATCGATTCCAGCGGTCTTATCTCCTGGGATATGTTCAAACAGGATGCAGACTATCCGTTTGCAGACTGGAACTTCTCCGGCACCACCGAAGAAGAGTTCGCAACTCTGATGGCTATCTTCAAAGAAGAAGATAAAGAAGTGTACATCGCCGATTACGAACATCTGGGCGTTTACGCCTGTCGTATCATCGTGCCCGGCATGTCTGATATCTATCCAGCGGAAGATCTGTGGCTGGCGAATAACAATATGGGCAGCCACCTGCGCGAAACCATTCTTTCCCTGCCGGGCAGCGAGTGGGAAAAAGAAGAGTACCTGAATCTTATCGAGCAGATTGACGACGAAGGCCTCGACGACTTTACTCGCGTGCGCGAGCTGCTGGGTCTGGCGACCGGCCCGAACAACGGCTGGTACACCCTGCGCGTTGGCGAACTGAAAGCAATGCTGGCATTAGCCGGCGGCGACCTTGAGCAGGCGTTAATCTGGACCGAATGGACCATGGAGTTTAACGCGTCCGTGTTCAGCGCCGAGCGCGCCAACTACTACCGCTGTCTGCAAACGCTGCTGCTGCTTTCTCAGGAAGAAGAGCGTGAACCGTTGCAGTATCTGAACGCGTTTGTCCGCATGTACGGCGCAGACGCCGTCGAAGCGGCCAGCGCGGCGCTGAGCGGCGAAGAGGCCTTCTACGGCCTGCAGCCAGCGGACGGCACGCTGGAAGCCTTCCCGGCGCATCAGTCGCTGTTAGAGGCCTACGAAAAACTGCAGCGCGCGAAAGCGGCTTTCTGGGCGAAGTAATTTCTTCACCATAGAAAAAGTAGGCTTAATGCCAGACCTACGCTATATTACGGGGCCACTTGTTGGCCCCTTTTTTATATTTCAACGCTTCGCTTCACGGGCATGTGAAAATAAAGTTAAATATAAGTAAACACTATAATTGGTAGCTTACTTTTATTGTTAATTTTACCGATCATTACTCCATTTTAATTAACCAATAAAATGAAGGATAAAGAAAAAATTCAACTGATTTTGTAAATCTTAAAATTTATTTTTATCTTAATATTCATATTGTTAGCAAAGGATTGTTGAAAAACCATTCGTTATTCAGGCCTATAAGCCAGGTGAGATATGATCTATATCAAATTCTCATCTATAATGCTTTGTTAGTATCTCGTCGCCGATTAAATAAAAAGAGAGAGTTAGTGTGAAAGCTGACAACCCTTTTGATCTACTCCTTCCTGCTGCGATGGCCAAAGTTGCCGAAGAAGCAGGCGTCTATAAAGCAACCAAGCATCCGCTGAAAACCTTTTATCTGGCGATTACTGCGGGCGTCTTTATCTCGATTGCTTTTGTTTTTTACATTACCGCAACGACGGGCACCGCGGGTATGCCATTTGGCATCGCGAAGCTGATTGGCGGTATCTGCTTCTCACTAGGCTTAATCCTTTGCGTTATTTGTGGCGCTGACCTCTTTACCTCGACCGTGCTTATCGTTGTAGCGAAAGCCAGCGGGCGAATTACCTGGGGTCAACTGGCAAAAAACTGGCTCAACGTCTATGTTGGTAACCTGATCGGCGCGCTGCTCTTCGTGCTGTTGATGTGGCTGTCCGGCGAATACATGACGGCCAACGGCGGATGGGGGCTAAACGTCCTGCAAACTGCTGACCACAAAATGCACCACACATTCATTGAAGCCGTCGCTCTCGGCATCCTGGCGAACCTGATGGTCTGCCTGGCAGTCTGGATGAGCTACTCTGGCCGCAGCCTGATGGACAAAGCCATGATTATGGTTTTACCGGTTGCCATGTTCGTCGCCAGCGGCTTTGAGCACAGCATTGCAAACATGTTTATGATTCCGATGGGTATCGTAATACGTCACTTTGCTAGCCCGGAATTCTGGACCGCAATCGGTTCAACTCCGGAAAGTTTTTCTCACCTGACCGTGATGAATTTCATCACCGATAACCTGATTCCGGTAACCATCGGGAACATCATCGGCGGCGGTTTATTGGTTGGGTTGACATACTGGGTCATTTACCTGCGTGGCGGTGACCGTCATTAACTGATGGTTGCTCCAGGCAGTAAATAAAAAGTCCACTTAAGAAGGTAGGTGTTACATGTCCGAACTTAATGAAAAGTTAGCCACAGCCTGGGAAGGTTTTGCGAAAGGTGACTGGCAGAATGAAGTAAACGTACGTGACTTCATCCAGAAAAACTACACTCCGTATGAGGGTGACGAGTCCTTCCTGGCTGGTGCTACTGACGCGACCACAGCTCTGTGGGACAACGTTATGGAAGGCGTTAAACTGGAAAACCGCACTCACGCGCCAGTTGACTTTGACACCGCCGTTGCTTCCACCATTACTTCCCACGACGCTGGTTACATCAACAAAGCGCTGGAAAAAATTGTTGGTCTGCAAACTGAAGCTCCGCTGAAACGTGCTCTTATCCCGTTCGGTGGCATCAAAATGATCGAAGGTTCCTGCAAAGCGTATAACCGCGAACTGGACCCGATGATCAAAAAAATCTTCACCGAATACCGTAAAACGCACAACCAGGGCGTGTTCGACGTTTATACTCCGGACATCCTGCGCTGCCGTAAATCCGGTGTTCTGACCGGTCTGCCAGACGCCTACGGCCGTGGTCGTATCATCGGTGACTACCGTCGTATCGCCGTATACGGTATCGACTACCTGATGAAAGACAAATTCGCTCAGTTCACCTCTCTCCAGTCTGACCTGGAAAACGGTGTAAACCTGGAAGCGACTATCCGTCTGCGTGAAGAAATCTCCGAACAGCACCGTGCGCTGGGTCAGATCAAAGAGATGGCTGCTAAATACGGCTACGACATCTCTGGTCCGGCTACCAACGCTCAGGAAGCTATTCAGTGGACTTACTTCGGCTACCTGGCCGCTGTTAAATCCCAGAACGGCGCTGCAATGTCCTTCGGTCGTACCTCCAGCTTCCTGGATATCTACATCGAACGTGACCTGAAAGCAGGCAAAATCACTGAACAAGAAGCTCAGGAAATGATTGACCACCTGGTCATGAAACTGCGTATGGTTCGCTTCCTGCGTACCCCTGAGTATGATGAACTGTTCTCCGGTGACCCGATTTGGGCAACTGAATCCGTCGGTGGTATGGGCGTTGATGGCCGTACTCTGGTCACCAAAAACAGCTTCCGTTTCCTGAACACCCTGTACACCATGGGCCCGTCTCCGGAACCGAACATCACTATCCTGTGGTCTGAAAAACTGCCGCTGGCGTTCAAAAAATTCGCCGCAAAAGTGTCCATCGATACCTCTTCTCTGCAGTATGAGAACGATGACCTGATGCGTCCGGACTTCAACAACGATGACTACGCTATCGCTTGCTGCGTAAGCCCGATGATCGTTGGTAAACAAATGCAGTTCTTCGGTGCGCGTGCAAACCTGGCGAAAACCATGCTGTACGCAATCAACGGCGGCGTTGATGAAAAACTGAAAATGCAGGTTGGTCCTAAAACTGAGCCAATGAAAGGCGACGTTCTGAACTACGACGAAGTTATGGATCGTATGGACCACTTTATGGATTGGCTGGCTAAACAGTACGTCACCGCGCTGAACGTCATCCACTACATGCACGACAAATACAGCTACGAAGCTTCTCTGATGGCGCTGCATGACCGCGACGTTATCCGTACTATGGCTTGCGGTATCGCTGGTCTGTCCGTTGCTGCTGACTCCCTGTCTGCAATCAAATATGCGAAAGTTAAACCGATTCGTGATGAAAACGGTCTGGCTGTTGACTTCGAAATCGAAGGCGAATACCCGCAGTTTGGTAACAACGACGCTCGCGTCGATGACATGGCGGTTGACCTGGTTGAACGTTTCATGAAGAAAATTCAGAAACTGACGACTTACCGTAACGCTATCCCGACTCAGTCTGTTCTGACCATCACCTCTAACGTGGTTTATGGTAAGAAAACCGGTAACACCCCAGACGGTCGTCGCGCTGGCGCGCCATTCGGCCCAGGTGCTAACCCAATGCACGGTCGTGACCAGAAAGGTGCTGTTGCCTCTCTGACTTCCGTTGCTAAACTGCCGTTTGCTTACGCTAAAGATGGTATCTCTTACACCTTCTCTATCGTTCCGAACGCACTGGGTAAAGACGACGACGTTCGTAAAACCAACCTGGCTGGTCTGATGGACGGTTACTTCCACCACGAAGCGTCTATCGAAGGCGGTCAACACCTGAACGTTAACGTAATGAACCGCGAAATGCTGCTCGACGCGATGGAAAACCCGGAAAAATATCCGCAGCTGACCATCCGCGTATCTGGCTACGCAGTACGTTTTAACTCCCTGACTAAAGAACAGCAGCAGGACGTTATTACCCGTACCTTCACTCAGTCCATGTAATGGATTTGACTGAAATCGCGATTTAAAAAGCGTACAATAAAGGCTCCACGTCAGTGGGGCCTTTCTTATAACTGCCCTACTCTCTCCGAGCCTATTTTGCCTGCTAACTTCTATAATCAGGTTAACAAGCAAAATAAACTCAAGACGGCCTGAAATAATGATCGTCACCCTGCCGGACGCGGGGAAGAACTGGAGATAATACTGCAATGTCTGTAACTGGTCGCATTCACTCCTTTGAATCCTGTGGCACCGTCGATGGCCCAGGCATCCGTTTTATTACCTTCTTCCAGGGCTGCCTGATGCGCTGCCTGTACTGCCATAACCGCGATACATGGGATACCCACGGTGGCAAAGAAGTCACCGTTGAAGAACTAATGAAAGAAGTGGTGACCTATCGCCACTTTATGAACGCGTCCGGCGGCGGCGTCACCGCATCCGGCGGCGAAGCCATTTTACAGGCTGAGTTCGTGCGCGACTGGTTCCGAGCGTGCAAGAAAGAAGGTATTCATACCTGTCTGGACACCAACGGCTTTGTGCGTCGTTACGACCCGGTCATTGATGAGCTGCTGGAAGTCACCGACCTGGTGATGCTCGACCTCAAGCAGATGAACGACGATATCCATCAGAATCTGGTTGGCGTATCTAACCACCGCACGCTCGAGTTTGCGCAGTACCTGTCGAAGAAAGACGTGAAGGTCTGGATCCGCTATGTGGTGGTCCCGGGCTGGTCAGATGACGATGACTCCGCGCACCGCCTGGGCGAGTTCACCCGCGATATGGGCAACGTCGAGAAAATCGAACTGCTGCCGTACCACGAGCTGGGCAAACACAAATGGGTAGCCATGGGCGAAGAGTACAAGCTCGACGGGGTGAAGCCGCCGAAGAAAGAGACCATGGAACGCGTAAAAGGCATTCTCGAGCAGTACGGTCACAAGGTGATGTACTGATCCCTTCTGGCCAGTAGCTATACCTGGCCTGACAATGCTGATGACGAAAAACCCGACGCTAAGTCGGGTTTTTTGTTGTCTGTCTCGGCACGACAGGCGACGAAAAAATCAAGAGGCGCGCTCGCGCCAGCGCATCAGGCGTGGGCAACCGGGGTTGGATGATGCCCGGCTTTGCGCAGCAGCATCATCAGGTAGACGAACGACACCCCGGCAATCATGATAAACAGCAGGTTATCTGAGTAGCTTTGCATCAGCATGGCGGTCAGCGTAGGCCCTACCAGGCTGCCTATGGTGTAGCTTAGCAGCAGCGCCTGATTCATTGACACCAACTGGTGGTGCTCGACCTTCTCACAGGCCCAGGCCATCGCCACCGGATAGAGCGTAAAACCGGCGGCACCAAGGATAAACAGCGCCGGTGCCATCATTGCCTGGCTTAGCATCCCCAAACAGCCGACAATCACCACAAATACCTGCACGCGCAGTACCAGCAAACGACCAAAGCGATCCGCCAGACGGCCTATTGGCCATTGACCCAAAATACCGGCGCTGACCATCACCGCCATCCAAAAACCGATACCGGAATCGCTGACGCCACGATGGTTTAAATACAGCGGCATCAGCCCGTACAGCGAGCCCAGCACGATGCCGGAAATAATACAGCCATTCACCCCTAGTCGCGCCTGACGCAGCTTGAACATTGGCCAGACGCGCGCGTTGGCGTCCTGCTGTTCATCTTTCTGGTTCAGGATACGGGTAAACAGCAGCGGCAGAATACCGGCCAGGATAACGCCGGTCATCAGCGGCAGAATGGTCGGCAAATCGGTCGGTAGTTTACTCACGATAAGCTGGCCGAGCACGGTACCGATGTAATACATCATCATGTAGGCCGCCAGCAGACGCCCGCGATTGCGCGAAGTACCGCTGCACATCAGCGCGCTTTCCACCACCACCCAAATCATGGCGCAGCCGACGCCGGCGATAAAACGCCAGAACATCCAGCTCCAGAAGCCCACCATAAAGCCCAGCCCCACGCAGCCCGAGGCGAAGATAAGCGACGCAATATAGTAGCTGAAGTTAAAGCCAAGACACTTAATCAGACGCCCGGTCAGCATCGTACCCACCAGGTTACCGGTGAAATAGGATGAACCAACCATCCCAACCTGCCAGGTTGGCAGATTTTCATGGGCGAGCCAGAGCGGGACGAGCGTGTTGAGTACCGCGATCGCCAGCGTCAATAACAAAAGGCCACAGAGCAATAACAGCACTGGGCGGGTATAGGTGGACATGGGCTAAAAACCGTGAGGATAGACAGATTTCGAGCGCATCATGCCACTGCTAAAAACATTGTCAATCCACCTGATTTGTGTCGGAAGCGGCTTTCTGGCACCACGATTGATGTTTCTTATTCAGCGCAGCGGCATAACGACATTCATCAAATCTATCTGATTGTTTTTACTGAAAATGAAAGGAATAAATGGAAAGGGTTCAGTTGAAAAAATTCATGAACAAAAAGTGCCAGGGCGAGGCAGCCCCGGCACGTTTTATTTAGCTGGCGACCGCCATCCCGACGGTCATATGCAGACCGTAGAAGACGCCACGGCCGATCAGTTCACCGACCAGCACCAGCACAAATGCCAGACTCAACAGCGGCAGCGCCGGCTGGTAGCCCTTAAGTTGCGGCACCACCCAGCACACCAGCGCCAGCGCAATGGCCGCAACGCGCCACGCCATCAGGGAGCCGTAGTTCGGGACCAGTGCGGAAGCCTGCTGGATTGAGCTATGGATTGAAGCCAGCTCAACGCCCTGCATCAGCGAAACAACCGCGCTAACGCCCAGCGCAGCCAGGCTCACCACCGGCAGCAGACGCAGCGCCCAGCCTTCGACACCCGCCCAGCGCAGCAGCAGATAGCCGAGCAGCGGACCGCCGATAAACAGCGTCAGGAAGAAGCTCAGCGGCGTCCAGATGCTATACCAGGTCGGTACGGTATCGATGGTGTTATACACGCGCACCATCATCCACACGAAGACCACACCCAGCACCATCGTCACCACCAGCCAGACGCTACGCAGCGCGCAGGAGAGCTTATTGGTGACGGCCAGCAGCCAGCCAATGCCCCCCACGGCGAAGAAAATCGCGCCGCTGGCAATCTCGTTGCTCAACGACGAGGCCCCCACGCGGTTAAGCGAGTTAAATGCGCGCATCGGCGAGCCGAGGTGCAGCGTCGAGGCGATAAAACCAATGCCCATCAGCACCCACAAAGCGAACATACTCAGCACCACGCGCTGCTGCTGCTCGCGCGCCAGCTGCCCTTTCATCAGCGCCAGCGCCAGGACGATAAATCCGCCGGCAACGCACTGCCCAAAGACCGTGAAGATCATCAGCGGCCATTCATGCCATCCACTTCCCATCTCACACCTCCTTCGGGTTGGCCAGGTAGCCAGTGGTATCGCCGCACGGACGTGCATTGGCGTTAGGTTTAATCACAATGCTCGGCTTGGTAAAGTGCGCCGACGGCAGCGGCGCAACGGCCGCCAGCTGCCCGTGCTTCTGGCGAAGCTCTTCAATCGGCCCGAAGTCCAGCGCGCGCAGCGGGCAGGACTCGACGCAGATCGGTTTTTTGCCTTCCGCCACGCGTTCGTGGCAGCCGTCGCACTTGGTCATGTGGCCTTTTGCCGCATTGTACTGTGGGGCACCGTACGGGCAGGCCATATGGCAGTAGCGACAGCCGATGCAGACGTCTTCGTCAACGACCACAAAGCCGTCTTCTCGTTTATGCATCGCGCCGCTCGGACACACTTTAGTACAGGCCGGATCTTCACAGTGGTTGCAGGCGATGGACAGGTAATAGGCAAAGACGTTCTGATGCCAGACGCCGTTATCTTCCTGCCAGTCGCCGCCGGCGTATTCATAAATACGGCGGAAGCTGACGTCCGGGGTTAAGTCTTTGTAATCTTTACACGCCAGTTCACAGGTTTTACAGCCGGTGCAGCGTGCCGAATCAATAAAAAAGCCATATTGGGTGGTCATCGGTTACTCCTTACACCTTCTCGACCTGAACAAGGTTCGTGTGCGATGGATTGCCTTTCGCCAGCGGCGACGGGCGCTGCGTGGTCAGCACGTTAATGCTGCCCGCCTGGTCAATACGCTTGGCATCCGGGTCATACCATGCCCCCTCGCCCAGCGCCACGATACCCGGCATCATGCGCGGTGTGACCTTAGCTTCAATATGCACTTCCCCACGATCGTTAAAGATGCGCACGCGATCGCCGTTGGCGATGCCGCGTTTTTTCGCATCCAGCGGATTAATCCACATTTCCTGACGGCAGGCCGCCTTCAGCACGTCAACGTTGCCATAGGTGGAGTGAACGCGTGCTTTATAGTGGAAGCCGGTCATCTGCAGCGGATACTTCTCAGCTAGCGGATCGTTGTAGTTTTCAAAGCCCGGTGTGTAGATCGGTAACGGATCGATAACATCACCTTCCGCCAGTTCCCAGGTGGCAGCGATTTTCGCCAGCTCCTGCGAGTAGATCTCAATTTTGCCCGACGGCGTAGTTAGCGGATTGGCCTGTGGGTCTTCACGGAACGCTTTATACGCCACGTGATGCCCTTCCGGATCGCGCTGCTTGAAGATGCCCTGCTTGCGGAACGTATCGAAGTCCGGCAGCTCAGGCACTGCCTGGCGGGAAAGTTCGTGCAGATGACGCATCCATCCTTCCTGCGTGCGCCCTTCGGTAAACTGCTGCTCAACGCCCATGCGTTTAGCCAGCTCGGTCGTCATGTCGTAAATCGTCTTACACTCGAAGCGCGGCTTAATCACCTGATCGGTGAAGATGACGTAAGACATGTTGCCGCAGGATGCATCCAGCGCGAAGTCCATCTGTTCGGATGCCGTGCAGTCCGGCAGCAGGATATCGGCATACTTCGCCGACGAGGTCATGTGGCAGTCGATGACCACTATCATTTCGCACTTCTTGTCATCCTGCAGGATTTCATGGGTGCGGTTTATCTCAGAGTGCTGGTTAATCAGGCAGTTACCGGCATAGTTCCAGATCATTTTGATCGGTACGTCCAGCTTATCTTTGCCACGCACGCCGTCACGCAGGGCCGTCATTTCCGGGCCGCGAACGATCGCATCAGTCCACATGAACATGGAGATGCTGGTTTGAACGGGGTTTTCCAGCGTTGGCATACGCTCAAACGGCACTTCATAGGAGCCTTCACGCGCCCCGCTGTTACCGCCGTGAATACCCACGTTGCCGGTCAGAATGGACAGCATAGAAATGGCACGGGTCACGATTTCGCCGTTCGCGTGACGCTGCGGCCCCCATCCCTGAGAGATATAAGCGGGCTTTGCGGTGGCGATTTCACGCGCTAGTTTGACAATGCGCTCGGCCGGAATACCGGTAATCGTCGATGCCCATTCCGGCGTTTTTGCCGTGCCATCACTACCCCGACCCAGAATATAAGCCTTGTAGTGGCCATTGGCCGGCGCGCCTTCCGGCAGCGTTTTTTCGTCGTAACCCACGCAGTATTTATCGAGGAACGGCTGATCGACCAGATTTTCGGTGATCATCACCCACGCCAGCGCGGAAACCAGCGCCGCATCGGTACCCGGACGAATCGGGATCCATTCATCTTCGCGGCCTGCCCCGGTATCGGTATAGCGCGGATCGACAATGATCATGCGCGCATTCGATTTCTGCCGCGCCTGCTCCAGATAGTAAGTCACCCCGCCGCCGCTCATGCGCGTTTCGCCAGGGTTGTTACCAAACAGCACCACCAGTTGGCTGTTTTCGATATCGGACGGGCTGTTGCCGTCAGCCCAGCCGCCGTAGGTATAGTTCAGGCCCGCAGCAATCTGCGCAGAGGAGTAGTCGCCGTAATGGTTCAGATATCCGCCGCAGCAGTTCATCAGGCGCGCAATCAGCGTTTTGCCCGGCGGCCAGGAGCGGGTTAACGTTCCTCCCAGGGTACCGGTGCCATAGTTGAGATAAATCGATTCATTGCCGTAATCTTTGATCAGGCGTTTCATATTATCGGCAATAGTATCGAAGGCTTCTTCCCAGCTAATACGCTCGAATTTACCTTCACCACGTTTGCCTACCCGCTTCATTGGGTATTTCAGGCGATCCGGGTTGTAGACGCGGCGACGCATTGAACGCCCGCGCAGGCAGGCACGAACCTGGTGCAGCCCGTCGTAGTTATCATCGCCGGTATTATCGGTTTCTACGTACTTAATCTCGCCATCGACAACATGCATGCGCAGCGGGCAGCGGCTTCCACAGTTTACCGTGCACGCACTCCAGGTGACGCGTTCCGCTGCCGTTGCCGGGTCCAGCGCTTCGGCAGCATTAACGATACGGCTAAACGGGAGCGTAAAAGCACCGCTGGCCATCGCCAGGCCGCTAATGGCCGTGGTTTTCATTAAACCACGACGGCTGACCTCGGCTGCCAGTAAAGCATCGGGGGTTTCAGTTTTCATGGATACTCACTTCGTTGCTGACATTGAAAGTTTCGCTATATAGATTCTTATATAGCGAATTGCTATTATTATAGTGTTTTATGCTATTGCTAGTTCGAAGGGAGTATTAAACGTTCTACCAGGAGAGGTATTGTTCGGTATCAATAGGGATATAAAAAAAGCGCCTTGCGGCGCTTTTTTTGTGAAACAGTCGAGGATTAACCGATAAATTCCAGACCGTTCATATATGGACGCAGCACCTCTGGTACTTCAATGCGGCCATCAGCCTGCTGGTAGTTTTCCAGCACGGCAACCAGCGTACGCCCTACCGCCAGCCCAGAACCGTTGAGGGTATGGACCAGACGGGTTTTCTTATCGGACTTGCTGCGGCAGCGAGCCTGCATGCGGCGCGCCTGGAAATCCCAGACGTTAGAGCAAGAGGAAATCTCGCGGTAGGTATTCTGCGCCGGAACCCAGACTTCGAGGTCATAGGTTTTGCAGGCACCGAAGCCCATGTCACCGGTACACAGGATGATTTTACGGTATGGCAGACCCAGCAGCTGCAGGACTTTTTCTGCGTGACCGGTCATTTCTTCCAGCGCCGCCATAGAATCTTCCGGACGAACGATCTGTACCATTTCAACTTTGTCGAACTGGTGCATACGGATCAGACCACGCGTGTCACGACCGTAGGAACCCGCTTCAGAGCGGAAGCACGGCGTGTGTGCGGTCATTTTGATCGGCAGATCGTCTTCGTCGATGATTTCATCGCGAACGAGGTTAGTCAGCGGCACTTCCGCCGTTGGGATCAGCGCATAGTTGCTGCTGTCAGCTTCTTCTTCCAGCGGACGAGTATGGAACAGGTCACCGGCAAATTTCGGCAGTTGCCCGGTACCGTACAGGGTGTCCTGGTTGACCAGGTAAGGCACATAGTTTTCGCTATAGCCATGCTGTTCGGTGTGCAGATCCAGCATGAACTGCGACAGCGCGCGGTGCATACGGGCGATCTGGCCTTTCATCACGACGAAACGTGAACCGGTCAGCTTAACGGCGGCAGCAAAGTCGAGGCCGCTGTGCATTTCACCCAGCGTCACATGATCGCGGATCTCGAAATCGAATTCACGCGGCGTGCCCCAACGGGAGACTTCAACGTTGTCGTTTTCGTCTCGACCGATCGGTGCGTCGTCGTGCGGGATATTCGGGATGGTCAGCGCGATATCGCGAATCTCTGCCAGCAGAACGTCCAGTTCGGATTTCGCGGCATCCAGCTGTTCGCCGAGCTTGTTCACTTCCAGGCGTAAAGGCTCAATATCTTCCCCGCGTGCTTTCGCCTGGCCGATGGATTTCGATCGCGAGTTACGCTCTGCCTGCAGATTTTCAGTTTCTACCTGCAGCACTTTACGACGCTCTTCGAGAGCGCGAAGTTTATCTACATCCAGCTTAAAGCCCCGGCGTGCCAGTTTTTCTGCGACTGCGTCTGGCTCTGTACGCAGCAGATTGGGATCGAGCATGCTTATCCTATGCTTATCGAATTGAAAGTGGAGTATGCGACCACAGCCCGCGGTCGCAGAGGTACGTTGACAACATTACCGCAACGCCTGCGCTAGCGGTAGCGTTTTGTGCGGCTATTTTGATCCTGTTCAGCGAGCCAGGCGAGCTTTTCGCCAATCTTGCCTTCAAGACCCCGATTGGTCGGGTGATAGTAGCGAGTTTGCGCCATTTCGCTGGGGAAATACTCTTCACCGGCGGCGTAGGCGTTCGGTTCATCGTGGGCGTAGCGATACTCTTGCCCGTAGCCCATCTCTTTCATCAGTTTGGTCGGCGCATTGCGCAGATGCACCGGTACGTCGTAATCCGGGCGTTCACGCGCATCGGCCATCGCTGCTTTAAACGCGGTGTACACGGCGTTGCTTTTCGGCGCACAGGCAAGGTAAACAATGGCCTGCGCAATGGCTCTTTCGCCTTCGGCCGGGCCAACGCGGGTGAAGCAGTCCCAGGCTGAAATCGCAACCTGCATCGCGCGCGGATCGGCGTTGCCGACATCTTCGGAAGCAATCGCCAGGCAGCGGCGCGCAACGTACAGCGGATCGCCTCCGGCGCTGATAATGCGCGCATACCAATACAGCGCCGCATCCGGCGCGCTGCCGCGCACCGACTTGTGCAGCGCGGAAATCAGATCGTAGAAACGGTCGCCTTTGTTATCAAAACGGGCGCTGCGTTCGCCAGCAATTTCGGTCAGTAGCTGCGGCTGGAGTACGCGCTTACCCGCCTCGTCAAGCTCGGCCATATCGGCCATCATTTCCAGCGTATTCAGCGCTCTACGCGCATCACCGTTAACCAGCTCCGCAATCGCCCGCCGGGTTTCGTCCGGCAGGACAATATCCTGCCCGCCGTAGCCGCGCGCCTTGTCTTCCATCGCCTGAGTGAGCACTTGCTCAATATCCTCGGTGGTGAGCGATTTCAGCAGATAAACGCGCGCCCGGGAAAGCAGCGCCGAGTTCAGTTCAAACGAGGGGTTTTCCGTGGTTGCACCAATGAAGGTGATGGTGCCGTCCTCAATATGCGGCAGAAACGCATCCTGCTGGCTTTTATTGAAGCGGTGAACTTCGTCAACGAACAGAATAGTGCGACGCCCGGCATTGCGGTTCTGCCGCGCGCGTTCAATCGCTTCACGGATCTCTTTCACCCCGGAGGTAACGGCAGAAATTCGCTCGACGTCGGCATTAGCGTAGCGAGCAATCACTTCCGCCAGCGTGGTTTTGCCGGTGCCAGGCGGCCCCCAGAGGATCATCGAGTGCAGATGCCCCGCCTCAATGGCTCGCGGCAGCGGCTTACCGGCAGCCAGCAGGTGCTGCTGGCCGATGTACTGCGCTAAGTTCTCTGGCCGCATACGCGCGGCCAGAGGTTGAAACGTATTCTCTGAAAAATCGAGCGACAGGTTGCTCACGCCGACCTCTTACTTACGCTGATCGTCCACCGTCACGCCCTGCGGCGGCGTAAAGGTGAATTTGGAGGCATCCACCGAGCCGTTCTGCTGCGATTTCAGCTGATAACTGCTACGCTGATCGTCCTGCTCGATGGCGCTGAACTGATGGATGGTGCCATCGCGGCCAACGTTGATGGTGAATTTCTTCAGGTTACCGTTGTTGCCGCGCGGCGTTAACACAAAATCATCGCCATTTTGCTGAATGTTATATTGCTGCCAGTCGCTGGCCTGGTTACGGGCAATCAGCATAAACGGCGTATTGCCGGTAGCGTCTTTCAGCCAGGTCGCGGTCGCCTGCTCGACGAACGGGTTGTAGAACCACAGGGTTTTACCGTCAGAAACCAGAATGCTTTCATCCGGCTGCGTCATATGCCAGTTGAACAGATTCGGGCGTTTCACCCACAGATCGCCCTGACCATCCTGCACCGCATTACCGCTGCCATCGGTGACTTTTTGCGTGAAGCTGGCGTGGAAGCTGCTGACTTTATCCAGACGGCTTTTCAGGTCACCGGCGGCATCAGCCCATACGCTGCTGACAACAAAGCTGGAAAGTAATGCACACGTGATCGCGATCTTTTTCATTGTTATTTCCTTAAATAGCCTCATGCTCCCGCCAGGAGAGCTTCTGTCACTCACTCTAAAACGTCATTATGAGCGGCGACAGAAGAAAATACTGAATTTTGACTTATTTACCCATCTTTGCAATCAATCGAACGGCGGCGGCGCAAGCACCTCACGGTTGCCGTTGTGCCCCTGTTCGCTGACGATCCCCTGTGCTTCCATCTGTTCGATAATGCGCGCCGCACGGTTGTAGCCAATACGGAACTGGCGCTGAACGCCAGAGATAGACGCTTTACGTTTCTGGGTAACAAAGTTGACCGCCTGATCGAACAGCGGATCTAACTCCTCGCCGCCGTCAAAGCCACCGCCGCCGCCTTCGCTTTCGCTGTCGGAGGTGATGCCGTCGATATACTGCGGACGACCGCGTGCTTTCCAGTCCTGAACCACCGCATGCACTTCCTGGTCGCGAACAAACGCGCCGTGAACGCGAATCGGCGTGTTTGAGTTAGGCGCGGCGTATAGCATATCGCCCATCCCCAACAGAGATTCCGCACCGCCCTGATCGAGGATGGTACGGGAGTCGATTTTACTGGACACGGTAAACGCAATACGCGTCGGAATGTTAGCTTTGATAAGGCCGGTGATCACATCCACCGACGGACGCTGGGTCGCCAGAACGAGATGGATACCTGCCGCACGTGCTTTCTGTGCCAGACGTGCGATCAGCTCTTCCACTTTTTTACCGACGGTCATCATCAGGTCGGCAAATTCATCAACCAGCACCACGATGTACGGCAGTTTTTCCAGCACCGGATGGGTGGCGTCCATACTGTCACCCGGCTTCCAGTAAGGATCCGGAATCGGACGCCCCATACGAGCGGCTTCGGCAATTTTTTCGTTATAACCAGCAAGGTTTCGCACACCCAGCGCCGACATCAGCTTGTAGCGACGTTCCATCTCATTGACGCTCCAGCGCAGGGCGTTTGCGGCGTCTTTCATATCCGTGACCACTTCCGTCAGCAGGTGCGGAATCCCCTCATAGACCGACAGCTCCAGCATTTTCGGGTCGATCATGATGAAACGCACGTCTTCCGGCTGCGCTTTATAGAGCATACTGAGGATCATGGCGTTGACGCCGACCGACTTACCGGAACCGGTCGTACCGGCCACCAGCAGGTGCGGCATTTTCGCCAGATCGGCCACCACCGGCTCCCCGGCGATGTCTTTACCCAGCACCACGGTCAGCGGCGACGGGTTATCGCGGAATTTATCGCAGTCCAGCACTTCACGCAGGTACACGGTCTGACGCTTTTTGTTCGGCAGTTCCAGGCCAACATAAGGCTTGCCAGGGATCACTTCCACCACGCGCACCGCCACGGTCGACAGCGATCGCGCCAGGTCACGAGACAGGTTAGAAATTCGTGCCGCCTTCACGCCAGGCGCCAGGTTCAGCTCGAAGCGGGTGATAACCGGGCCCGGCGAGTAGTTCACTACATCGGCCTTAATACGGTAATCCGCCAGGCGAGTTTCGACCAGGCGCGCCATCTGCTCCAGCGCAAAGGTGTCTACCGGCTCGACTTCCGTCGGCGGTGGGGTCAAGAGATCCAGCGACGGCAGCGGTGTCGTCGGCTTTTGCAGAGGACGGTCGTCGCCGTTACGCATCAGCAGCGGGTGAATCAGGCTTTCCTGCGGCGGTGTTGCCGGCTGCGGCGGCACGTACTGCGGCTGCTGAACCTGCGGCTGCTGCGCTGCATATTGAGGTGCCTGCTGCGGCTGAGCATACTGCGGCGTCTGCGGCTGCCCATACCGAGGCTGATGGACGCTCTGCGCATGCTGCGTCGCCTGCGGCTGCGCGTATTGCTGAGGCTGCGGTGTCGCAGGCTCCGGCATCACGCCAGGGGTAAAGAGCGGCGCTTTTGGCGTATCGTCCACCAGCGTTTTCATTGGCGAAAATTCGAAATCATCGAGGGAGAACGGATGAGCGCCTTCCGGCTGTTCGCTGGCATAGCGAGTCTGTTGCGAAGCCGCAAACTGGCGCGCCAGCTCGGCTTCAGCGACCGCGTCAGCATCCTCTTCCGCGACGACATCCTCTTCGACGTGCGCTTCGCCGTAGCGTTGTTGCTGGGAGGCAGCAAACTGGCGTGCCAGCGCATCCTGCTCGAGCGCATCGGCTTCTTCATCGCTGAGCGGGGTATGATCGTCATGCTGATAGCGCTCGGCTTCACGCGCGGCGCGCTCTTCGGCCATCCGCTGCGAAGGCAGCTTAATTCCGTAGGATGCCAGTTCACGGCGAGTCGGCACGCGAACGCGATTCGGACGCGGCAGTTTCGGGCCAATGCCCTCTTTCACCTGCGGGCGCGGGCCTTCTGCCGGGCTAAACAGCGGCGCTGAGGCCGCGGCTGTCGCAGCGGCACCCGCAGCAACGGCCGCATGGCGAACGCTCGCCGCCACCGGGGCAACCGGCGCTGTTGGCTCAGGGATCGACACTGGCGTTGAGGCAGCAGGCATTGACGCCGCGCGCGCTTCTACCGGCGCTAAAGGCTCAGGGATAGGCTGATACCATGCCGCCAGTTGCTCACGCTCGCGCGCACGTTTTTCTTCCACTTCTTCGAAGTAGTAAAGCGGTGGGCGATGTGCGGGTTTAACCTCTTCTTCCACAACCGGCTCTGGCTCAGCGACAGGTGTCGGCTCAGGCTGAGCGATATACTGCGGCTCCTCGTAAACCGGCTGCTGCGGCTGTGCGTACTGCGGCTCGACATAAGCGGGCTGCGGCGGCTGCGCGTACTGTGGCTCGACATAAGCGGGCTGAGGCGGCTGCGCGTACTGTGGCTCTGCATAAACAGGCTGCTGCGGCTGCGCGTACTGCGGTTCTGCATAAGCAGGCTGCTGCGGCTGCGCGTACTGCGGTTCTGCATAAGCGGGCTGCTGCGGCTGCGCGAAAAGCGGGTCCACATAATCATGCTGCTGCGGCTGCGCGTACTGCGATTCTGCATAAACAGGCTGCTGCGGCTGCGCGTACTGCGGGTCGGCATAAACAGGCTGCTGCGGTTGTGCCAACAGCGGGTCGGCATAAACAGGCTGCTGCGCTGGCGGCCAACCCTCTGGCGCGGGCGCAATCACCGGCTCCGCGGCAACGGGATGGGGAACAGACTGCCACTCAACGCCAGGTTGCTCGGCAGCAGGCGCTGCAGTCTGCATCGGGTCAGCGGCCCATGCAGGTGTCGATGCCGCAGCGGCTGCGGCAGACAGCGGATCGGCCACTGAATGTCCGTTCAGCAGCGGGTCGTATTCATCGTACTCCGTAGCGCGTGCTGCGCTGGCGCCGGAGAAAAGAACGTCATCAGGATCCGCTGCGGCGACATAGTGCGACGCCGCTTCCGGCTCATCCATTCTGCGGCCGGAAAAGAGCGCTTCGTCGGTCTTGCGCCCCATCGGATTAGAGAATTTTTCGGCTATGCGTTTACGGCGGGCCAGCGCACCGCGCAGGATACGAGCGCGGCGGGATTCATGCACGGCTTTGCGCGCAGGCTCACCTTCATCCTCGTACTCGTCTTCGTCGTCGTATTCGTCTTCATCAACCCAGGTATCATCGCGACGCGTACGGTTACTGGCAAAGGTGAGGATATTCAGTATCCAGCTGCCCATTTTCTCGGCAATGCTCACCCATGACCAGCCGGTAAACAGCGTCAGACCCGCAGCCCAGATACACAACAGCGCAATGGTGCCGCCGCTGCTGTGCAGCATCGGCTGTAGCGCCGTGCTTAGCAGGCTGCCAATCACGCCTCCGGAAGCAAAGTACCAGATATCATCGGCGTTGATAGCGGCCAGGCCGCAGGAGGTCAGAATAATCGCCAGCACGCCAATCAGGCGCAGGGAGACGGCGAAATAGTCGATGTAATCTTCGCTGGCACGGTGTCGCCAGGCAAACCAACAGCCGCCCACGATAATCACCGGGATGGTGTAGGCCATCACGCCGAAGATAAAGAACAGCGTATCGGCAAGCCATGCGCCGGATGCGCCGCACAGATTATGGATAGGTTCATGCCAGGCCGTTTGCGACCAGCTGGGATCGGAAGGATTGAAGCTCAGTAGTGCTGCCATTAACCAAACGGCAAAAATGGCGCATAGGAGAAGTAACGCCTCAAGGAGCCGGCGTCCGCTGCTGAGTTTAGTGAGTTTGACTTCTTTGTCTTCTGTATATTCCTGGCTCAAGAAAGGCTCTCCAGGTGCCAAATGCTAAAACGGACAACAGTGTCAGATTGCGCCGACACTGTTGCTGTATGGATTAACAGGAGTGTAATCAAACTACGCTGATTTTGCACCTGTTCCGTTTTAGCGGGTCTTAATTACCAGACGATTACTCTGCTTGACCTCTTCCATCACGACGTAGGTACGGGTGTCGTTGACGCCCGGCAGGCGCAGCAGGGTCTCGCCAAGAAGCTTACGGTAAGCCGACATATCCGGTACGCGGGTTTTCAACAGGTAGTCGAAATCACCGGATACCAGGTGACACTCTTGAATTTCTTCAAGTTTTTGCACGGCGGCGTTAAATTGTTCAAACACGTCCGGCGCACCGCGATTCAGAGTAATCTCAACAAAAACCAGCAGCGATGCATCCAGATAATGCGGGTTCAACAGCGCGGTATAGCCCTGAATAAACCCTTGTCGTTCCAGACGACGTACGCGCTCAAGGCACGGGGTCGGAGAAAGTCCTACTCTTTTGGAAAGCTCGACGTTCGAAATACGCCCATCTTTTTGCAGCTCATTGAGAATGTTGCGGTCGATGCGGTCGAGATCTTTGCCAGGGCGTTTTTTACTATCTACCATTATTATTGTCTCTCTGTATTCCTTCCCTACTCCTGTCTTGACTCTGTGCACTTCACTGTTCAGAGCCTTCTCCCGATTTCAATACGCCATTGTTGCTGCAACGACGTATATCCCAGGGTTTGCGTATGAGAAGCCCCGGCGCCTCGCGGCAACTCTCCGACATCACGTATGGTGTCTGTCCACACCATACGTAGATTTCAGTGATCCGGGTAAAAATGGCATTTGCGTGCATGAAAATTCACCGCACGCGAAACACTGCTTTTCTTCTTCCTTGAATGTTGTCGCAAAAGCACAGGGGATTGTCAAAGCAAAACATCTTTTTTTAGTACAACATGCCAGATATTCATTATCACCGGGGCCTGATTCACATGTAATCGTCTTATAATTAGGCAGCGGACAGTAGAAAGAGTTATATTTTTTGATGTTAAAATAAGCAATCAATCGGTTCACTCTATTGCACATATCGTTAACAAAACCGCTGTGCTCTTTTTTTACGTCTACAAATTCCCTACAATCCCAAACCATGTCTGCCAAACAATTATGGGGATCTCATGGGCACGGCCAAACACAGTAAACTGCTTATCCTTGGTTCTGGACCTGCGGGATACACCGCTGCGGTCTATGCTGCACGCGCAAACCTGCAACCGGTTCTGATTACCGGGCTGGAAAAAGGCGGTCAGCTGACCACCACCACAGAAGTGGAAAACTGGCCCGGCGATCCAAACGATCTGACGGGTCCGCTGCTGATGGAACGGATGCATGAGCATGCGACCAAATTTGATACCGAAATTATTTTCGATCATATCCACAGCGTCGATCTGCAAAACCGTCCGTTCCGCCTGACCGGCGACAGCGGCGAGTACACCTGCGACGCGCTGATCGTCGCGACCGGCGCGTCTGCCCGCTATCTGGGCCTGCCGTCAGAAGAAGCGTTCAAAGGGCGCGGCGTTTCCGCCTGTGCCACCTGCGATGGTTTCTTCTACCGCAACCAGAAAGTGGCGGTCATCGGCGGCGGCAATACCGCCGTTGAAGAAGCGCTGTATCTGTCCAACATTGCGTCGGAAGTACACCTGATTCACCGTCGTGATGCTTTCCGTGCGGAAAAAATCCTGATCAAGCGTCTGATGGATAAAGTGGAAAGCGGCAATATCGTGCTGCACACCCACCGCACGCTGGAAGAAGTCACCGGCGATCAGATGGGCGTGAGCGGCCTGCGTTTGCGTCACACGGAAAGCGATGACATTGAGTCGCTGGACGTCGCGGGCCTGTTTGTCGCTATCGGCCATAGCCCGAATACCGCGATTTTCGAAGGTCAGTTAGAACTGGAGAACGGCTACATCAAAGTGCAGTCCGGGATCCACGGCAACGCCACCCAGACCAGCGTACCTGGCGTGTTCGCCGCGGGCGACGTCATGGACCACATTTACCGTCAGGCAATTACCTCTGCGGGCACCGGCTGTATGGCAGCGCTGGACGCAGAACGCTACCTCGACGGTCTGGCTGACGCCTGCAAATAATCTTTACAAGTCAGTAACAAAAGTAAAAAAGGCGACGATAAGTCGCCTTTATTTTTTCTGCGATGTAACATTGCCGCGCCTATAACAGAAACCATTATCCATAAGCCACCTGCTAAGCGCCCAATGAATAAAAGTCGCCAACACGAACTCACCCGCTGGCTCAAACAGCAAAGCGTCCTGTCGCGCCGCTGGTTGATGCTCTCCCGCCTGCTCGGTTTCGCCAGTGGGGTACTGATTATTGCGCAGGCCTGGCTGCTGGCCCGCATACTCCATCACATGATCATGGAGAGTATTCCGCGCGAGGCGCTGCTGATGCCGTTTATTCAGCTTGTGCTGGTGTTTGTGCTGCGAGCCTGGGTCGTGTGGCTGCGCGAGCGTGTGGGCTTCCATGCCGGGCAGCAAATTCGCTTTGAGATCCGTCGTCAGGTGCTGGACCGATTGCAGCAGGCTGGCCCGGCATGGATTCAGGGCAAACCTGCCGGCAGCTGGGCAACGCTTATCCTTGAGCAGATTGACGACATGCATGACTACTACGCCCGCTATCTGCCGCAAATGGCGCTGGCCGTCTGCGTGCCGCTGCTGATCGTCGTGGCGATTTTCCCTTCGAACTGGGCTGCCGCACTCATTCTGCTGGTCACGGCCCCGTTAATCCCGCTGTTTATGGCGCTGGTAGGGATGGGCGCCGCCGATGCTAACCGCCGAAACTTCCTTGCCCTGGCGCGCCTGAGTGGCCACTTCCTGGACCGCCTGCGGGGGATGGACACCTTACGTATTTTCGGCCGCGGCGAAGCCGAGACCGACAGCATTCGCGAAGCCTCGCAGGATTTCCGCCAGCGCACCATGGAAGTCCTGCGCCTGGCGTTTCTCTCCTCTGGCGTGCTGGAGTTCTTTACGTCGCTATCGATTGCGCTGGTGGCGGTGTACTTCGGTTTCTCCTACCTGGGCGAGCTGAACTTCGGCAGCTACGGCGCCGCGGTAACGCTTTCCTCCGGCTTCCTGGCGCTGATTCTGGCACCAGAATTCTTTCAACCGCTGCGCGATTTAGGCACATTTTACCATGCTAAAGCGCAGGCGGTGGGTGCCGCCGATAGCCTGAAGACCTTCCTTGAAGCGCCGCTGGCGCACCCGGAGCAGGGAGACCAGATACTGGATACCAGCGAGCCGGTTTCGTTAAGCGCGCAGGATCTGTTTATCACCTCGCCGGAAGGCAAAATGCTCGTCGGCCCGCTCAATTTCACGCTCCATGCCGGGCAACGTGCGGTGCTGGTCGGGCAAAGTGGTTCAGGGAAAAGCTCGTTGCTTAACGTCCTGGCCGGATTCCTGCCCTACCGCGGCTCGCTCAAGGTTAACGGCGTCGAACTGCGCCATCTTCAGCCGGAAGGCTGGCGTCAGCTGATGAGCTGGGTGGGCCAAAACCCGCAGCTTCCGGCCGCCACGCTGCGCGAGAACGTGCTGCTGGGCAACCCCGACGCGAGTGAACAGCAGCTGCATCAGGCGCTGGAAAAAGCGTGGGTTAACGAGTTTCTGCCGCAGTTGCCCGAGGGTATCGACACCGCCGTTGGCGAACAGGCGGCGCGTCTGTCTGTCGGCCAGGCGCAGCGCGTTGCCGTCGCCCGTGCGCTACTCGCGCCTTGCCGCCTGCTGCTGTTGGATGAACCGGCCGCCAGCCTGGACGCGCACAGCGAAAGGCGCGTGATGCAGGCGCTGACCGATGCCTCTACCCAGCAAACCACGCTGATGGTCACTCACCAGCTGGAAGGCCTTGCTGAATGGGATGCCATCTGGGTCATGGAAAACGGCCAGATTATCGAACAAGGGACGTATCAGCAACTGCTGGACATGCAGGGCGTGTTTGCCAGCCTGCTGGCCCATCGTCAGGAGGAGATCTAAATGCGCGCACTGTTGCCTTATCTGGCGCTCTATAAACGCCATAAATGGCTCTTAAGCCTCGGCGTGGTTCTGGCGATCGTTACCTTACTCGCGAGCATTGGCCTGCTGACGCTGTCAGGCTGGTTCCTTTCTGCCTCGGCGGTGGTCGGCTTTGCCGGCGCCTACAGTTTTAACTACATGCTGCCTGCTGCCGGTGTGCGCGGCGCGGCTATCATCCGTACCGCCGGGCGCTATTTTGAGCGTCTGGTCAGCCACGATGCAACCTTCCGGGTGTTAGCGCATCTGCGGGTATTCACCTTTAGCAAGCTGCTTCCGCTTTCTCCTGCGGGGCTGGCGCGCTTTCGTCAGGGCGAGCTGCTCAACCGTATGGTGGCAGACGTCGATACTCTGGACCATTTGTACCTGCGGGTCATTTCGCCGCTGGTGGGCGCGCTGGTGGTCATTCTGGTGGTCACCGCCGGTCTGAGCCTGCTGGACGTCAGCCTGGCGCTAACGCTCGGCGGGATTATGCTTGCCACGCTGCTGATTCTGCCGCCGCTGTTTTATCGCGCAGGTAAACCAACCGGCGAGCAGCTCACGGCGCTGCGCGGTCAGTACCGTCAGCAGTTAACCGGCTGGCTCCAGGGCCAGGCCGAGCTGACCATTTTCAACGCCAGCGACCGCTACCGTAAGCAAATGGAACAAACCGAGCTGAACTGGCACGATGCCCAGCGTCGCCAGTCAGAACTGACCGCGCTTTCTCAGGCGTTGATGCTGCTGATCGGTGCCGTGGCGGTCGTCTCGATGCTGTGGCTGGCAGCAGGCGGCGTTGGCGATAATGCCCAGCCGGGCGCGCTGATCGCGCTCTTCGTCTTCTGTGCGCTGGCGGCCTTCGAAGCGCTCGCCCCGGTGACCGGCGCCTTCCAGCATCTGGGGCAGGTTATCGCCTCGGCGCTGCGCGTCAGCCAGATTATCGAACAGCAGCCGGAAGTCACCTTCCCACAGCAGGCCGCCGCCGCGCCTCATCAACAGGTGGCGCTCACCCTTGAACAGATTACCTTTACCTATCCGGAGCAGTCGCAGCCGGCGCTGGATAATCTGACGCTGCACGTCGCGGCCGGTGAACATATTGCTATCCTTGGCCGGACCGGCTGCGGTAAATCGACCCTGCTGCAGCTACTGACCCGAGCCTGGGATCCGCAGCGCGGCCGTATTCAGCTGAACGATACGCCTCTCAACCAGTTGGACGAACACACGCTGCGCCAGACCATTAGCCTGGTGCCGCAGCGCGTACATCTGTTCAGCGCAACGCTGCGCGACAACCTGCTGTTGGCCAGACCCGATGCCAGCGATGAAAAGCTGGCAAACGTGCTGCGCCGCACCGGTCTGGAAAAGCTGCTGGAAGACGCCGGGCTCAACAGCTGGCTGGGCGAAGGTGGCCGTCAGCTTTCCGGCGGCGAGCTGCGCCGCCTGGGCATTGCCCGCGCGCTGCTGCACGATGCGCCGCTGATGCTGCTGGATGAACCCACTGAAGGGCTGGACGCCACGACGGAGAATCAGATTCTCGAACTGTTGGCGGACGTGATGCAGAACAAAACGCTACTGATGGTCACCCATCGCCTGCGTGGTCTGGCGCGATTTAATCAGATAATTGTCATGGACAACGGGCAAATTATTGAGCAAGGTAATCATACAGAACTGCTGGCAAAACAAGGTCGTTACTACCAGTTTAAACAGCGTCTGTAGACTATGATTGAGTAAACTTTGTCTCGTGGGGTTATCGCGATATGCGCCTTGTGCAGCTTTCTCGTCATTCGATTGCTTTTCCCTCACCTGAGGGCGCATTACGTGAACCAAACGGACTGCTGGCGTTAGGCGGCGATCTCGGCCCGGCGCGCCTGTTGATGGCCTATCAACGCGGGATCTTCCCGTGGTTTTCACCCGGCGACCCGATCCTCTGGTGGTCGCCGGATCCCCGTGCCGTTTTGTGGCCCGAGCAGTTTCACCTCAGCCGCAGTATGAAGCGTTTTCATCGCCAGTCGCCCTATCATGTTACCCTCAACTACGCATTCAGTGATGTGATCGAAGGCTGCGCCCAGGATCGCCATGAAGGCACCTGGATCACCACCGGTATCAGCCTGGCCTATCAGCGCCTGCATGAGCTTGGCCATGCGCATTCCATTGAAGTCTGGCAGGGCGAAACGCTGGTCGGCGGTATGTACGGCGTGGCGATGGGCGAGCTGTTCTGCGGCGAGTCAATGTTCAGCCGTGCGGAAAATGCCTCTAAAACGGCCCTGTACGTCTTCTGTGAGGCGTTCAGCCGTGCAGGCGGCAAACTCATTGACTGCCAGGTGTTAAACGGCCATACGGCTTCTCTGGGCGCAATTGAGATACCTCGCCGCGACTACCTTGAACAGCTGAATGTTCTGCGCACGCAGCGGCTGGATGATAAATTCTGGGTACCAAGGCGTCTCTTTTCGCCCCAGACGTAAATGTTTTCAGCACAATTTCCATCAGGATGATATAATTGCCGACGAGAGTCGCTTCTGCCTTTTGCCCCGCCGCCGTTTGGGAATCATTCGAGTCAGATAACGCCCACGTTTATCCTGCTGTTTCCGGCCTGGTTCGCGCCCATCACATGCTGTTTTGGTGTGGTGAAAGGGTAATGCGCAAAAACGACTTTCGCCGATTAATACGCACAATTCTTTACTTACATGATGAACTTCGGCATTATCTTGCCGGTTCAAATTACGGTAGTGATACCCCAGAGGATTAGATGGCCAAAGAAGACAATATTGAAATGCAGGGTACCGTTCTTGAAACGTTACCTAATACCATGTTCCGCGTAGAACTGGAAAACGGGCACGTGGTTACTGCACATATCTCCGGTAAAATGCGCAAAAACTATATCCGCATCCTGACGGGCGACAAAGTGACTGTCGAGCTGACCCCGTACGACCTGAGCAAAGGCCGCATTGTCTTCCGTAGTCGCTAATCGCCGCAGATAATGAGCGTTGGCGCCCTATTCGCCGAGCGCTATTTGCCGAAAACTGATGCCCTGCTTATGCGGGGCATTTTTTTATGTATTAAAACGGTATAGCGTGACTAGCGTAACGCCGCTTCGGGTTTGCGCGATTTTTGCCAGTGATGGTGTTCACGCAAGCCTTCCGCCGACTCTTCCGCCACTGCACGTAGTTCATCGCTATCAGCTTCATGGCGTAGCTGGTGATCGGCATTTTTTACCCACAGATACTGATGACCTTTATGACCCGCCATCAGTTGTCCTGAAAATAACGCACAGGTGAGTAAAATCACCGACAACGCTTTCGTCAACATCATGCCACCGTTTGGTTATATTCTTCCGCCATCATGCCAGTCGCTACGTCGGGTTATTATTCGGCAGTTAAAATTAGCGCAAACGGATTGTCAGTGATAAATACAGAGATAATGCCGAGAGAAACCGCATAAAAAAACCGAGCGGCTAAGCGCTCGGTTTTTATTTCATGACTAATTAGATCGTCAGTGCGCCGCTTCCGGCTTATGTTTCTGCGCGCTGTGGAAACCGTAGGTCAGCTCGTTTTTCTCTTTATCGAGCGCCACGGTGACCTGCCCGCCGTCCACCAGCGAACCGAACAGCAGCTCGTTAGCCAGCGGTTTCTTCAGGTTATCCTGAATCACACGCGCCATCGGGCGCGCACCCATCGCGCGGTCGTAGCCTTTATCGGCCAGCCAGTTGCGGGCCTCCTGGCTCACTTCCAGCGACACGCCTTTCTGATCCAGCTGTACCTGCAGCTCGACGATGAACTTATCCACCACCTGATGGATCACATCGGTAGACAAGTGATCGAACCAGATAATGTTGTCCAGACGGTTACGGAACTCCGGCGTAAAGATCTTTTTGATCTCTTCCATCGCGTCGGTGCTGTTGTCCTGTTGGATAAGCCCAATCGATTTACGCTCGGTTTCACGCACGCCAGCGTTGGTGGTCATCACCAGCACGACGTTGCGGAAATCAGCCTTACGCCCGTTGTTATCGGTCAGCGTACCGTTGTCCATCACCTGCAGCAGCAGGTTAAAGACGTCCGGATGCGCTTTCTCGATTTCGTCCAGCAGCAGCACCGCGTGCGGATGCTTGATGACCGCATCGGTCAGCAGACCGCCCTGATCGAAGCCTACGTATCCCGGAGGCGCGCCAATCAGGCGACTCACCGTATGGCGTTCCATATATTCGGACATATCGAAACGCAGCAGCTCAATGCCCATCGCTTTCGCCAGTTGGACAGTCACTTCCGTTTTACCCACCCCGGTCGGGCCCGCAAACAGGAAAGAGCCCACCGGGCGATGCTCGTGGCCAAGACCCGCGCGGCTCATCTTAATGGCTTCGGTCAGCGCGTCGATGGCTTTATCCTGGCCGAATACCAGCATTTTCAGACGGTTGCCAAGCGTTTTCAGCGTATCGCGATCGCTCTGGGAGACGCTTTTCTCCGGGATACGCGCAATGCGTGCCACCACAGATTCGATATCCGCCACGTTGATCGTTTTCTTACGCTTGCTCACCGGCATCAGACGGGCGCGCGCGCCAGCCTCATCAATGACGTCAATGGCCTTATCCGGCAGATGACGATCGTTGATGTATTTTACCGCCAGCTCCACCGCTGCCCGTACCGCTTTCGCGGTGTAGCGAACGTCGTGGTGCGCTTCGTACTTCGGCTTCAGACCGTTGAGGATCTGCACGGTCTCTTCCACCGACGGCTCGGTAATATCAATTTTCTGGAAACGACGCGCCAGCGCCCTGTCCTTCTCAAAGATATTGCTGAATTCCTGATAGGTGGTTGAGCCCATCACGCGAATCTTACCGCTCGACAGCAGCGGTTTGATCAAGTTGGCGGCATCGACCTGGCCGCCGGACGCCGCACCCGCACCGATAATGGTGTGGATCTCGTCAATGAACAGAATACTGTTGGTATCCTGCTCGAGCTGCTTGAGCAGCGCTTTAAAGCGTTTTTCGAAATCACCGCGATACTTAGTCCCCGCCAGCAGCGAGCCAATATCCAGCGCATAAATTGTGCAGTCGGCCATAATTTCCGGCACGTCACCGCGCACGATACGCCATGCCAGCCCTTCAGCAATGGCCGTTTTACCGACGCCAGATTCCCCCACCAGCAGCGGGTTGTTTTTACGACGGCGGCACAGTACCTGAATGGTGCGCTCCAGCTCTTTGTCGCGACCAATCAGCGGGTCAATCCCCCCGACGCGAGCAAGCTGATTAAGGTTGGTGGTGAAGTTTTCCATACGTTCCTCCCCGCCTGCTTGCTCTTCGTTAGGCTGCTGATTTCCGGCGTCGGAAGACTGGCTCGGCTCGTCTTTGCGCGTACCGTGAGAAATGAAGTTCACCACGTCGAGGCGGCTGACTTCATGCTTACGCAGCAGATAGGCGGCCTGCGATTCCTGCTCGCTGAAAATCGCCACAAGTACGTTGGCGCCGGTCACTTCGCTGCGCCCGGAAGACTGGACGTGGAAAACCGCGCGCTGCAGAACACGCTGGAAGCTGAGCGTAGGTTGCGTTTCGCGCTCTTCCTCACTGACCGGCAGCACCGGCGTGGTTTGTTCAATGAAGGCTTCGAGTTCTTGACGCAGCGCCACCAGGTCGACCGAACACGCTTCCAGCGCTTCGCGGGCCGATGGGTTGCTCAGCAGAGCCAGCAACAGATGCTCGACGGTCATAAACTCGTGACGGTGCTCGCGCGCTCTGGCGAAAGCCATATTTAAACTGAGTTCCAGTTCTTGATTGAGCATAGGCACCTCCCCCAATTTTCATGCCTGTATCAGGCTTGTTCCAGCGTACACAGCAGCGGATGCTCGTTCTCCCTCGCGTACTGGTTCACCATGGCCACTTTGGTTTCGGCGACTTCTGCCGTGAAAACACCACAAATGGCTTTACCCTGATAGTGAACCGTTAGCATCAGCTGTGTTGCGCGTTCAACATCATAAGAAAAGAATTTTTGTAACACGTCAATAACAAACTCCATCGGAGTGTAATCATCATTGACCAATATCACTTTATACATTGACGGGGGTTTAAGCCCATCCTGAAGTTTGTCTGCCGAAAGCTGGTCGAAGTCCAGCCAGTCTCTGGTCTTACTCATTGTCAGTCATCATCGTCGGTATCATCACTTGCTGCTGACGAGGCTGCGTACACTTCAGGGCCCGTTTTATCACCGGAATTAATGACACATCCCTCGTTTATCACGTTACCCATCGTTCATGTGTATACAGCTTCTCAATTTACTGTAGATCATAGATAACTATCACCTATAGCTGTCATTCGCGAACTCTGTCACATTCCCGTCAATAGCGTTAACTGCTTCAAATTTTGGCGCATTTTCCCCCTTCACTCCTCCTCAAACGCTTGACGCACTGTACGAAATATCTAAATTGTACTGGCGAGAGTTGGTGAGGTTTTGAACAACTCCTGACTCCACCACCGGTTCATTCCATCTACTTATAAACGTATAATAGTGTTACGAAGGATGTCGAAGTATGGAAATGGGTACTGTTAAGTGGTTCAACAATGCCAAAGGGTTCGGTTTCATTTGCCCGGAAGGCGGTGGCGAGGACATCTTCGCCCATTACTCCACCATCCAGATGGATGGGTACAGAACGTTAAAAGCCGGGCAAGCCGTCCAGTTTGATGTCCACGAGGGGCCGAAAGGTAATCATGCCAGCGTGATTATCCCCGTGGAAGCAGAAACAGCCGCCTAGTTTACTGCCCCATTGTGTACATCCCGCTGTCAAAATGCCAGTCCTTCTGACTGGCATTTTTTCATTTATTTTCGCCCTTATTCCCGCGCCAGCGCATCCACCGGATCGAGCCGCGCGGCGTTACGTGCCGGCAGCCAGCCAAAGAGTACGCCGGTTAAGGTAGAGCAGATAAATGCCGTCAGCAGCGCCAGCGGCGAGAAGCCTATCTCCCAGCCCGGCAGCACCAGCTGAAGCAGCAGCGCAATCATCAGTGAGAGGGTCACCCCCAGCGCACCGCCGACCAGACAAACCAGAACGGCTTCGATTAAAAACTGCTGCAGCACGTTACTCGCCCGCGCACCTACCGCCATCCGAATACCAATTTCACGCGTCCGTTCCGTCACCGACACCAGCATAATATTCATCACGCCGATACCGCCGACCACCAACGAGATCACCGCGACCAGCGTTAAGAACAGCTGTAATGTATGTGTGGTGCGTTCCGCCGTTTTCAAGACGCTGTCCATGTTCCAGACGAAGAAATCTTTTTTTCCGTGGCGCAGCGTCAGGAGTCGGGTCAGCTGCTCTTCAGCTATTCCGCTGTCGTAGCCCTCTTTGACTCTGACGGTAATCGAATTGAGCCACGCCTGGCCCATCACCCGCCCGGCCATCGTTGAATAGGGCATCCAGACGCGCAAAATTTTGCTGCTGCCAAACATCGACTGCTTCTCATCCGCCACGCCAATCACCGTCGCGGGCGTGTTACCCACCAGAATCACTTCTCCGACCACGCGGGCTTTGTCAGGGAACAGCTGGCGGCGCGTATTGCTGTCCAGCACCACCACCTGCGAGCGCTCGGCCGCCTGCACATCATTAAAGGTATTCCCTTCGCTGAAGGTCATGCCGTAAACGTTAAAGTAGTGCTGCCCGATGCCCTGCACGCTGGCGGCTACGTCGATATTGCCCGCGCGAATGCGCAGGTTTTTTGATACCGACGGCGTTACCGAACTGACCCAGGACTGCTTTTCAATCGCCAGCAGGTCGTCATATTTGAGCGACTGCTGATACTGTGGGTCATCATCGCCGAAATCTTTGCCTGGATAGACGTCAATCGTATTGGTCCCGATGGAGCGAATATCTGCCAGCACCATCTGTTTCGCCGCGTCGCCCACCACCACAATCGAGACCACCGATGCAATGCCGATAATGATCCCCAGCATGGTCAGCAGCGTCCGCATTTTGTTGGCGACCATCGCCAGCCAGGCCATCGACAGCGCTTCGCGAAAGCTGTTGTTGAACTGCCGCCAGCCGGAAGCATCCTGCCGCGGTGGCGCAGGTGCCGTAACCGACGTCGGCCGCGCCGGTGGATTGTGAATTATTTCACCGTCGCGAATCTCAATCACCCGTTCCGCCTGCGCGGCGACCTGCGGATCGTGTGTCACGATAATAATGGTGTGCCCCTGCTCTTTAAGCTGATGCAGAATCGCCATGACCTCTTCACCCGAACGGCTGTCCAGCGCGCCGGTGGGTTCATCGGCCAGGATCACCTGACCGCCGTTCATCAACGCACGGGCAATACTCACCCGCTGCTGCTGGCCGCCGGAAAGCTGCGACGGCGCGTAGTCCACGCGATCCGCCAGCCCCAGACGCTGCAACAACTGCTTTGCCCGCTCAAGCCGCGCCTTACGATCCTGCCCGGCATACACTGCCGGAACCTCCACGTTCTGCGCCGCCGTCAGGTGCGACAGCAGATGGTAGCGCTGGAAGATAAAACCAAAGTGCTCACGCCGCAGCGCCGCCAGCGCGTCGCCGTCAAGCGTCGCCACGTCGGTCCCCGCCACGCGGTAGGTGCCGCCGGTGGGTTTATCCAGGCAGCCCAGAATGTTCATCAGCGTTGATTTGCCCGAGCCGGAGGCCCCGACGATCGCCACCATTTCCCCGGCGTTAATCTGTAGCGAAATGCCTTTCAGCACTTCCACGCTGCCGTCACCGGAGGGATAGCTGCGCCGAATATCGGTCAGTTCAAGCAGTGCGGTCATTTTGCCGCCCCGGCTTTACCCTCACCGATAATCACTTCATCGCCCGCTTCCAGCCCTTTGGCAATCTCCACATCGGTATCATTACGCGCGCCGATCACCACTTCACGGGTTTTGACTTCACCGTTGCGCAGCAGGCGGACGTTGTAGCGATTGTCGCCCACGTTATCGCCCAGCGCCGACAGCGGAATGGTCAGCACGTCGTTCACGCCGCCCAGTTGGATATGCACCTGCGCGGTCATTTCCAGGCGCAGTACGCCGTTCGGGTTCGGCACTTCAAAACGCGCATAGTAGAAGATGGCATCGTTCACTTTTTCCGGCGTTGGCAGGATGTCTTTCAACGTCCCTTCATAGCGCGTCAGCGGATCGCCAAGCACCGTAAACCAGGCCTTCTGCCCCGGCTTAAGGTGGATCACATCAGCCTCGGAAACCTGCGCTTTCACCAGCATGGTGCTGAGATCCGCCAGCGTCAGAATGTTCGGTGCCTGCTGCGCGGCAATCACCGTTTGCCCCTGTAAGGTGGTAATTTGCGTCACTTCACCGCGCATCGGTGCCACGATGCGGGTGTAGTCGAGGTTAGTTTTCGCCGTATCAAGCGAGGCCTGGTTACGTTTAATCTGGGCATCAATGGTGCCAATTTGCGCCTGTTTAACGGCCATATTGGTTGCGGCTGTATCCAGATCCTGGCGCGAAACGGCCTGCGTTTTTGCCAGTTGCTGCTGGCGAGCGTAGGTCACGCTCGCCAGCTTCCACTCGGCTTCCGCCTGCCTGCGCTGCGCGCGCAGTTCCATCAGCGTAGCGTCGACTTCTCGAATCTGGTTTTCCGCCTGTTCAGGATCGATAACCCCCAGAAGCTGATCTTTCACCACTTTATCGCCGATATTGACTGACAGCGTTTTTAACTGCCCGCTCACCTGCGCGCCAACGTCAACTTTGCGCAGCGCATCAAGCTTACCGGTGGCGAGCACGCTCTGCTCCAGCGCGCCTTTACGCACAATCAGCGTTTGGTAATTGGGCAACGGCGCGTTCAGCATTTTCCAGACGGCAATCAGCGCCACTGCCGCAACGACGATCGCTATCCCATACCGCTTTTTGAATTTTCCCTTAATGTTCATAAAAATCCTGAATTCCAGAAATATTTCGACAAAATGTGCAGACCAACTTCAACAATGGTTAAACGGCTGATGAAAAGTCCTGGCTAAAACTGGCGTATTGCTAATTGATTCAATTGAGTGATGTTAAAATCATCATTCATATGTAATTCTGGATAGTTAACCATGTCACAGCTCAGCGATAATTCATTCGAGACGTCCCGCCAACCTACCGCCCTCGGCCTCTTTTTCAGCCTGTTCAGCGGCCAATGGCGCCCAGGTGAATTCTGGCACCAGCGCAGCTTCCGGCGGAAGTTTATGCTGCGTTCTTTACTGATGCCGCGCCTGAGTCGTGAATGGATGAATGAGCTGTCCCATTGGTCTCATCTGAGCACCCTGCTTACGCGCCAGCCGCGTCTGCCGGTGCGCCTGCATCGCCCGTATCTGGCGGTTAACTTTAGCCGCCATCAGGTGCTGGATGCGCTGCGCTATCACTATACCCTGCTGTCCGAGGCCATGTCCTCAGAAGAGTTTGCCACCTACCTGAATACACAGGCCCTGCCGCTGGCGCAAATTGAAGGTAAAAATGGTGACATCTTTACCCTTGAGCTGACTATGCAGATTAATCTGGATAAAGAGGGTGATAGCACCATTCTTATCCGCAACGCTGACGGCGACGTGTTGGCCGAAATGACCTTCACCCTGCTGAATTACCACAACCAGCGCACGCTGTTTATTGGCGGCCTGCAGGGCGGTAAGCGCAATCTGCCGCACGAAGCGATTCAGAATGCCACCAAGTCCTGCCACGGCTTGTTCCCGAAACGCCTGGTCATGGAAGCCGTTTGCCGCTTTGCCGAGCGCCTGCACGTGGAGCAAATTCTGGCCGTCAGCAACGAGGTGCACATTTTCCGCGGCGAACGTTACCAGGATAAGAACAAAAAGATCCTTTCAGATTATGACACCTTCTGGGAGGCCGTGGGCGGCGAATGCGATAAAGAAGGGTACTTCCATATTCCTGTTGCCATCGCGCGTAAAGATATTGCTGAAATCGCAAGTAAAAAACGCGCAGAGTACCGCCGTCGCTATGAGCTTCTGGATGCCATTCAGAGCCAGATGTCGGGGCTTTTTAGCCAGCCTTAATGTCCCTTCCCGCGCGCTGATAACATGGCGCGCGGGAAATGAACAAAAATGAACACGACCAAACCTAAACAATTCATAAACAAAGCATAAACTTCACAATCTTTGCATTTGTTGAAATTTCATTGAAGATCCCGCTGATTAAATGGGCAAAACCTCCAAATGAGATTTTTCTTATGTCGAGCATTGCCGCAATTCCACACTCCACTCTTCCGCAACCAGAATCCAGCTGGCAGCTTTTTCGGCTGCTGTCGACCGGCGCATTAACGCCGGGCCGCGCGTGGAAAAACCCGGCGTACCGACGTAAATTCCTGCTGCGATCGCTGAGCACGCCGCGCATGACCGGCAAACTGCTGGGGAGCCTGGCAAAACAGCCGCATCTGATGGAGATCCTTCGCGTACAGCCCGGCCTCCCGTGCCGTCTGCACCGCCCCTGGCTGTGCACGCACATGAGCCATCAGCAAACCATCAATGCCCTTTGCTGGCACTATCGGCAGATGCTGGATACGCTGCCGGAAAACGTCGCCAGCGACTATCTGTCAACGCACGGTGCGCTGCTGGCCACGCTCACCGGCAAAGATGAACAGCAGTACAGCATTCGCCTGTGCGCCGACGCAATGCTCGACAAAGAAGGCGAAGCTACGCTGACCTTCCACGACCAGAACCAGACCATACTGGCGGAGCTGACGTTTACCCTGTGCCAGTACAACGGCGTGAATACGTTCTTCGTCGGCGGCCTGCAGGGTGCGAAGGCCGATGTTCCGCATCAGCTTATCCAGAGTGCGACCAAAGCCTGTCACGGCCTGTTCCCGAAACGGCTGGTGGTGGATGCCATGTTAACGCTGGGCACGCTGCTGTCGGTCGAGCACGTACGTGCGGTCAGTAACGAAACGCATATCTATCGCAGCCTGCGCTACCGCCGTAAGAAACGCGGTAAACTGCATGCGGATTACAACAGCTTCTGGGAGTCGCTGGGCGCGGCGGCCGATGGCGAAGGGGATTACGTTTTACCGCTGGCACTGCCGCGTAAAACCATGGAAGAGATAGCCAGTAAGAAACGCGCCGAGTATCGACGCCGCTACGAGCTGCTGGACGCGCTCCAGCAGCAGGTTGCACAGACCGTTCAGCCTTAATCCGCTTTCCCGCGCGCCAGCCAGACCACGCGGGAAAACATTTTCTTCAGCAACGGCGGCACCGCCTCCACGCCGCGCCGCCCGGCTTCCATCGCCACCTCAATGGCGAGATCCGGCTTTGATGAACGGTGAATCGCCTTGGTGATGACCCGACGCATATTCATCGGCACATTGTCAGGCAGCTGCGCCACGCGATGGTAGACGGTGGCGAATCCCTGCCGATACATAAAGTGTTCCATATCCGGCGCGGGCAGCGTAGTCAGATGATGATGTTCCGCCTCGCGATCGTTGTTCAGCAGACCGCGCACCGTTGCAGCATACTTTTTCCCCGCCTCATCGCCGTCGACCAGCACGTGCCATTCAATGCCCATGCGGCGAGCAAATTTCACCAACGGCTTCAGCCCGGACTGGGCAAACTCAATGACCTTCACCCCCTCCGCATCAAAGTGATGACCACACTGGCGCGCCAGTTCGTTGATAACCCAGGTCTCCGTTTCCCCTTCGACCAGCAGCCAGCAGCGTGCAAAGAGCGATGAGGCGCGGTTAAAGCGGATATGAAACGAAATTCGCCGGCTGTCTTCGGCATTCATTCCCTCGGGCCCCAGACGCCATGCAGACACGCGGGACGACTCGCGCACCAACCGGCAGACGTTTTGCATCGGCGTCAGCGACAGCAGCTCGCCGGAATTGGTGGTCGCCACCCGCTGTAAAGGCAGCAGGTTCAGCAGGCTCCAGGCCACCGACAGCATAATCGGATGCAGCCGCGTTTCCGGGTCTTCCACCAGCAGCAGCGGACGCGCATCTCTATCGAGCTTGACCGCTCCCTTGGCCTGCAGCAACGTGGCAAACATGCCCAAAAGGATCACCCGGTGGTTGCGCGCGCCGGGTTTGTCGATCATCCGATTGATCAGATCCAGATAACGCCAGCTGCGCTGCTCATCGTGCGAGCGGCGGCGCATCAAACGCTGAATCGCCGGGCCAGAGCCTTGCTCAGAAAAGTAGTGTTCCAGCAGTTGCCCCATGGCCGCCAACCCCTGACGGATTTGGCCATCGCTGAGATTCTGCGGGCTGGTGACCAGCTCACGGGAAAGGAAATCGAGCTGACGAGCGGTGATTTCCACGTCGGGAACATCCGGCACGGTGCCGCTGCGAATGCGTCGCATAAAGCGCGCATCGCGCAGGCGCAGTACCGGCATCAGCCGGATCAGCTCGCGGGCCTGGGCGTCAATATCCGCAATGTCCAGCGCCTGGCCGTCGCTATCAATAAAGCTGCGTAGCGTCAGCACGCTGCCGTCGGCGGCCAGCTCGCCTTCCAGGCGGTAAAAAATGCGCCGATAGCCGTCATCGCACAGCGACCAGCAGTCGGATAACCCGCGATAGCGTCGCCCCCGGTAGCGGCCAGGTTCATTTTCGCGGAAGGTGAGAATAATATGCAGATGGTGTTCACGGCCCTGGACGTCGCCGGGCGGGAACCAGAAATCATTATGCACAAAGTGGTACAGCGCATCGTGCGGCGAAAGCAGCAGCGTCAGCGCGTCGAGTAAACTCGATTTACCCCACGCGTTTTCGCCGATTAAGACGTTATTCTCCTCCAGCATTAACGACAAACGGTTAATGCCGCGAAACCCTGCAATCTCGGTGCGCTCAAGAAGCATAACTCCTCCGTAACACGATAGCGGTCATCCTTTCGTTATCGGCAGTATAGCGGCATGCGCGGCGCTTGACACCCGGCGCGGCCCCCACTTTCTGACGGACTGATGTTTTATTAACCACTGAAAGTAATAAAGTGCGCTCGCTATCACCTTCCCCGATTATTCTGAAAATAATGCACTACACTCAAAATCAAAGAATGAATTGCTTAAGGAATAACACCACATTGTTTTGTATCAAAGTTCAGGTACTTATTTAACTGGTGAAGGGATGACGTTCGTTTTTAAAATAATGAGGACTATGCCTGCCACCCATTTTGGTAGGGATATATTCAGTCGTCACCCTTTATGACGATAATATTTTTTAATTCGAGGTGGTTATGTTTAGAAAATTGGCTGCAGAGTGCTTCGGCACCTTCTGGCTGGTATTTGGTGGCTGCGGTAGCGCCGTTCTGGCGGCAGCGTTTCCAGAATTAGGGATTGGCTTTGTGGGCGTTGCGCTGGCGTTCGGTTTAACCGTTCTGACCATGGCGTTTGCCGTGGGCCATATTTCAGGCGGCCATTTTAACCCGGCGGTCACGCTGGGCCTGTGGGCCGGCGGCCGTTTCCCGGCGAAAGAGGTGATTGGCTATATTGTCGCACAGGTTGTCGGCGGGATTATTGCGGCAGCCGTACTGTACTTAATTGCCAGCGGTAAAGCGGGCTTCGATGCGGCAGCCAGCGGTTTTGCTTCCAACGGCTACGGCGAACACTCCCCTGGCGGCTACTCTATGCTGTCCGCTATCGTGATTGAAATTGTTCTGACCTGCGGCTTCCTGCTGGTTATTCACGGCGCAACCGATAAAAACGCGCCGGCAGGCTTTGCGCCGATCGCCATCGGCCTGGCACTGACCCTGATTCACCTGATCAGCATCCCGGTCACCAACACCTCCGTTAACCCGGCGCGTAGCACCGCGGTAGCTATCTTCCAGGGCGGCTGGGCGCTTGACCAGCTGTGGCTGTTCTGGGTCATGCCAATCATCGGCGGTATCCTGGGTGGTGTGATTTATCGCACCCTGCTGGAAAAGAAATAAGCCGCCTGCCGGTCTGATAGGCATAGCGCCATCAGGCAGTATCAGGCACATTGCCGGATAACGGCATAGCCTTACCCGGCCTCCAAAGACCCGACTCTGTCGGGTCTTTCTTTTTTCGTGGCTTTACTCAGAATGGGGTTTTCGGTAGTGTCTGTGCGCTATTTCAACACTGCAAGGAACTGAGCACGCCATGTTATCGGGATTGCTAATCATTCTGGTGCCACTCATTATTGGCTACCTTATTCCCCTCACCCACCGCAGCGCGCTGCAGCTAATCAACCGTCTGCTGAGCTGGATTGTTTATCTGATTCTGTTTTTTATGGGGATCAGCCTGGCCTTTCTGGATAATCTGGCGACCAATCTCTTAGCCATCTTCCACTATTCCTCTATTAGCATTGTGGTTATTTTATGCTGCAATATCGCGGCGCTAATGTGGCTGGAAAAAGTGTTGCCCTGGGGTCACCCACACCATCAGGAAAAATTACCCTCGCGTCTCGCGATGACGCTGGAATCATTAAAGCTGTGCTTTGTGGTTATTGCCGGGTTCGTCCTTGGGCTGAGCGGATTATCCTTTTTGCAGCATGCCACCGACGCCAGCGAATATACGCTTATCTTCCTGCTGTTCCTTGTCGGCATCCAGCTACGAAATAGCGGCATGACGCTCCGACAAATTATTCTCAACCGCCGCGGTATGGTGATTGCGCTGGTCGTCGTCGCCAGTTCGATGGTCGCCGGGGTGATAAACGCGTTTCTGCTTGGGCTACCGCTTAAGACCGGCCTGGCCATGGCTTCCGGCTTCGGCTGGTATTCGCTGTCCGGCATTCTGCTGACCGACGCCTACGGGCCGGTTATCGGCAGTGCGACCTTCTTTAACGACCTGGCACGCGAGCTGCTGGCGATTATGCTGATTCCCGGTCTGGTTCGCCGCAGCCGCTCTACCGCCCTCGGCCTGTGCGGTGCAACGTCGATGGACTTTACGCTGCCCGTTCTGCAGCGCTCCGGCGGCGTCGAAATGGTGCCGCCAGCGATCGTCCACGGCTTTATTCTGAGCCTGCTGGTGCCGCTGATGATGGCCTTCTTCACCGCCTGATACCTCCTTGGCGGTAGCGACGGCTGCCGCCAAAATTGCGCTAAATCAACCTCCCTTTAAGTTGCACGAAAAAGCCCTTTTCAAGGCTTAGCACCAGGCTTACCCTTAAACATGTATATTAAATATAACTTTAAAAGGTGTGACCATGTTTTGTGTGCAATGTGAACAAACCATCCGTACTCCGGCAGGGAACGGCTGCTCTTATGCACAGGGTATGTGCGGTAAGACCGCTGAAACATCCGATCTGCAGGATCTGCTGATTGCCTCCCTGCAAGGTCTGTCCGCATGGGCGGTGAAAGCTCGCGAATACGGCATTATCAGCCATGACGTCGATAACTTCGCCCCGCGCGCGTTCTTCTCTACCCTGACTAACGTTAACTTCGATTCCCCGCGTATTGTTGGCTATGCCCGTCAAGCCATCGCCATGCGTGAAGCGCTGAAAGCGCAGTGCCTGGCCGTTGATGCTAACGCCACCGTTGATAACCCGATGGCAGAGCTGCAGCTCGCCAGCGACGACCTGGGCGCTCTGCAAAAGCAGGCTGCGGAATTTACCCCGAATAAAGACAAAGCGACCATCGGCGAGAACATCCTCGGCCTGCGTCTGCTGTGCCTGTACGGCCTGAAAGGTGCGGCAGCTTACATGGAGCACGCCCACGTTCTCGGTCAGTACGACAACGATATCTATGCGCAGTACCACAAAATCATGGCGTGGCTGGGTACCTGGCCTGCCGATATGAACGCTCTGCTGGAGTGCTCAATGGAAATCGGCCAGATGAACTTCAAAGTGATGAGCATCCTGGACGCCGGTGAAACCACCAAATACGGTCACCCGACCCCGACTCAGGTCAACGTTAAAGCAACCGAAGGTAAATGTATTCTGATCTCCGGTCACGACCTGAAAGATCTGTACAACCTGCTGGAGCAAACCGAAGGGACTGGCGTGAACGTCTATACCCACGGTGAAATGCTGCCAGCGCACGGCTATCCGGAGCTGCGTAAATTCAAACACCTGGTCGGTAACTACGGCAGCGGCTGGCAGAATCAGCAGGTTGAATTCGCCCGCTTCCCGGGCCCAATCGTGATGACCTCTAACTGCATCATCGACCCGACCGTGGGTGCCTACGACGACCGTATCTGGACCCGTAGCATCGTCGGTTGGCCAGGTGTGAGCCACCTTGAAGGCGACAACTTCGGTCCGGTCATCGCTCAGGCTCAGCAAATGGCGGGCTTCCCGTACAGCGAAATTCCGCATCTGATCACCGTTGGTTTCGGTCGCCAGACCCTGCTGGGCGCTGCGGATACCCTGATTGACCTGGTCAGCCGCGAAAAACTGCGTCACATCTTCCTGGTCGGCGGCTGCGACGGCGCGCGCGGTGAACGTAACTACTTCACCGATTTCGCCACCAGCGTACCGGACGACTGCCTGATCCTGACCCTGGCCTGCGGTAAATACCGTTTCAACAAACTGGAATTCGGCGATATCGAAGGTCTGCCGCGTCTGGTGGATGCCGGTCAGTGTAACGATGCTTACTCTGCCATCATCCTGGCGGTCACCCTGGCGGAAAAACTGGGCTGTGGCGTGAACGACCTGCCGCTGTCTCTGGTGCTCTCCTGGTTCGAACAGAAAGCGATTGTGATTCTGCTGACCCTGCTGTCGCTGGGCGTGAAAAACATCGTCACTGGCCCGACTGCGCCTGGCTTCTTCACGCCGGACCTGCTGGCTGTGCTCAACGAGAAATTCGGTCTGCGTTCCGTGACCACCGTTGAAGAAGATATGAAGCAGCTGCTGAGCGCGTAAGGAGTAAAGAATGACAATGCCAACTCATCAGTGCCCGTGGCGGATGCAGGTTCACCACATCCATCAGGAAACGCCGGATGTATGGACAATTTCGTTGCTGTGCCACGACTATTATCCGTACCGCGCCGGGCAGTATGCACTGGTCAGCGTACGTAATTCAGCGGACACGCTGCGTGCCTACACGATTTCTTCAACGCCGGGCGTTAGCGAATACATTACGCTGACCGTCCGTCGGATTGACGAAGGTGCAGGTTCACAGTGGCTGACCCGCGACGTGAAGCGCGGCGACTATATCTGGCTGTCCGATGCCATGGGTGAATTCACCTGTGAAGATAAAACAGAAGACAAGTTCCTGATGCTGGCCGCCGGCTGCGGCGTGACGCCCATCATGTCAATGCGTCGCTGGTTGGCAAAATACCGCCCGCAGGCCGATGTGCAGGTGATCTTTAACGTGCGTTCGCCGCAGGATGTCATTTTTGCTGACGAATGGCGTGAATATCCGGTGACATTAGTCGCTGAAAACAACGCCACCCACGGCTTTGTTTCTGGCCGACTCACTACCGCACTGCTGCAAAGCGTGCCGGATCTGACTTCGCGTACCGTGATGACCTGCGGCCCGGCGCCGTATATGGATCTGGTCGAGAAAGAAGTGAAAGCGCTGGGCGTGACGCGCTTCTTTAAAGAGCAGTTCTTCACACCTGTTGCCGAAGCCGCCACCAGCGGCCTGAAGTTCACCAAACTGCAGCCAGCGCAACAGTTCTATGCGCCGGTGGGCACCACGCTGCTGGACGCGCTGGAAAGCAATAAAGTCCCGGTTGTCGCCGCCTGCCGTGCGGGTGTTTGCGGCTGCTGTAAAACCAAAGTGGTTTCCGGTAATTACACGGTCAGCAGCACCATGACGCTGACCGACGCGGAAATCGCCGAAGGGTATGTACTGGCCTGCTCCTGTCATCCGCAGGGCGATCTGGTGCTGGCGTAATTCTACGCCCCCTTCCCCACAAGCCGCCCGCGCATACCGGGCGGCTTTTTTTATGCCCGTTGGCGTCAGTACAGCAGTCCGAAATGCAGGGTTAACGCCTGATCGCGCCGTTCCCCCTTCAGACCGTCATTGCGTGAATAGGCCACGTTCATCATGGCGCCATGGCCGAAGTTAACCGATGCCCCGATTGACGTATGCAGACTGGTCGGGTCTTTTACCACCGTATTGAGATCGTTTTTAACCTCCTGGTTAACGCCCAGTTCCAGCATGGGTGCAATGTTTCCCGGGCGAAGGTCGGTATCCTCAAATCGCGCGTTGGCCGTTATCATGGCGTAAGCGTCATTTGGCCCTTCCGTACCGTTCACCGTGTTGCCGAACGTATCTTCAACATCATTGTAATGGTTATCCTGATAGGCCACTTTTAACGTCGGATGGAATGCCCACCCTTGTGGCAGAAAGCCTAACGACTGCCGGGTAAACGTCCCCACGAGGCTAAGCTGGGCGTAAACCCGGTTCCAGTCCTGATCGTAGCCATATTTCATACCACCACCCAGAGGGATATGCGTCTCACCGTCGGCCCAAAAGTACTCTGCGCGGGCAGCAAGCCCCCACCAGGCGTTAAACTTCTGCACGATATCGCCGCGTACGCCGTACCCGAGGTCGCGGGTCTGACCATCGTTGTGAATAAAGTTGATGATCTGCTTCTCCGTAAAGACCCCAATCCCAAGCAACGTGTCCTGAGAGGGCGCGTTCAGATACTCAAGCTCAATACGGCCTGCGCGCGAATAAACCTGAGTCTGGTTCTTATCGCGATAGTTAACGTTGGCAAACCCGCCCAGCTTCAGGAATCCATGGCTGCTGTCTCCCGGGAGAGAATAAAACAGATCGACCGGTAACACGCCGACATTGGCGGAATCTTTATAACCAGAGGTTCGCCCCGTTGCCCGCGAGTCCTCTATTTCCGCCCGCGCCTGGCCAATTCGCGCCTGTACGGTGCCATAATCTTCATAGCTGTTAAATTCGTACATTAACCCGGCCTGCGCCAGATTATAGATAATCGCCTCACCCTGACTCAGTGGCGGCATACCCGCCCCCTCAGCATAGGCGCCTTTACTATTTATTATCATCAGAACAATAACTGCCAGCAGCGTGTTTGTTTTCGTTTTCATCTGTTTATTTCCGTTTATGATGCCGTACGTCGTCTTATCAAGACGTCGTCGCCATCTATTAATATTATTAGTAGGGTTTTTGAAATATCAGAAAAAAGTACCGTCTGTGTTTATCGTTTACGCCTGAATAAAATAAATCGAAAAATAAAATAGCGTTTATTCGACGGGTTCCGGCAGCGCTATTGTTTTGCTGCGCACGCGTAGCCGTGTCGCATTAAATAAAATGACCTGTACTGCGGCAATAAAACATGCGGCAATACCAATGGCCTCAAAGCTAAAGAGTTTCACTAAGGTTCCGCCAAGGAAGGGGCCTACTGCGGCGCCGGCCATCATCATTGCCGGCGTTCCCGCCACGGCGCGGCCGGATAAATCCAGGCGCGCGAGCAGACCAAACGCGAAGGTATGGGTAAACAGAATAGTAAACGCCATTCCCCCTCCGCTCAGCGCATACAGCAGATAGTTATCGCTGTGGGTCGCCATCATCGCGAAAAATGCCTGAAATAGCGGACCAATACAGATAACCACCGTGGCGCTGAGCCGTTTTTCGAGCAGCGCGGCAATCGGCGAGGGGAAAATGGCAACGATGCCGTACCCCACCAAAGCCAGGGTAACCAGCTCAACGCCGAAACCTCTGGCAATGCCCAACCTTTCGTAGAAAGATAACGTCATAGCCTGTGCGGTACAGAGTAGCGCTATCCCGACGATGCAGAACCACACTTCCCGGCCAAGCGGCGCGGTGGTGGCGGCGTTTTTTGTCTCGCTGACGGCGAAGGCGATAGGGAAAAAGAGCAGCGATGCCACCGCGGCCAGCGCCATCAGGCCGCTTAACATCAGAAACAAAGTTGGCCCGCCGAACCGGGCAATCATCCCCGGCGCCACGCCGAGAAACACGATCCCCAGAATACCGATAGCCAGCCCTGCCAGCCCGAATAGTCGGTGCGGGTTAGCGCAGTGCCCAACCGTGCCGTGCGTCACGCTCAGCGCGGCCCCTACCGCCAGGCCACAGACAAAATGCAGGGCCACCAGCAGGCTATAATCCCGCGTCAGCGCGCTGGCCATCAGCAGCAGCGCACCGCAGCCAAAACCGGCCACCACCACCCGCCGGCCGTTTAACTGATTGAGCCGCGGGGCAATCGTAATGCTCGCTAAAGACGCGCCGAGCAGAAATAACGTCGGCAGCCCACCGGAAGCCTGCGGGTCGAAACCATACAGCCCGACCAGCGTCCCCACCCAAACCGGCAGCGCGACCAGATCGACCATCCCGGCGCAGTGCGCGAGCATAATGGCGGCAATGCCGCGTTTATTGACATGAACTCTGGATGTCACGATATAACCCTCTTTATTTAAGACCGTTAGAATAAACCTCTTTTCTCATACATCAGGCAGCCATAATGAATACCGACATTTATTACCGTTGTATTTAACGATAATAAATGGATATCTCAGGCCACCGTCATAAATATTCCTGCAGCGCGTAAAAACAGCGCACAGCAAAACCAAGGAAATTAACTTTCCTTGTAAAGAAAGCCATTATAACTCAGACATCAAAAGCCTTCGCTGGCGGCAATTAACCCTGAGCTATAACGTTTTATATATGACTACAATGAAATTTACATCTCTCTCAGAGGACGGCTTTCATTCACACTCCTTTTTTGAAGACAACGATTCACCTGACGTTAATCATTAACGCCTGACGGGCTCTATTTATTGTTAATAAAAGTCGGATCGTTTTTTTATTATTTTCTCAGTAAGTGATATTCGTTAACGACGCTATCGTGCGGTCTGTGATTCGCCTTCGGCTGGGCAACAAACGGCAAGACTAAACGCGACGGGTGTGCGGCATCCCGATAAATGATATGCGTGACCGGCTGCCCTACCGGCAGATGATAGGCGTCAGGCGGCAGCAGAGAATTGTGCTCATCCACCATCGGCTCATTGCACATCAGCTCGACCACCAGCTTGTGCCCGATACAAAAATCATTGGCAAAAGGATAAATGCGCACCACATATTCGTTGATGGTTCCCGGTTCCACGGGCACGCTGCGGGTATGCGGATGATGCGGGTTGCCTTCCGTCGTCCGGGCGTCCAGCTCGCGGTGCGACGCCTTGAGAAAACCGGTTGAAACTAGTTGACGCTTGCCGGATGGCGCTTCATCCCACAGTCGCAGAATTAAGTTGGTATCAGGCTGGTCGATCTCGACAAACAGATGCGCAGCCCCCACGCCATGTACCGACGTCACCGCGTCAAAAGGATCGGTGGACCACGTCAATTTCTCGACTTTGTCGGTAATGGTGAGCGGCGCCTGGAAAAAACCTTCCGGGTAAGAAATATCGGCGCCGTAAGCCTCTGGCTCAGGGCTCAGCTTGCCGCGCGTACGCAGATAAAGCGGTTGATAGCCGACCGCTTTCACCGGCCACTGCTCGCCGGTACTCCAGCGGCGGGTTCCCTCAACGTGCACCTTGACGGCGGGCTCATCCATAATGCCGTTATCGATCCCTTTCAGCCAATAGTCATACCAGCGGAACATGGTGTCATGCTCATCCACCCACGGCCGCGTTTGCATCGGCGGGTAGGGCCCGATCTCCAGCTTTTTGGGGCACTGTAACTGGTCAAACAGCGCAATCGTGCCGTCAACGGTCCAGCCACGCCCCTGATTGATTTGCAGATAAACGGGAATATCTATGTTTTTTGCCAGGTTAATCGGATTCTGTTCTTCATACCATTCGCCGTCGACCTCATTGGTGATGATATCGAACCAGGATTCATGGTGAATAGGGTAATGAAGAATGTGCACCATATTGGGCCAGGCGGCGACGTCAGGGTCCGCAAGCCGTGCGGCAACGCGCGACTTGATTTCTTCCGGGGTATAGGTTTCCAGCATCCGCGACTTATGACGGTGCGTAAAGGCCCAGCCGGAATCGCCTCCGCGCCCTTCGCGAGCCGCGCGCGGCATCAGCCACATAATGCCGCCATGGTAGGTGGTTTCATAAAAATCAAAGTGACCGCCGCTGACGAAAATGGCTTTCAGACTTGGCGGCCGCTCAGAGGCGGCAAACACCTGCATGGAACCAAAGTAGGAAATACCGATCATCCCGACGCAACCATTACACCACGGCTGCGCGGCAACCCATTCGATAAAATCGTAGGCATCCTGACCCAGCGGTACGCCGCCCGCGTTGTAATTACCGATGTGTTCACCTTCAGACGCCCCGGAGCCTCGCACATCACCAATCACATGGACATACCCCTCCTTCACGACCCGCGTAATATCACCCGCTTCAATACAGCCGTCCCACAGCGGGGAGGGACGTTTTTGTGGAGGAATAGTCAACGCCAGGGCCTGCAGCTCTTTGCCATACGGGCTCAGCGCGATTAACGCCGGACGCGGTTCATCACCTTCCGCATGATAAGCGTCTGCGGCCAGGTGAACGCCATCACGCATAGGGACACGTAAGTCTTTCAAAACAATCATGAGCGATATCCTTGGTTAAAATAGCCGTGCATCGTAGTGAAAAAAGGAGAAGGTTCAAGCCGCGGGTCGCCTTCATATAACAGCGCTTCGGCGATGCAGCAGTACGGCGAACATAGGGCCTGGGCAATATCCCCGGCGTCCGCCCCGACTTCGACGACGGCATGACGCACCCGGGCTTCAATATCGAGACTTTCCTGGATTTTATCCGCCGCCTGCTGTCGATTGAGCACCACGCCAAGCGGCGCTTCCCCCTGGCTGCGATAGGGATGCCCGAGGAACAGACGTTCCGGCTGGACGGTATCGCGCAGATGCCGCAGGCTGACGCGATAGGCGTCCGGATCCACATAGCCCGGAAAACCGTTAGCCGCCCCGTGGATCTGCACCGCATCACCGACAAAAACATCCCCCTGCCCGATGACTTCATAAGCCACCGAGCCCGCCGAATGGCCGGGCACGGAGTGCACTCTGATGCGCAAATCCGCCCCCAGCGACAGCTCGTCGCCATCGCGAACGATCACGTCGGGCTCCATTTCACCGGAAATGGCGGCCAGACAGGCCGCCGAGAGCCTGGCCTCACCCTGCGGATCGTTGATATAGCGCCCTCGTCCCTGCAGATACTCCTCGACGTGGGTCCGCCGCGAGCGCAGGAACGGCACATCGGCTTCATGAATCACGACCTTCGCTTTTCGGCCGGTCATTTCCCACAGCGCACAGGCGCCGCCAATGTGATCAATATGGCCATGCGTCAGCAGGATCCAGCGAATATCTTCCACCCGCCGCCCGAGTGCGCTGAGGCCCGGCGCAATCCCGACCGAAGGCGAACTGGCGATCCCGGTATCGATAATCACCGGTTCGCTGCTATCAATAAAAAAGCTGTACAGGCCAAAGCGCCCCCACTCGGAGTACAGCGGATGAATGTCCACAGCCTTGCTCATCGCGTCCCCCGCAGGAACGCCGCCGTTTCAGCGTAAACGCCCTGAAATTCAGGCAGCCAGGAAAAGTGCTGAATAAAGCCGTGTCCAGCCCCTTCATAGCGATGCACCTTCACCGCCACACCCGCTTGCGCCAGCTTTTGCCCATACCGTTCCCCCTCATCGCGCAAAGGATCGTACTGCGCGGTAACAATCAGGGCCGCAGGCAGCCCGGCCAGATTCTGCCGTTTGATTGGCGAGACCAGCGGGTTTTGCGGATCGGCCCCGCTATCGAGGTAAAACGCATTAAACGGTTTGAGCATGGCGGTTTCCAGACCATAGCCAACCGCGTTGGTTATCCGTGATGCATAACGCGTGCTATCGAAATCCAGATCGACGGACGGGTAGTAAAGCACCTGATGCGTAATACACTGCAGTCCGTCATCAAGCGCCATGGCGGCGACCGCAGCGGCGTAGTTGCCGCCCGAGCTATCGCCCGCCACGGCCAGTGTCTGACCGTCCCAGCCCATTCCCGTTCCCGCCTGCGCGCCGTATTGCGCCAGCCATTTTACGACCGCATAGCAGTCTTGCAGACCGGCAGGGAAAGCATGTTCAGGCGCCAGCCGGTAGTCCACGGCCACGACGACGCACTGCGTGGCGCGGGCGAGCTCACGGGCGACGTGATCGTGGGTATTCAGGCTACCGAGGAAAAAGGCACCGCCGTGAAAATAAACCACTGCGCCGTGCGTCGCCTGGTGGTCTGGCGTATAGAGACGTACGTTAACTTCACCGGCCTGTGTTGGCAGCGTGCGGTCCTCAACCGACGCCATGGGCAGACGGTTCTCCTGCCGCGCCGCCTGCTGCTCTTCCCCCGCGCGCATCGCCTGTGGGTTTAACGGCCCCGGCGGTGGCGGCGGGAGGGTGCTGAGAAAATCGGCAATTGTCGTGTGCAGTGTCATATTATCCCCAGGTGGCAATCTCGCCTTCGTGCTGATTTGGAAATACGCTCTGAATTTCATCTTCGCTCCACCCCTGGCGGGATAAGCGCTGTAATTCATCGGTCATCGGTTTACGTTTCGCGGTAAAGTTCGCCAGCGCCTGGGCGAGGGACGGTTCCTGCGCAATGCAATCGGCCAGAATTCCGGCATCCAGCACCGCCGAGTTTGCCCCCTGCCCCTGGTGATGGCACATGGCGTGCGCCGCATCGCCAATCAGCACCACGCAGCGGCTGTTCCAGGTATCCACCGGGTCGATGTCATACACCGCGCGCAGGTTCACCTGCGCCATATCCAGCCCTTCGGTGATGTGAATAAGCCGCGGATCGAACCCCTGTACGACTCTGAGCAGCTCCGCTTTATTCAGAACCGGCACCGGCGACGCATCCGCTGACAGGCAGGTCACATCAAACGACACTTCATGGCGGTGCAGCAGCGGCAGCAGATAAATCTTGGTGCCCATTCCCACGTACATGCGCAGGTTGCCGTCGTCCACCATTCCGAAGGTATCGCGCGCCGGGATCACCACGCGATAGGCATGTTCACCGGCGAATACCGGCGGTTTATCGCTGAACAGCTGCTGGCGGACCTGCGAACGAATACCGTCGGCGGCGATCACCAGATCAGCGTCGATGGCGACGCCGTTGGCGAATTCCACGCGAGCCCCCGTGCCGTTATCCACAATACGCGTCAGGCGGTGATCGAACTTCACCATCTCCGGCGGCAGTACGCTTAACAGCGCCTGAATAAAGTCACCGCGATGCACGAAATGCGTTGAGGCGCCGTACGTGTGCTTTTCCGGCCACTCTTCCATCGCAATACGCTGCCCGTCCTTGGTTAAAATTTCGAAATAGTCGCTTGCGGAGGTGACGGCCTTAATCACCTCAACAATGCCGAGCTTTTGAAATTGCGCCATCGTGGAGGGCCGCAGGCCAATACCCGCGCCCACTTCTCGCGACTCTTGCGCCTGTTCATAGACCGTCACGTTGGCCCCCAGCAGCTTCAACGCGTGGGCCGCCGTCGCGCCCGCATAGCCTGCGCCAATCACGGCAACGTTCAGATTTTTTATTATTTGTGGCGTCATGAGGTTTACACTCCCGGGTGTGGCTGTGGTGTCGCATCGCTGAACGGCTGTAGGGTAAGAAACTCAGCCGTGTTGCGAATAAACAGCTTATCGATCGTTTCCGCACAGATACCTTCGGCCTGCAGATCAGGAATCAGCTGTTCGAAGAGGTAATTGACGGTATGCCCCTTCACGCCTGGCCACCCTAACGGCGAACAGTTGGCATCCGCCGAGGCAAGTACCTGATGCACGCGTCCTTCGCGCAGGAAGCGTAAGAAATGCTGCAAACGCTCCTGACGATGGCGGCCCCAGAACGGTGGGTCAGGCAGCTCAAGATCGTAGCCAAAGGTGTCGAAGCCGATGCGCGCACCGGAGGCAAGCAGCGCCTGTTCGTTGATTTTTCCCTGGCTGACACCATCATCCGCATGGCCAAACAGCACGCGATGGCACGGCAGCCCTTCTTCGGCAAAAATATCCAGCGCCGGCTGAGAATCCACCGAAAGGTGGGTGAAAATCGGCGCGCCGCTGATGCGAGAGGCGCGGGCAGCCGCACGATAAATGCGTTTATCCAACGCTTTCATCTTAAAGCCGCGGCTGACCCCAACTTTGATAATGCCGGCCTTCGCGCCGGTCTTGCCGATACCCACGGTGATTTCGTGAACGAACTGATCGGTCAGGTATTCCACGCTGGCCTGTTCAAAAAAAGGCAACGCGGTATCACCGCCGACAAAACCGGTGCTGGCCACAATGTGCACGCCCGTTTTATCAGAAAGCGATTTGTAATAATCAATATCACGGCCGTTACAGATGCCCGTCGCCTCCACAAAGGTCGCCGCGCCCCAAGGCCGTGCGTTTTCGCGGAACAGTCGCAGCTTGGGCACCGTCTCTTCATAGCGCGCTTCGGGGGTTTTCCACCAGCGGCTATCCAGTTCGCAGCCCGGCATGCCATAGCCAATGTGCTCATGGATGGCGACAAATCCAAGTTCTGCGGCCGAGATCGTCCCCAGTACCGTGTTTACGCGTGTCATTTATCTTCCCCCATGACGCTGAGCAGCGCCGCGACGTTGGTGATTAAAATCTGATTGAGATGCTCGGCTGAGACACCAGCCTCCAGCAGCATCGGGACAAACCGCGTCAGCACATCGACATAGCCGCGATCGTTGCCCGGCGCGCCGAACGCGACGCCGGTCGCACTGGAAGAAAGTAAAATGCGCTCGACATAACCTGCGGCAATCAGCTCTCGGATCAAAGACACACGCGCCGCGTCATCAATGTAATCGGCGTCATCAGAACCGATATGATCGAGGGCAATCATCGCCCCCGCCTGCACCATGGCAAACGGCCAGCCGTTTTCAACCGCATCGCGCCTGTCGATATCCGCCATGACGATGCGCTGCGGCGCCAGCGATTCCCCCAGCGCGAGCTGCAGTTCTGCCGGTGCATCTGCCCCGCAGCGGATCCGCACCGGTACGCCATAAGCGGCCCCTGCTCGCGCCGCGCCGCGTACCAGGCTTTCATCGGTCGGGGTCATGCCATCGCGCGTGGTCGCCGTGGCAATGATGCCGGCGGCGGCGCGGCGCTCAATGCGCGGCACGACCATTCCTTCATTCACTTCCTGACCAAACAGCTCGGCAAACTTCTGCGCCGACCACGGGGTGGGAGGATTGGTCTGCGGCGTCAGGAAGTAGCCGCCCAGCATGGCTTCCGGGCCCATCCCGGTTGAGGCGATGATATGCACGCCGGTCTCTCGGGAAAGCGCCTCGTACAAGCGCAGATCCCGGCCTTCAAACATCCCGGTGATATCGACAATCGTACCGCCACCGGCTGCCCGGAAGGCCCGGAGTTTCTCGGCAATCGCCTCAAAACATAGCGCTCTGTCGATGTCGATATCGAAAGCGTACTGTGCGCCGGGCAACACATACATCAGCGATTCGCTGACTAACGTCACGCCAAGCTGGTCAGCCGCCACCGGCCCAAGCACCGTGTTGACAGTCGCATTGCTGTAACCCTTACCCTTTGCGCGTTCTAAAAATAGCGATGTGAACGGTAGCGTCGGCTCGGGTATCCCCTTGCTGTGTTTAATGCACATTTTTACCTCTTAACCTCCATTCAACGTGGAAGGGTTCGCTTGCCGACAGCCCACTGATAAGCGGTACCTTTCCTCAGGTAACCTAACAATAGATTAGTCTAATGTTAGATTATTATAACAATAGCATTTAAAAAAATTAGCTATCGGTTTAGCCCAAACGTGTACTTAAAATCATCGGCGCGATGCACCGCGCGACGCCACCCTGCCGGTTTGCCTTCGCGGGAATACAACGTGGTTACCGCCACCATCACCGGCGAGCCGGGTGCAACATCCAGCGCCTTTGCTTCTTCCTGACTGGCCGCCGTCGCCCAGATATTCTGCACCCCACGGGTGAACGTCAGCCCAAGCTGCTTATCCACGAGCGCAAACATCGTTCCGGCTTCTTCAAGCTCGTTGATATTCGGCAGATAGTCGGACGGCGTATGCAGATACGTCGAGCTCCAGACTAAAGGCGTCCCCTTGACGAAAATAACCCGCTGAACAAACAGCAGTTTCGTCGACGAATCCAGTTCCAGAATGTCATTCACCTCTTGCGGTGCCGCCACGCGCGCCAGCGTCACAACGCGAGACGTCGGCTTCAGCCCTTGCTCGGTTAAATAGCGGCTGATGCCTCCCAGCTCCAGGGCCGGAGAGAGACTGACATTGACGCCCCGTACGGGAAACGTCCCCTTCGCTCTGTGCCTGACGACATAACCTTCATCCTCAAGCTCTTTCAATGCCTGCCGTATCGGCGCCCGGCTGACATGGAACCGTTTGATCAAACTGTCTTCCGTTAGCACGATATCCGCGACTTTTTCGGTATCCTGCAGTTCCTCAATCAAGGCCTGTTTGATCTGGCTGTACAACGGGACGGATGAGGTCCGATCGAGAGCAAACTTCATTAAGCGTTTCCTTTGCTAACCGTAACGATATTAAATTCTCGCCGATCATAGCCTTAAGCCAGTGACTGATCTAGCGCCGCCTCCAGAATATCTCGCGGAAGAGAGACGCCAATAAACACCATCCGGCTTTCACGCCGCTCATCCACCGCCCACGTCGGCCCCAGGTCGCTGCCCATTACCTGATGCACGCCCTGAAAAATGACCTTGCGATCGGTGCCTTGCATATTGAGCACCCCTTTATAGCGCAGCATTTGCGGCCCATGTACCTGCACCACCGCGCCGAGGAAACGCTCTAACCGTGCGGGATCGAAGGGCTTCTCCGCGCGGTAAACAAAACTGCTCACATCATCATGATGGTGGTCATGCTCACAGTGACCGTGCTCGTGATGACAGTGCCCGTGGTTGTCTTCCTCCGGGTAAATATCCAGTACCGCATTGAGGTTAAACCCTTGTACATTCAGAACGTTGTCCAGAGGTACGTCACCAAAATGCGCGGTTTCGACCCCCGCCCGTGGGTTCATTTTTCGCAGCCGGGCGATCAAACGCTGCCGCGACGCCTCGCTGACCAAATCCGCTTTGCTGATGAAAATCCGATCGGCAAACCCCACCTGTCGCCGGGCTTCCGGGCGTTCATCAAGCTGCTGTTCCGCGTGTTTCGCATCTACCAGCGTAATCACCGCATCCAGGTGGTAATTGGCGACAATCTCTTCATCCATAAAGAATGTCTGCACCACCGGCCCCGGGTCGGCCAGCCCCGTGGTTTCAATAAATACGCGGTCAAAATTCAGCGTTCCATCATGCCTTTTAGCCGCCAGCATGGTGAGCGTAGTGCGCAAATCATCGCGTATTGAGCAGCAAATACAGCCGTTGCTCATCTGGACGATTGTTTCTTCGCCGTCGGACACCAGAATGTCATTATCAATATTTTCTTCGCCAAACTCGTTTTCAATCACCGCATATTTATGCCCATGCGCTTCATGCAGAACGCGTTTTAACAGCGTCGTCTTACCCGCACCCAAAAAACCGGTGAGGATTGTGACGGATATCAGCGTCATTCATATTCTCCTGTGAATTGTCAGTACATAGGGCGAAACACCGGCCCCTGCCCTGGCGCACACATCGAGCATAGGCTGGCTTGAAACAGGCTAACATAACGCGCGGCGGGGTTTACTCAAAAGTAAAATGAATGTTAATTATATGTGAAATATATCACTTTTTACGCTGAGAATGTTATTCACTCACCGTCTGAACAAGCGCTATATAGCGCAAAAAAAGAGCCGAAGAAACGCGTCTTCAGCTCTGAAACGGTGTGACCAGAGGGGGCTACTGCCAGGACGACTTTGCGCCCAGCGCGTATTTCCCCGCCCCCAGAAACGCAATGGCCAGTCCGGCGACAAAGAAATAGACCAGGCTTTCAATTGCCCACGCCCCGGTTTTATCCAGCGCGGCCGTTTTATCCAGGCCAACCATCAGCCAGGCAACAACCATCGTAAACGCCAGCACCAGCGCCGCCGGGCGCGTCAGCACGCCGAGGATCAGCAGGACGGGTGCGACCACTTCCCCCATCAGTACGCCGTAGGCAATAAAGCCCGGCAGCCCTTTGGCCACCAGCATCGCGCTAATACCATCCACGCCGTCAAACAATTTGTGTAGCCCGTGGAACAGCATCAGCCCGCCGACCACCAGACGCAGCAGCAGCTTGCCGAAATCATCGCACGCCAGCGTGCGATTTACCGCATTTAACAATGTTGTGATCATTTTCGTTTTTCCCTGTTTTATCCCTGTAGAACACCACGTTACTGCTTCTCATTTACAAAATATACCCGCTGAAAATAAGGGTATTTTTCCGGCGAAACGATGAGATTCATCTAAACTTGTAACCGCTATCACACTTCAGGAGATGGAAAACCATGAAACAAACCGTAGCCAACTACATCGCCAAAACGCTCGAACAGGCAGGCGTCAAACGTATCTGGGGCGTGACGGGCGATTCGCTCAACGGCCTGAGCGACAGCCTGAACCGGATGGGCACGATTGCCTGGATGCCCACGCGCCATGAAGAGGTGGCTGCCTTTGCCGCCGGGGCCGAAGCGCAGCTAACCGGCGAACTGGCGGTCTGCGCAGGATCGTGCGGGCCGGGCAACCTGCACCTGATTAACGGGCTGTTTGACTGTCACCGTAACCACGTTCCCGTGCTCGCCATCGCCGCACATATTCCGTCGAGTGAAATTGGCAGCGGCTATTTTCAGGAGACGCACCCGCAGGAGCTATTCCGTGAATGCAGCCACTACTGCGAGCTGGTCTCCACGCCGGAACAAATTCCGCAGGTGCTGGCGATTGCGATGCGCAAGGCGGTGCTTAATCGCGGCGTGTCGGTGGTGGTTCTGCCGGGCGACGTGGCGCTGAAGGCCGCGCCGGAAAATGCCAGCAGCCAGTGGTACCCGGCCCCGCATCCTATTGTTACGCCGCCACACAGCGAGCTGGAAAAGCTGGCCGAGAAGCTGAAATCGTCGCGCAATATTACGCTGCTGTGCGGCAGCGGCTGCGCCGGGGCGCACGACGAGCTGACGGCGTTTGCCGAAAAGCTTAAATCCCCGATTGTTCACGCGCTGCGCGGTAAAGAACACGTTGAATACGATAACCCTTACGACGTCGGCATGACCGGGCTGATCGGCTTCTCCTCCGGCTTCCATGCCATGATGAACGCCGATACGCTCATACTGCTCGGCACGCAGTTCCCGTACCGCCCGTTCTATCCCACAGAAAGCGCCATCATTCAGATAGATATCAACCCTGCCAGCATCGGCGCGCACAGCAAAGTGGATATGGCGCTGGTTGGCGATGTCAAAGCCACCTTAGCCGCGCTGCTGTCGCTGCTGGAAGAGAAAAACGATCGCCGCTTCCTCGACAAAGCGCTGGAGCACTATCACAGCGCGCGCAAGGGACTCGACGATCTGGCGAAGCCCAGCGACAAAGTGATTCACCCGCAGTATCTGGCGCAGCAGATTAGCCATTTTGCTGCCGAAGACGCCATTTTCACCTGCGACGTTGGCACGCCAACGGTGTGGGCCGCCCGCTATTTGCAGATGAACGGCAAGCGCCGCCTGCTCGGCTCCTTCAACCATGGCTCCATGGCCAACGCCATGCCGCAGGCGCTGGGCGCGCAGGCAACAGAACCGGGGCGCCAGGTGGTGGCGATGTGCGGCGACGGCGGCTTTAGCATGCTGATGGGCGATTTCCTTTCAGTGGTGCAGATGAAGCTGCCGATTAAAATCGTGGTCTTTAACAACAGCGTATTGGGCTTTGTGGCGATGGAGATGAAGGCTGGCGGTTATCTGACCGACGGTACCGAGCTGCACGACACGAACTTTGCGCGCATTGCTGAAGCCTGCGGTATTCCCGGCATTCGCGTGGAGAAAGCCGCTGACGTCGACGAGGCTTTGCAGCGCGCCTTCAGCATCGATGGCCCAGTGCTGGTCGACGTCGTTGTCGCGAAAGAGGAGCTGGCCATTCCGCCGCAGGTCAAACTGGAGCAAGCAAAAGGCTTTAGCCTGTATATGCTGCGCGCCATCATCAGCGGACGCGGTGATGAAGTGATCGAACTGGCGAAAACCAACTGGCTCAGGTAAAACAGAGGGCATTCTTCCGAGTTTAAAAAGGAAATGCCGTGATTGATTTACGCAGTGATACCGTAACCCGCCCGACGCGCGCCATGCTGGATACCATGATGGCCGCGCCGGTCGGCGATGATGTGTATGGTGATGATCCCACCGTGAATGCCCTTCAGCAGTACGCCGCCGAGCTGGCCGGCAAAGAGGCGGCGCTGTTCCTGCCCACCGGCACCCAGGCAAACCTGGTGGCGCTGCTGAGCCACTGTGAACGCGGCGAGGAGTACATCGTCGGCCAGGGGGCGCATAACTATCTGTACGAAGCGGGCGGCGCGGCGGTGCTGGGCAGTATTCAGCCGCAGCCGATTGACGCCGCCGGTGATGGCACGCTGCCGCTGGATAAAGTCGCAGCCAAAATCAAAGCCGACGATATTCACTTCGCCCGCACCCGGCTGTTGAGTATTGAAAACACCCACAACGGCAAAGTACTGCCGCGCGCCTATCTCAAAGAGGCCTGGGACTTCACCCGTGCGCGCGGGTTGGCGCTGCACGTCGACGGCGCGCGTATTTTCAACGCGCTGGTCAGCTACGGCTGTGAGCTGAAGGACATCGCCCAATACTGTGACTCGTTCACCATCTGTTTGTCCAAAGGATTGGGCACGCCGGTCGGCTCGCTGCTGGTCGGGGATCACGACTACATCAAACGCGCCAACCGCTGGCGTAAAATGACCGGCGGCGGCATGCGCCAGGCCGGGATTTTAGCCGCCGCAGGGCTGTACGCATTGCAAAACAACGTCGCTCGCCTGCAGGACGATCACGATAACGCCGCCTGGCTTGCCGCCGAACTGCGCGAGGCCGGTGCCGATGTCATGCGCCACGACACCAATATGCTGTTCGTCCGGGTGGGTGAAGAAAACGCCGCGGCGCTGGGCGAATTTATGCAGGCGCGCGGCGTGCTGATAAACGCGTCGCCGATCGTACGCCTGGTGACGCATCTCGACGTCAACCGCCAGCAGCTGACGGAAGTCGTGGGTCACTGGAAAGCCTTTTTAGCCCGCTAAGGAGACAACGTGTCGCAGTCTGTTCTGGTTTTTGGCGCCAGCGGCTACATCGGCCAGCATCTGGTGTCTGAATTAAGCCAGCGCGGCTATACCGTGCGGGCGGTGGCACGTCGCGTTGAACGGCTACAAAAGCGCAATCTGCCCGGCGTCACCTGCCATTCGGTTGATCTCGAAAAAACCGCCGACCTCTCGGCGCTGCTGAGCGGCGTCGAGACCGTCTACTACCTGGTTCACGGCATGGGCGAGAGCCAGGATTTTCTCGAGCACGAACGCCGGGTAGCGGAAAACGTGCGCGCTGCGCTGCGGGTAAGTCCGGTTAACCAGCTGATCTTCCTGAGCTCTTTACAAGCACCGGCGCACGAACAATCGCCGCACCTGCGCGCCCGTCAGCTAACCGCCGATATTCTGCGCGATGCGGGCGTGCCGGTAAGCGAAGTGCGTGCCGGGATCATCGTCGGCGCGGGCTCCGCGGCGTTTGAAGTGATGCGTGACATGGTCTACAACCTGCCGATACTGACGCCGCCGCGCTGGGTGCGCTCGCGCACCACGCCGATTGCGCTGGAAAATCTGCTGTTCTATCTGGTCGAACTGCTCAACCATCCGTCTCCCGAGCATCGCGTGTTTGAAGCCGCCGGGCCGGAAGAGCTGACCTACCAGCAGCAGTTTGAACATTTTATGGCGGTCAGCGGCCGTCATCGCCCACTGATTCCGATTCCCTTCCCCACTCGCTGGATCTCGGTGTGGTTCCTTAACGTGATCACCTCCGTTCCGCCCACGATCGCCAAGGCCCTGATCCAGGGGCTGAAGCACGATCTGCTGGCTGACGATCGCACCCTGCGCGCGCTGATCCCACAAACGCTGATCCCGTTCGATGAGGCGGTACGCCGTACGCTTGAAGAAGAGAAAAGCCTGGTCAACTCCAGCGACTGGGGCTACGACGCGCAGGCTTTCGCTCGCTGGCGTCCGGAATACGGATTTTTTGCCAAACAGGCCGGCTTTACCGTCAGCACGTCCGCCAGCCTGACCGCACTATGGGCGGTGGTTAACCGTCTGGGCGGTAAAGAAGGCTATTTCTTTGGCAATATACTTTGGAAAACGCGCGCGGCAATGGATCTGCTGGTGGGACACCGACTGGCGAAAGGGCGCCCGGAGCGCCCGCTGCTTCAGCCCGGCGATGCGGTCGACAGCTGGAAAGTGATCATTGTTGAACCCGAAAAAGCGCTGACGCTCCTCTTCGGCATGAAGGCGCCCGGCCTTGGTCGCCTGAGCTTCACGATGGTCGACAAAGGCAGCCATCGGGAACTTGACGTGCGCGCCTGGTGGCATCCGCACGGTATGCCAGGATTACTCTACTGGTTGTTGATGATTCCAGCACATCTGTTCATCTTCCGCGGAATGGCACGGCGTATTGCCCGCCTGGCAGAAGAAGTCACAGGAAAAAATGCGCATTAACCCTTTTTCGTCTTAGTTTCCCATTGCATACGAGTGAAATAAACGGAAGAATGCGCACGAAACTCTTTTTTAACACTGTGGATGATTATGAAGGTACTGGTCACCGGCGCCACGAGCGGATTAGGCAGAAACGCAGTTGAGTATCTGCGCCGTAAGGGCATTAGCGTCAGAGCGAGCGGTCGCAATGAAGCGATGGGCAAACTGCTGGAGAAAATGGGCGCCGAATTCGTCCATGCTGACCTGACCGAGCTGGTCTCCTCTCAGGCCAAAGTGATGCTGGCCGGCGTCGACACCCTGTGGCACTGCTCTAGCTTCACCTCGCCGTGGGGCACCCAGGCCGCGTTTGACCTCGCCAACGTCCGTGCCACCCGCCGTCTGGGAGAATGGGCTGTCGCCTGGGGCGTACGCAACTTTATCCATATCTCGTCGCCGTCGCTCTACTTTGACTACCACCATCATCGGGACATCAAAGAAGATTTTCGTCCTCACCGTTTTGCCAACGAATTTGCCCGCAGCAAAGCCGCCAGCGAAGAGGTCATTCAGATGCTGGCGCAGGCTAACCCGAACACGCGTTTCACCATTCTGCGTCCGCAGAGCGTCTTTGGCCCGCACGATAAAGTGTTTATTCCGCGCCTGGCGCAGATGATGCACCATTACGGCAGCGTGCTGCTGCCGCGCGGCGGCCACGCGATGGTCGACATGACCTACTACGAGAACGCCGCCCACGCCATGTGGCTCGCCAGCCAGCCGCGCTGTGACGACCTGCCTTCAGGCCGCGCCTATAACATTACCAACGGCGAACCCCGCACGCTGCGCAGCATCGTTGAGCGCTTAATTGACGAACTGGATATCACCTGCCGCATTCGCTCCGTGCCTTACCCCATGCTGGATATGATTGCCCGCAGCATGGAGCGGTTTGGCAATAAATCTGCCAAAGAACCGTCGCTGACCCACTACGGGGTATCGAAGCTCAACTTTGACTTTACGCTCGATATCAGCCGCGCCCGCGAAGAGCTAGGCTACGAGCCGGTCGTTTCGCTGGACGACGGTATTATTCGTACCGCCGCCTGGCTTGAGGATCACGGCAAGCTGCACCGTTAGGGCTTAGCCCTGGCCGTATTTTTCCAGCAGCGCCTCGGCAATCGCCAGGCTTTCCATATCCGCTACGCCGTCATAGCGCGCCGGGCGGAAATGCATCTGGAAGGCGGCAATCACCCGCATCTGCTGCATTCGCGTCATATTCGGTTTGACGTCGTAGCCATAGCGCGCCAGCAAATCCAGCAGGGTATATGAGGCAATTGGCGCATTTGGCGAGCGGCCGTTCAAATAGAAGGCCACGCGGCTGGCATCCGGCCACGCGCCAATCCCCTGCTGCGCCAGCGCCTGCCACGGGAACAGCGGGCCCGGATCATCCTTACGCTGCGGCGCGATATCCGAATGCGCCACCACGTTTTGCGGCTCAATGTTGTAGCGCTTGATGATGTCTTTCGCCAGCGGTATTAACGCCTGGATTTGCGTCGGTTCAAACGGCGTGAAGGACTTCGTCCCCCCCGACTTCTGCCAGCCGAGGTTTTCCAGCTCGATACCGATTGACGTGTCGTTGATGCGCGTCGCGCCGCGCCAGAAGCTCACACCGGCATGCCAGGCAAGCTCTGACTCCGGCACCAGCCGCCAGATTCGCGGCTTGCCGCGCGTTAGCGGCGGCACCGCGGGAATGAGATAGTGCACGCTGACCTGCTGACCGGTTAGCGTGGTCAGCGAACCGTCGAAATCATCCGCCGTATAGTGAATAACCAGTACCTTAACGCGTGGATAAGCGGCAGGCGCGGAACGGCTGGTATCCAGCACGTATCCAGGCTTTTCAATGACCGCTTTTTTTTCTTCCCCGGCACACCCCGCCAGCAGCATCGCCAGCATCATTACGGTCAGAAAACGTTTCATTTGCGCGTTTTGACCGCCGTACCGCTCACGCTCACCATCAGCATGCTGCTGTCTTTGCCCACGGTTTCATAATCGATATCAATCCCGACAACCGCATCAGCGCCCAGCGCTGCGGCCTGCTCGCCGAGTTCTTTAAAGGCAATCTCACGCGCTTTGCGCAGCTCTTTTTCATACGCGCCCGAACGTCCGCCAACAATATCGCGAATGCCAGCGAAGAAATCGCGAAAAATATTCGCGCCCAGAATCGCCTCGCCGGTCACCACGCCGCAGTATTCGACAATTGGTTGCCCTTCGAGGGTGGGGGTAGTTGAAAATTGCATGGACAGCTCCTTCGTTAACGTTCAATGCCTTAGCGCTTAGTGCTAAACACATTATCGGACCGATACGCTATGCTTGAAAAGGGATTACTCCATTATCGTATACGTAAATCTCGCCCGCCGCATGGCGGCGGTTGATACGCCGGCCCCCGGCGTAGAAGCGACTAATGTTGAGACGGCTAACAAGGAATCACTATGCGTTACTCCAACCTTGCATTTATCCTCCCTGCCGCGCTGCTGCTGAGCGCCTGTACCACCGTCACCCCTGCTTACAAAGATACCGGCGCGCGCGTCGGGCAATGCGTGGAAGGCGGCCCGGACACCGTGGCACAAAAATTTTATGACAGCCAGATCCAGCGTCGGACCAGCGACTACACCGCGCTGCGGCCGTATCTGAGCGATGGGCTGGCCAAACTGCTGAGCGACAGCAGCCAGGACGCCAGCACGCGCACGCTGATGCAGTCGGGGCTGTTCTCCAGCAGCACCGCCGTACCGGATAGCGCCGACGTCGCCAGCGCCTCGACCATTCCTAACACCGACGCGCGCAATATTCCGCTACGCGTCGACTTGAAACAGGGAACCCAAAGCTGGAAAGACGAAGTGCTGATGATTCGCGAAGGTCAGTGCTGGGCGGTGGATGACGTGCGTTATCTCGGCAACAATAGCCACGCGCCAGCGGGCACGCTGCGCCAATCTCTCGAAAAACGTTAATAAAGTGTAAACAAATTCTGCTATATCCTTTATCCCGGCAAAATGTCTGGCATTCTCCGTGGAATGCCGACATTTATACCCCGCGCCCACCCCGACCGTTATTTTGTGCTAACTTTAAAAGAAAAGTTGGTTTATATTTAAGTTTTAACGCACAAATATTGCATAACTATTCTGTCAAAGGTACTATTTGCGGCCTCAATTGCTGATAATTCCTCTACGGCTGATACCTTCAGCGGGGAAATGTAAGAGCGGCAGCAGAGTAAGCACCTGGCGTTTCCAGGGCGAGGACAACTCTTTCGTGACGGGTATCAATGAGCATTAAATTAGACGGCATTAACTGCTTTTATGGCGCGCATCAGGCGCTGTTCGACATCACGCTGCAGTGCCCGGAGGGCGAAACGCTGGTACTGCTTGGCCCAAGCGGCGCGGGTAAAAGCTCCCTGCTGCGCGTGCTGAATCTGCTGGAGATGCCGAAGTCCGGTACTCTGGCGATTGCGGGTAATCATTTCGATTTTGCCAAAACGCCGTCAGATAAAGCGATTCGCGAACTGCGTCAAAACGTCGGCATGGTCTTCCAGCAGTACAACCTCTGGCCGCACCTGACCGTGGTTCAGAATCTGATCGAAGCGCCGTGCCGCGTGCTGGGGCTGAGTAAAGATCAGGCGATGGTGCGCGCGGAAAAGCTGCTCGAGCGTTTACGCCTCAAACCGTTCAGCGACCGCTATCCGCTGCACCTGTCCGGCGGTCAGCAGCAGCGTGTGGCGATCGCCCGCGCGCTGATGATGGAGCCGCAGGTGCTGCTGTTTGATGAGCCCACCGCCGCCCTTGATCCGGAAATCACCGCCCAAATCGTCAGCATCATTCATGAACTGGCTGAAACCAACATTACCCAGGTCATCGTCACCCACGAAGTGGAAGTGGCACGCAAGACCGCCAGCCGCGTGGTGTACATGGAAAACGGTTATATCGTCGAACAAGGCGATGCAAGCTGCTTTAACAGCCCACAGACCGAGGCTTTTAGAAATTATCTTTCTCACTGAGAACAGGACAATGATCATGAAAAAAGTACTGATTGCCGCGCTGCTCGCTAGCGTCAGCCTCTCCGCTGCCGCTGCTCAAACTATCCGTTTTGCGACCGAAGCATCCTACCCTCCGTTTGAGTCGATGGATGCCAACAACCAGATCGTCGGCTTCGACGTGGATCTGGCCAACGCGCTGTGTAAAGAGATCGACGCGACCTGTACCTTCAGCAACCAATCTTTCGATAGCCTGATCCCTAGCCTGAAGTTCCGCCGTATTGACGCGGTGATGGCCGGTATGGATATCACCCCTGAGCGTGAAAAACAGGTTCTGTTCACCACTCCGTACTATGATAACTCCGCGCTGTTTGTCGGCGTGAAGGGCAAGTTCACCGGCATCGATCAGCTGAAAGGCAAAAAAGTCGGCGTACAGAACGGCACCACGCACCAGAAATTTATCATGGATAAACATCCGGAAATTACCACCGTGCCTTACGACAGCTATCAGAACGCGAAGCTGGACCTGCAAAACGGCCGTATTGATGCCGTCTTCGGCGACACCGCCGTGGTTACCGAATGGCTGAAAGATAACGACAAGCTGGCCGCCGTTGGCGACAAAGTGACCGACAAAGGTTACTTCGGCACCGGCCTGGGCATTGCCGTACGTCAGGGCAACACCGAGCTGCAGCAGAAATTTAACGCTGCGCTGGAAAAAGTGAAAAAAGATGGCACTTACCAAACCATCTACGCTAAATGGTTCCAGAAGTAAGACTTGATGAACGAAATGTTTCCTTTAGCAAGCGCCGCCGGTATGACCGTCGGCCTTGCCGTTTGTGCACTGGTTATCGGGCTCGCGCTGGCGATGTTCTTTGCGGTGTGGGAGTCGGTTAAATGGCGCCCTATCGCATGGCTCGGCTCCGCGCTGGTCACCGTGCTGCGCGGTCTACCGGAAATCCTGGTGGTGCTGTTTATCTACTTCGGCTCTTCACAGCTGCTGTTGACGCTGTCCGACGGTTTTACGATTAACCTCGGCATCGTACAGATTCCGGTTCAGATGCAGATCGAAAACTTCGACGTCAGCCCGTTCCTGTGCGGCGTGATTGCCCTCTCCCTGCTCTATGCCGCTTACGCCTCGCAGACCCTGCGCGGCGCACTGAAAGCGGTACCGGCGGGCCAGTGGGAATCCGGCCAGGCGCTGGGGATGTCGAAAAGTGCTATCTTCTTCCGTCTGGTGATGCCGCAGATGTGGCGACACGCGCTGCCGGGCCTCGGCAACCAGTGGCTGGTATTGCTGAAAGATACCGCGCTGGTATCGCTGATTAGCGTGAACGACCTGATGCTGCAAACCAAAAGCATCGCGACGCGTACCCAGGAGCCGTTTACCTGGTACATCGTGGCGGCGGCTATCTATCTGGTGATCACGCTGCTGAGCCAGTACATCCTCAAACGCATTGACCTGCGTACCACTCGCTTCGAACGGAGACCAGGCTGATGCTCGAGTATTTACCGGAACTGATGAAAGGGCTGCATACCAGCCTGACGCTGACCGTCGCCTCCATTGTGGTGGCGCTGGTACTGGCGCTGATCTTCACCATCATCCTGACGCTGAAAACGCCGGTGCTGGTGTGGCTGGTACGCGGCTACATCACGCTGTTTACCGGCACGCCGCTGCTGGTGCAGATCTTCCTGATTTACTACGGCCCGGGTCAGTTCCCGACGTTGCAAAACTATCCGGTGCTGTGGCATCTGCTCTCCGAGCCGTGGCTATGCGCGCTGATTGCCCTGTCGCTCAACAGCGCCGCCTATACCACGCAGCTGTTCTTTGGTGCGATCCGCGCCATTCCGGAAGGCCAGTGGCAGTCCTGTAACGCGCTGGGGATGAGTAAGAAAGATACGCTGGCGATCCTGCTGCCGTACGCCTTTAAACGTGCGCTCTCTTCCTACTCCAACGAAGTGGTGCTGGTGTTCAAGAGTACGTCGCTGGCCTATACCATCACGCTGATGGAGGTAATGGGCCACGGGCAGCTGCTGTACGGACGCACCTATGACGTGATGGTCTTTGGTGCCGCCGGGCTGGTGTATCTCGTCGTCAACGGCCTGCTGACGCTGCTGATGCGCCTGATTGAGCGCAAAGCGCTGGCCTTTGAGCGCCGCGACTAGTTTTTGCATAACCATTAAATTCCGAAACGGATAAGCCGCTGGCCTATCCGTTTTTTTTTGCAACAATGAAAATATTTACTCAACTATATTGCATATAAATTCACTAAGTGGCATTGTAGCTCCATGCCACACGCAGGGCAGCAACCATAAGCGAGACAGACAGGAGCTCATCCATGAAAAAATTAGTATTGGCCGCCTTACTGGCCACCGTTGCCGCAGGCGCCCAGGCCGCAGAAAAAATCAGCTTCGGCGTGTCCGCTACCTATCCGCCGTTTGAGTCCATGGATGCGAACAACCAGATCGTCGGCTTTGATATCGACCTTGCTAACGCGCTGTGCAAACAAATTCAGGCCGAATGTACCTTTACCAACCACGCGTTTGACAGCCTGATCCCGGCGCTGAAATTTAAGAAATACGATGCGGTGATCTCCGGTATGGACATCACGCCTGAGCGTAGCAAACAGGTCGCGTTTACCGATGCCTACTATGCTAACTCGGCGCTGGTGATTGCCAAAAAAGGCGAATTCAAAACCTTTGATGACCTGAAAGGCAAACGTATCGGTATGGAAAACGGGACGACCCACCAGAAATACCTGATGGACAAGCATCCGGAAGTGAAAACCGTCGCCTATGACAGCTACCAGAATGCGATTATCGACCTGAAAAATGGCCGTATCGACGGCGTCTTCGGCGATACCGCCGTGGTCAACGAATGGCTGAAAACGAACCCGCAGCTGGGTGCGGCCACTGAGAAAGTCACCGATCCGCAGTACTTCGGCATTGGCCTTGGCATCGCGGTACGCCCGGACAACAAAGCGCTGCTGGAGCAGCTGAACGGTGCACTCAAAGCGATTAAAGCAGACGGTACCTATCAGAAAATCAGCGACAAATGGTTCGCTGAGTAAGTGCCCTCACCCGGTAAGCGCCCTGCTTACCGGGTTTTCTCATCTATAACGGCACGAAAAAGCGGAAGCAAGCGCCCGCAGAGGCCTCCATCAGGCGAATACTGCCGCCGTGCAGTTCCAGCATACGCCGCACAATCAGCAGCCCCAGGCCACCGCGATTTTCTCTCACGCTTTGCGCACTCAGCGCGGAAGGACGCTGGAATAACGCCTCACGCAGCGCTTCATCGACGCCAGGCCCGCTGTCAGCAACCTCCACCTGAAGACGTTCATTTTCCTGCCAGACGCGCAGCATCACCGTGCCACCGGGCGGCGTGTGACGCACGGCGTTATCCAGCAGGTTAGTGACCACCCGCTCAATCATCGAAACATCGGCGTTCAGCAGCGGCAGCGCGCGCGGGATCTCGACCTTGAGGGTTAAGCGCCGGGTCTCAATCGCCAGATCGAATTTCTGTGCCACATCCTGAATTAATTCACCTATCGCAAACGGTTCGAGCTGTGGCTTGATCCCGCCGTGCTCCAGCTTCGCCAGCTCAAACAGCTGCTGTGAGAGATGACGAACCTTGTGCCCCTGGCGTAGCGCCACGGCCAAGTACTGCCGGTTATCCTCCGGTGAGAACGTGTCGGCTTTCATCGATAGCGTCTCCAGATAGCCCAGCAGTGAGGTTAGCGGAGTGCGCAAATCATGGGAAATATTGGCAATAAACTCGCGGCGCTGACGATCGCTATCGGAAAGCTGATCCCACTGGCTGGCAATTTTGCGCGCCAGCTCAATATAGGTATTACGCAATATTGCCACTTCATTAGAGCCATCGGCCTGCAGCGGCTGCTGCGCCAGCTGCCTGATTGCGCTGATGCTGTCCTGATCCACCCCTTGCACATGGGCGGTAAGCTGGCGCACCGGACGGGCGACCCAGTACCACACCAGCGTTCCCGCCAGCAGGCCAAACAGCGCCACCAGCAGCAGCGACCAAAGGAAGGTGCTCCACAGCGCCTTGTGCCACGCGCTCTCCGCCAGCGCATTGAGGTTTTCCCCCTCAAGAATGATGTAGAGATAACCGTGCAGGTTGCCGTTGAGCAAAACCGGTGCCACGCTGAAGACTTTCTGTTTATCCTGGCTGCGCGGGTCGTCGCCGTACACCGGCCACGCCGCGCCGTCGAGGAAGGCCCGCAGCGGCGCGAGGTCAATCTGCTGGCGCTTGATGTGGCCAGGCGGTGCAGCATCGGCGACAATCGTACCGTCGTGCGAGATAAGGTACAGCTCTACGCTCGGGTTAAGCGTCATCAGGCGGTCAAACAACGTTTTCAGGGTCTGGCGATTAACGCCACCCTGCGCATCCAGCAGCGGCTCGCGATTGACGATTTGCTGCGCCAGGCCCGCCGACAGCCGCTGAACCATCGCATTACCGAACTGGCTGCTGTTGTAAAGCTGCACGCTGCACGCCGCAATCGCGCACAGCAGCAAAATGGCGGTAAACACCAGCGTCAGCCGCTGGCTCAGGCTCAACCGTCGGCTCATGGCGCAGGTTTCCTTTTGTCGGTGGCAAACTTATAGCCTTTGCCCCAGACGGTGAGAATGATTTCCGGCTCGGCGGGGTCTTTCTCTATTTTCACCCGCAGGCGGTTGATATGGGTATTGACCGTGTGTTCATACCCTTCATGCTGATAGCCCCACACGCTATCGAGCAACGACAGACGCGAAAAGACCTCTCCCGGATGGCGAGCAAACCAGTACAGCAGATCAAATTCACGCGGGGTTAGCTCAACGGACTCGCCGTGCAGCCGCACTTCACGGGAGAGCGGATCGATGGTCAGACCGTGGCAGGCAATCGCCCCGCTCTCCAGGCGGATGCTCTGCCCCATCGCTTCCTGACGGCGAAACAGCGCTTTAACGCGGGCAATCAACTCCAGCACCGAAAAAGGTTTCGGCAGGTAGTCGTCGGCCCCCATCTCCAGCCCCAGGACACGGTGCGTTTCACTGGTGCGGGCGCTGATAATGATCACCGGTAAATAGCGCGTCATTTGCCGGATGCGGCGGCAGATCTCCAGCCCGTCGACGCCGGGCAGCATTAAATCAAGGATCACCGCGTCCCAGACCGATGCCTCAAGCTGCGCCAGCGCGCGCGTGCCGTCCGCCTCGTGAACGATTTGGTATCCTTCATCCTGCAAATTGAGCCGCAGCAGAGTTGCGATGTCCTGGTCGTCTTCCACCAGCAAGATTTTCTTTGCGCTATTCATAACATTCCACCCACGCTTTTTTTCAAGCTTAACCCAGCCGGGCGCCGTGAGTTATCACATTTTATTTAAACTTCCGTGAGGACATGGTGATGAGCTGCGCGCGATGCTGTCGGTGCACAACATCAACCATGAGGACAGACGATGAAAAAGATAATGATTGCTACCGCCGCGCTCGGCGCCCTGCTGATGGCGAGCGTGCACGCCGCCGAGCCAATGCATGACGGCATGGCCAAACCCCACGATAAAATGTGCCAGGACACGATGTGCAAAGAGAAGATGGCCAAAGACGGTATGCAAAAAGACGGCATGAAAAAAGAGGCCATGAAAGGAGAGAAGATGAAGCAAGGCAATATGTCGCCTCAGACCATGAGCCACTAGCCATTGTAACCGCCCGGCAGCGCTGCACCTGCCGGGCTTGGGCACGCTAGCAGCGAACCAGCAGCGTCAACACCTCGTAATGGGCGGTGTGCGGGAACATATCAAACAGCTGTACTTTCTCGATACGGTACCCCGGCAGATGGGCAAAATCTTTGGCCATGGTCTGCGCATTACAGCTGGAGTAGACGAGGTACTGCGGCGCCATCGCGCTGAGGTAGTCGCACAGCGCTTTGCCAATGCCGCGGCGCGGCGGGTTGACCAGCACCAGTTGCGGAGTAGCGGCCTGGGCGGTGGCAAACTGGGTCGAATCCAGCGCCTGGAAATGCAGCTTGCCCAGCCCCAGCTCTGCCGCCGACTGCTTCGCACAGGCAATAGCCTCCGGGGCAATCTCAATGCCGGTCAGGGTCATGTCCGGCGTCGCACAGTGCAGCCCAAAGCCGCCGACGCCGCAAAACAGATCCCACATATGATCGACCGGCAGCGCCCGCACCCAGTCGCGCGCCGTGGCGTACAGGGCGCTGGCGACAGCGGGGTTGGTCTGGAAGAAGCTCTGCGGGCGAATCCACAGCGGAACGTCATTAAACCGCTCCGCCAGCGCCTGCTGCTCGGTAAAGAAAATCTCCTGCTCGCCTTCCATAATCGCCATGTGTACCGGCTGAATGTTGGCGGTGATCACCTTAAGCTGCGGCAGCTGGGCCTGAAGCCAGGGTAATGCGGCGCGCAGCTGCGCGAGCTTACTGTCCGAACGCAGCACAAAGCGCAGCATCATGCCGCCGTCGAGCTGGCTTTCCGTCAGCAGCAGGTACTTCAGCTCGCCGCGCCTGCGCGCCACGTTGTAGGGCGTCAGCCCGGCGCGGGCGATAAACGGTTTGAGCGCAGCAAATACCGGGGCAAACGAGGCCGGATACAGCGGACAGTCGGTCAGATCTTCCGGCGTCCCGTCGCGATGCAGCATGCCCAGCAGCGGACGTTCTACGCTACCGCTGACCACCATTTTGGCTTTATTGCGAAACCCCTGCTCGGGGCCAGACACGGGTGCGCACCATCCCGCCACGGGGAACGCCGCCAGCAGCGTCTGGAGGTCGGCCATTTTGGCGGCCAGCTGTTCGGCGACGGGCTGCTCAATCCACTGACATGAACGGCAACGATCGGCATCATAGAGTGCGCACTGCATAGAAAAACCTTGAGACAAAGAGGGGCGTGGATTGTATCACCGTTATTGTAAGCGGAAAAATCGCCGGGAGGCTGCGGGTACAAAAAGCAGGCATAACACCAGCAGATCCGGCATTTTTTGCATCACCAACGAACGGAAAATCTCCCGCTTCGACTCGCCCGCGATGCTAAACAGCTCCGGGTAACCGTAGCCAAGCGATGCAGCCCACAGGTAGCTGGCGGCAATCACCTGCGTCAGCAGGTACACCCAGCGCGCCCAGTTACGCCCTTTGACCAACGAAAAGGCGCAGGCGATTTCAACGAACACCAGCACCAGGCTGGAGAGAAACACCAGCGTCAGCGTCCAGGTCTGAACGCTGCGATGAATAAATTCGCCAATCCCATTCAGCCCGAGCAGATTGATAATCATCAACAGGTCGAGACAGCGGATTAAAATAATGGCGAGCGCCGCCACCTGCACCAAAGCAGGAACGTTCAGACGGGCATGCGACCGACGGCTTCGAGTAAACAGTTCCAATGTGTTGCCTTCCATGAAAACGATGCCGCGAACATTCGCGGCATCGACTGCACATCCGTATCGATTTTAAGAGGATTATCCGCGTGTTGCACGTTGGATATCGCGCACCCGCTGTTTTTCCGCGCGCGCCATCAAATACCAGGCGATAAATCCGACAATTCCGACTACGCCAAGGATCAGAGACGCCAGCGCGTTAATCTCCGGGTTCACCCCCATGCGCACGCTGGAGAAGACCAGCATCGGTAGCGTCGTCGCGCCCGGGCCGGATACGAAGCTGGCGATGACCAGGTCATCCAGCGACAGCGTAAAGCCCAGCAGCCAGCCGGAAATGACCGCCGGCATAATCATCGGCAGCGTAATCACGAAGAAGACCTTCAGCGGCGTCGCGCCCAGATCCATCGCCGCCTCTTCGATCGAGCGGTCCAGCTCGCGCAGACGCGAGGAGATAACCACCGCCACGTAGGCAGTACAGAAGGTGACGTGCGCCAACCAGATGGTCAGCATACCGCGATCCGCCGGCCAGCCGATGGCGTGTGCCAAAGCGACGAACAGCAGCAGCAGAGACAGCCCGGTAATGACGTCCGGCATAACCAGCGGCGCGGTGATCATAAAGGCAAAGCCGTTGGCACCGCGGAAGCGGCCAAAGCGCACCATCACCACCGCGGCAATGGTGCCAAGAATGGCCGCCATCGTGGCCGCCGCCGCCGCGATGGTCAGGCTTAGCCCCACCGCGCTCATCATCGCATCGTCGCGGAACAGTTCGCCGTACCAGCGCGTTGACCAGCCCGCCCAGACTGTCACCAGCTTTGAGCTGTTAAACGAATAGACCACCAGCATCAGCATTGGCGCATACAGGAACGTAAAGCCAATCACCAGAATCAGGATTCGCCACGGCGATCGTACGACCGGTAGGTTGTTCATCCGTGTTCCCCCATCTGTTTTTGCTGATATTTATGGAACCACATGATCGGCACGATCAGCAGCAGCAGCATGACGATCGCCACCGCCGAGGCTACCGGCCAGTCGCGGTTGTTAAAGAACTCCTGCCACAGCACGCGCCCAATCATGATGCTGTCCGGGCCACCGAGCAGTTCCGGGATCACAAACTCCCCTACCGCCGGGATAAAGACCAGCATGGAGCCCGCGATAATCCCGCCTTTGGTTAACGGTACGATGACGCTGAAAAAGGTCTTCAGCGGACGTGCGCCGAGATCCAGCGACGCCTCAACCAGCGAGTAGTCAATGCGGGTCAGCGCAGTGTAGATAGGCAGCACCATAAACGGCAGATAGGCGTACACAATCCCGATATAGACCGCGAGGTTGGTATGCAGAATCGTCAGCGGCTGGTCAATCACCCCCAGCCACATCAGAAAGTTGTTCAGCACGCCGTTATTTTTCAGGATCCCCATCCATGCGTAGACACGAATCAGAAACGACGTCCACGATGGCAGGATCACCAGCAGCAGCAGGATGTTGCGCGTTGATGGTTTACTGTGCGCCACCGCCCAGGCCAGCGGATAGCCCAGCAGCAGACAGCAAATCGTCGAGATTGCCGCCACCTGCAGCGACTGCAAATAAGCCTCAAAATAGAGCGGATCGTCGGTCAGCTGCAGGAAGTTGCCAAAGTTGAGCGCAACCGTCAGCTGGCCGTCGGCCCATTCCATCAGGTTGGTATACGGCGGGATCGCGCGCGCCATCTCCGCAAGGCTGATTTTGAAGACGATCAGGAACGGCAGTAAAAACAGCAGGATCAGCCATAGATACGGCATCGCAATGACAAACTTGCGCCCGTGTTTCATATTGACCCGCGCCAGCCACAGGGCGAAGCCGCCCGGTTTATGCGGGCGGGCCGGTGGTTCATATGTACTCATAGCCCCTCCTAAACCGTCAACACCACGCAGCTGTCAGCATCCCAGCACAAACGTACCTCATCGCCCCAGGTCGGTAAGCCTTTCTGGTAACGGTGGGCGTTTTGCAGCTGCGCGCTGATCATCTGGCCGCTTTTCAGGCGGACATGATAAATGGAGAGATCGCCGAGGTAGGCAATGTGCTCAACTTCCCCGACGGCAAAGTTGTAGCCGTCCGCCGGCGGGTCTTCGCAGAGCATGATTTTTTCCGGGCGCAGGGCGACGTACACCGGTACGTTGTCCACTACGGAAGCGTCAGGGTCAACCTTCAGCGGATGCACCAGCCCCGGCGACTCAATGATCAGACCATCTTCGTCGCGCCGTTTAAGCAGCCCTTCAAAGACGTTGACCGAGCCGATAAACTCCGCGCTGTAGCGGGTCGTCGGGTGTTCGTAAATCTCTTCAGGTTCACCAATCTGGACAAACTTGCCGCGGTTCATAATGGCGATACGTCCGGCCATGGTCATGGCTTCTTCCTGGTCGTGGGTCACCATCACGCAGGTCACGCCCACGCGTTCAAGAATATCCACCACTTCCAGCTGCATCCGGTCGCGCAGCTTTTTGTCCAACGCGCCCATCGGTTCATCCAGCAGCAGCAGCTTCGGACGCTTAGCGAGGCTTCGCGCCAGCGCCACGCGCTGACGCTGGCCGCCGGAAAGCTGATGCGGCTTGCGCTTCGCAAATTCCTGCATATGCACCAGCGCCAGCATTTCGGCGACGCGGGCGTTAATTTCCGCTTTCGGCAGCTTATCCTGCTTCAGGCCAAAGGCGATGTTCTGCTCAACGGTCATGTGCGGAAACAGCGCGTAGGACTGGAACATCATGTTAATTGGCCGCAGATACGGCGGCACCTGCGCCAGATCGACGCCATCGAGCATAATCTGCCCGGCGGTCGGCTGCTCAAAACCCGCCAGCATGCGCAGCAGGGTTGACTTGCCGCAGCCAGATGCGCCCAGCAGCGCAAAAATTTCGCCTTTATAAATCGTGAGGTTAACGTCGTCTACGGCGTGCTGGCCGTCGAAGGATTTGGTCAGATTACGGATTTCCAGCAGCGGGGTCAGCGCTTTGCGGGTTTTCGCCTGTGGGCGGGGAATAGCGTCGTTCAATCTGGTGCTCTCCGGCAAAATACGAATATCAATATGACCCGGTTGTCATATCAACCCCTGGACACCCGCCGTCCGGCAGGCGTCCAGATTGGGGCAGCTGCACTGCCCCGGTGCAATACCCTCACCAGCAAGGTGAAGGATTATTTCCCGCTTTTCACTTTGGTCCACGCACGCGTTCTGACGCGGTCGATTTTAGGATCCTGGACTTTCAGCGTGAACAGCTTGGCGAAGACGTCAGCCGGCGGATAAATCGCCGGATTATCGCGAATTTCGGCGCTGACCAGCGGCGTTGATGCTTTGTTGCCGTTGGCATAGAACACATGGTCGCTGATGTGGGCAATCACGTCCGGACGCATCAGATAGTTGAGGAACTGATAGGCTTCGTCTTTGTTTTTCGCATCAGCAGGCATCGCGAAGACATCGAAGAACGCCAGCGCCCCTTCTTTTGGAATGAAGTAAGAAACGTTGACGCCGTTCTTCGCTTCTTTCGCGCGGTTCGCTGCCTGCCAGACGTCGCCCGCCCAGCCGATCGCCACGCAAATATCACCGTTGGCCAGATCGTTAATGTACTGTGAGGAGTGGAAGTAGCGAATGTTCGGGCGCAGCTTCAGCAGCAGGTCGGTCGCCGGGCCGGTGTAATCATCGGCCTTCATGCTGTTAGGATCTTTGCCCAGGTAGTTCAGCACGGTGGCAAAAATTTCTTCCGGCGCATCGAGGAAGGAGACGCCGCAGCTCTTCAGTTTTTCCAGGTTTTCCGGCTTCATCACCAGATCCCAGCTATTCAGCGGCGCGTCTTTGCCGAGCACGGCTTTGACTTTATCGACGTTGTAGCCAATACCGGTGGTCGCCCACAGGTAAGGCATCGCATATTTGTTGTCCGGGTCATGCTTCGCCACCAGCTTCAGCACGTCCGGATCGAGGTTTTTCCAGTTTGGCAGCTTGCTCTTATCCAGCGGCTGGAACACGCCGGCGGTGAGCTGGCGTTCCAGGAAGCTTGCCGACGGCACCACCAGATCAAAACCGGTGCTACCCGCCATCAGTTTACCTTCCAGTACTTCGTTGGAGTCGAAGACGTCGTATACGACTTTAATCCCGGTCTCTTTTTCAAAATTCGCCACGGTATCCGGCGCGATATAGTCGGACCAGTTATAGACATGCAGCGTTTTTTGTTCTGCAGCGAGCACGCTTGCCGAGGCAGCCATCAGCGCACCCGTCACCAGACCTGTTAACCATTTTTTATTTAAGGCGGCCATATCTCTTATCCTTCTCAGCGCCCGTTAACAAACGGACTAAATATACGCAATTTAGAGTATGCAGAAATCATGCATATTTTTTCGTACTGCATGAAAGAGAAGAGACCGGGCTCCCCTGCAGTCATTGCTCGCGCTATCGATGCAAAATTCTCGCCAACTATGATTATCACTGGCAATAATTAGGGGGTGCACCGATATGTCGCAAGAATAACTGTAGCCCGGCCCGGAGGCTATAGGTCAGTGTAAAAAACGCCTTTTATCAATTTTTTATGCAAGATCACTCTATCCGATAAGCCAAAAGCGCCAATCAGGTAGTGAAAGAATCTTTAAAAAGAGGTTAAGAGTAGAATAAATGCATGTAATACGCAGCCACCGTGGCAGTGACTGCGCTATTTAGCGGGGAGGATTAGTGAAGAAAATGGTATTGGATATCTTCCGGCGGCAGCTCTTCCTCTTCCGGCTTATACAGCAGCTGTTGGGCGGAAGCCTCAAGAATCACCATCGAAACCTGCTCTTCGCTTTGCTGCACAAAGGCCGCAAACTGCTCAAAGCTCACGCCCACCGAGGCGGACAACGACTGGCAAACGACCAGCTTCGGCAGATTATCATCCTGCATATCCAGAAACGCTTTGACGGTCAGCGAGCTGGCATTGATGGCAGAGAGATCGGCCCCCAGCGCCAGCAGCGCCGACGGTTTGACCTCGGCCAGCGCCGAGAAAAGCACGACGTTATCAATGAGGTCAATTTTGGCATCAAAGACACCATCAAAATTTTGCATATGCGGCAGGTGCAGCGCCTGGCAGGTGTCGCACTCAAAAAAGCTCATGCCCATTTCGTCGAGCCACTGACGTAACGTATCCAGACTCGGGACGACGAGAGAATCCATATTGCCTATGACCTCATGCGGTAAAGTAACATTCCAGAAAAAACATGCTACCGGGCAGCGCCCGGTATCAGACGAGATGATGTATAGCTTACGCAAAAAAAGCGTTACATACTACGAAAGCCGCACTAGCCGCCGATTTTCAGGCAAAAACCGGGGTGGGCCTGACGCTCGATCCAGTCGATCATCTTACCGGCGACATCAATACCGGTCGTGGTTTCCACCCCTTCCAGCCCCGGCGACGCGTTAACCTCCATCACCAGCGGCCCGCGTTTCGCCCGCAGGATATCCACCCCAGCCACGTCGAGGCCAAGCGTCTGAGCGGCTTTAATGGCCACCTCGCGCTCGGCAGGCGTAATGTCGGCGACCGTCGCCACGCCGCCGCGGTGCAGGTTAGAGCGGAAATCGCCCTCCTTCGCCCGGCGCTCAATCGCGGCAACGACCCGATCGCCCACCACCAGGCAGCGGATATCACGCCCTTTGGCTTCTTTGATGTACTCCTGCACCAGGATATGCGCATTCAGACCGCGAAAGGCGTCGATCACGCTCTCCGCCGCCTGACGGGTTTCGGCCAGCACGACGCCGATGCCCTGCGTCCCCTCGACCAGCTTCACCACCAGCGGCGCGCCGCCGACCATGTCGATCAGATCGCTGGTGTCGTCCGGCGAATGGGCGATGCCAGTGACGGGAAGATCGATCCCCTGGCGCGCCAGCAGCTGCAACGATCGCAGCTTATCGCGGGCGCGGGTAATCGCCACCGATTCGTTGAGCGGATAGCTGCCCAGCATTTCAAACTGCCGCAGCGCCGCCATACCGTAGTAGGTAATCGCCGAGCCAATACGGGGGATCACCGCATCGTAATGCGGCAGTTGGCGGCCTTTGTAATGAATCGACGACGCCGACGGGTTGATGTTCATGTAGCACGACAGCGGGTCGAGGATGTCAACAATATGGCCGCGACGCTGGGCGGCCTCACGCAGACGCTTGCACGAGTAGAGCGTTCCATCCCGGGACAAAATGGCGATTTTCACCCTTTACCTCTCCAAAAAAAGCCGCTTAAAAATCAGCGTATCATACCGCTTTCACATCGATGGATGCTTGCGTCCAGACACAGATTCTGGCATTTGCGCCACCGGGTAGCACAGTGCATACCCGGCCGTGCCTTCTCTTGCAGGCCCGAAAAACGAAGCGCCATCGGGCAGGATAAATCAGCGCGTAGCAAACCCCTGCTGGTGCAGATAATCCAGAATAAACGGGCGGCTCTCTTTGATAAGCGTACGGCGAATATGGTCGCTCCAGGTGTCGCGGCGGGCATTGGTGCTGCGGGACAAATAGTACCGGGCAAGATCTTCGTCGTACTGCGCCAACACCTCACGGTCCATCGGCTGATAGTGATTTTCATGCACCAGCAGCGCGGCAGGCAGGCGCGGCTTGAGATCCGGGTTGCTGGCCGGCCAGCCCAGGCACAGACCAAACAGCGGCAGCACATGTTTTGGCAGCTTAAGCAGCGCGGTAACCGTTTCAATATTGTTGCGCAGGCCGCCGATGTACACGCCGCCCAGCCCCAGGGACTCCGCCGCAGTAAGCGCGTTTTGCGCCATCAGCGCGGTATCAACAACGCCCAGCAGCAGCTGCTCAGCCAGGCCCAGCTGTGCGTCAGGTAAAATCTGCAAATGGCGGTTAAAGTCGGCGCAGAACACCCAAAACTCGGCCGCCTGCGCCACGTGCGCCTGCCCGCCGGTTAGGCCAACCAGCTGCTCGCGCATCGCTTTATCCGTAATGCGGATAATAGAAGTGCACTGCAAAAAGCTGGAGCTGGACGTTGCCCGCGCGCTGTCGATAATCGCCGCACGCTGTTCATCGCTGATGGGCTCGTCGGTAAACTGACGGATAGAGCGGTGGTTGAGCAGAACTTCAATCGTCGGTGTCATCATTTTTTTCCTTTTTTCGCGCGGAACCAGGATTCATCAGCTGCGGCGCTGCGGCACGGGCAATCCCCAAAAACAGAACGCCAGCGGCGGGCAGCATCAGCGCAATGCCAATGAAGATCATGATCACCGCCGCCAGCGGGCTGGCCAACGGCGTCGGCAGCGTAATGTACTGATTGAGCGATAGCCAGGCCACCGCCAGTACCACCATCCCGATGGCCTCCAGTATCAATACGCTTTTCGGTAGTGCTCCCAGCGTACGCATGCCTCTTCTCCTGTGAACCTTTCGCGTTTTTATCTTGCCAATTTACGTCGAGTATAACGGCAAGCCGGGGAAAAATAATTAGCCAAACATAGCCTGGATGAATCAGAGTAACAGGCAGAACCTTCTTTCCCTCCGCTGCTGAGCGCGGCATCATAAGCGCCATTCGCCGACAGGCACGTTGATTATTCCGCTCGTTTGAGGAGAGACACTATGTTTACCGTAATTTTTGGTCGTCCGGGCTGCCCTTACTGCGTTCGTGCAAAAGAGCTGGCGGAGAAATTGACTCAGGAACGCGACGATTTTAACTACCGTTACGTAGACATTCACGCGGAAGGCATCACCAAAGCCGATCTGGAAAAAACCGTGGGTAAACCGGTGGAAACCGTGCCACAGATTTTCGTCGACCAGAAACACATCGGCGGCTGCACGGATTTTGAAGCCTGGGCGAAAGAGAATCTTGGCCTGTTTGCCTGATTCGCTCTGCCGATAACACCACGACGCCCGCGCCTACAGCGGGCGTTTGTTTTCCCGTCGCTTGTCGTGCAGCATTGAGCTGACAAACAGATAGCACAGCGCGCCAAGCGCACACCAGAAAACAGCGCTGAAAAGCCACGCCAGCTCCTGCCAGAACGACCCGCCGTTATCGAAAAACAGCCGCGTCAACACCAGACAAATGGGTGCTGCCAGAATGGCCCCCACCAGCGGAAGCATTACCCGCTGACGCGGAGAGATAAAGCTCGACACGGCGCCAGGAATAATAAAAAACAGCAGGCCCAGTTCAGGATTTCCGGATGCGCGAAAGGCACCCTTCACGTGCAGAACCAGTGAAAAGAAAACCACTATAAAAAGTAAAAAGCAGCAGATTATACCTGCCCAACCGCGTTCATTCCTCACACGCATCTCCTGAAAAATTCTCTATCAAACTCCATTTATCGCCCTTACGGACGCCCAGTCAGATAAAGTTTCTGGCTTTCCTTGCCAAAACACTTCGGTGCTAAAAGCGATTGTTGCTAGCCGTAACGATCAGGAACGATTAAACTACTGAACGCTATTTTCTGGTTATTTTTTGGGTACAGGATAGCAGCAAGCCTACCACCGCCCTTGGTCCAAAGGTAGACCAAATAGCCATTTCTTTCAACACGTTACTGGTAAACGATAAGTTAGATTCCGTGAATATAAACGTCGCAGATTTGTTAAACGGGAATTACATCCTGTTATTATTCGTGGTATTAGCGCTGGGGCTTTGTCTTGGCAAATTACGTCTTGGCTCCATCCAACTTGGTAATTCCATTGGCGTTTTAGTGGTCTCGCTGTTATTAGGGCAGCAGCATTTCAGTATTAACACCGACGCGCTGAATCTGGGCTTTATGCTGTTTATTTTCTGCGTCGGCGTCGAAGCCGGACCGAACTTTTTTTCTATTTTCTTCCGCGACGGCAAAAATTATCTGATGCTGGGCCTGGTGATGGTCGGCAGCGCGCTGCTGATTGCGCTGGGGCTGGGTAAACTCTTCGGCTGGGATATCGGCCTGACGGCGGGTCTGCTCGCCGGTTCGATGACCTCAACCCCGGTACTGGTGGGCGCGGGCGATACCCTACGCCACTCCGGCATGGAAGGTACTCTGCTGGCTCAGGCACAGGATCACCTGAGCCTTGGTTATGCGCTGACCTACCTGATTGGCCTCGTCAGCCTGATCGTTGCCGCCCGCTATATGCCGAAGTTCCAGCATCAGGATCTGCAGACCAGCGCCCAGCAAATCGCCCGCGAGCGCGGCCTGGACACCGACACCAATCGTAAAGTGTATCTGCCGGTCATCCGCGCCTACCGCGTGGGGCCGGAGCTGGTGGCGTGGGCTGACGGTAAAAATCTGCGCGAGCTGGGCATCTATCGCCAGACCGGCTGCTATATCGAACGTATCCGCCGCAACGGCATTCTCGCCAACCCCGACGGCGATGCGGTGCTGCAAATGGGCGATGAAATTTCGCTGGTGGGCTACCCGGACGCGCACGCGCGCCTGGACCCCAGCTTCCGTAACGGTAAAGAGGTCTTCGACCGCGACCTGCTGGATATGCGCATCGTTACCGAAGAGATCGTGGTGAAAAACCACAATGTGGTGGGCCGTCGCCTGGCGCAGCTGAAGCTGACCGACCACGGCTGCTTCCTTAACCGCGTGATTCGCAGCCAGATTGAAATGCCGATCGACGACAACATCGTGCTCAACAAAGGTGACGTGCTGCAGGTGAGCGGCGACGTGCGCCGCGTGAAAACCGTTGCCGATCGCATCGGCTTTGTGTCCATCCACAGCCAGGTGACCGATCTGCTGGCCTTCTGTGCCTTCTTTATCGTCGGCCTGATGATCGGCATGATCACCTTCCAGTTCAGCAACTTTAACTTCGGCATCGGTAACGCCGCCGGGCTGCTGTTCGCAGGTATCATGCTCGGTTTCCTGCGCGCCAACCACCCGACCTTCGGCTACATTCCGCAGGGCGCGCTGAACATGGTCAAAGAGTTCGGCCTGATGGTGTTTATGGCGGGCGTTGGCCTGAGCGCAGGCGGCGGCATCGGCAAAAGTCTCGGCGTCGTTGGCGGCCAGATGCTGGTGGCGGGTCTGTTTGTCAGCCTGATCCCGGTCGTTATCTGCTTCCTGTTTGGCGCCTACGTGCTGCGCATGAACCGCGCGCTGCTGTTCGGTGCCATCATGGGCGCGCGCACCTGCGCCCCGGCGATGGAAATCATCAGCGACACCGCGCGCAGCAACATCCCGGCGCTCGGCTACGCGGGCACTTACGCGATAGCCAACGTGTTATTAACGCTTGCCGGTACGCTTATCATCATTATCTGGCCAGGGCTTGGGGGCTAGCCCTGACCACAAAAACAAAGAAAAGAAAAATATTTTTGCGCAATGCAGAACTTTTTATCAGGGTGCGAGTCTTAATTAGTGCCACTGCTTTTCTTTGATGTCCCCATTTTGTGGAGCCCATCAACCCCGCCATCTTTGGTTCAAGGTTGATGGGTTTTTTGTTGCCTGAAAATATAACCCTTTATAATCAATTGATTAAGCTATAACTCCCAGGCTTATGGCGACAAAATGGCGGCAGGAAATCAATTCTTAAAGATTTCCACGAGTTTTACGATAGAAGGCAACGCCTGAGCGACAACAGGCAATCCAGCAAGAAGCGTCTTGATAACAGGCTTTGATGGGGCTTCAGCCTTTATTTGGCCTTCAACAATGTCTAAAGTTGCTTTAGTAGTTTGTGAATCGACAGGTTCCATCGCGGCTGTTTCAACATCTTTTCTTGCCGAATCTAGTATGGTCATCACCTGGCGAACACTATCATCACTACCAGTGAAATTGTTTGAGTTATCAACTGAGCTATTGTTAACCCTGCTGTTATTACCATAAAAGTTATAGTTTGTGGTATGTGAGGTTGGGGCAACAACTTGAGGTTGTTGTTTGCTTTTTCTCTTAACCTCAGTTTGATAATGCGCCGGTATCCCATGAACCCCTTGATAGAAATTTGGTTCAACTACAACGTACTCTTCAAATTTCTCTCCTGGCATTTCACGATGCAATTCATCACCAGGCTCAATCGAAACATCCCCTCTCATTATGTAAATTTTACCTTTTTGAACACTCCCTTTTAGATCTATTACTCGGCTTCCATCCGTCTTAACCAAGACCAACTTGTCACGCATCATTTGAGCAAAAGGCATATTAAACTCCGTAAATTTAAGCGATCTATCCCCATCGAACTTAGTAACAAGTAATCAACATCTTGCTCTAAGCAAACTTGATTATTCCCTATTTTTTAGAAGGTTGCATAGCCGCAAAAAATATCTTGCAGCAGTGTGATTTCAGTTCCAAAAACCTCCACAATTTCACTGTAGACCCTGTCATATCTGGAATCGCGAACTTTTCTTTGCCCGACCGTCCAGCGCGGATTGATCATCTAAAACCTACTTAAAATTTATTTTACCCTTATTTTTCATCGCATTAGATTTTTTACTTAGATCCTCCGCAGATCCTTCAAACTGAAAAACACTGAAATTCTTTTCAATCGTTTCAGTTCACGTTTTCCGTAAAACTGCCAGTGCTGGCGCTGTCCGGGGCAGTGGTTTGTAGAAAAAGAAAACTGAAAAATTTTAACGATCCAGAAACCGCAGGCGGGTGCGGTGTAGTGCCGTTTTTGTCTGCGAAAGATTTATTTTGTCAGCATTTATCGCCGCCAGCGTTACGTGACAGCACAGATCCTTTTATGGTGTCGCATGGTGGTGGCTAGGGGAAATAAACGCTTAGAATGCGTCTGGTGAGGTCTGGGGATGGGTACAAAAAAGCCCGCATTATGCGCGGGCTGATGGGATAGTCAGGCAATTATGCTCTGGTACTTATTGCGGGTCTGTCCGGCCTTTTCTGCCGTCTGGGTAAATGCGCCGGCATTGGTTGGCGTACCAACGCTGGGGTGTGAATGGCTCGCACACTGCTGCGCCAGCTCAGCCAGCAAATCAATGGTGTCCAGCATCATGGCCAGGGTGTTGACGCTTTCACTGCCAATATGGACGGTTGGCCCCATAATCTGCTGGCCGCCCGCCGCCACCGATTTACGCAATGCGGCAATCTTTTCAGTCAGGGTTCCCCCCACATCAACATCCACAGCACCGGCCACTTTCATGGACTGCTTCCCGGTTATATCGGTTTCGTCATTCCCTTCAATGCTGGCCAGCCTGTTGCCTTTCACGGCCTGGCTATAATCACCGGCACTGACCTGCTGAATGGCTCCGGCCATCAGGGTGGCGGTACCCAGTACCGTGGTCTTATCAGTGGCCTTTACCGTGGTTTCTCGACTGACCAGATCACGTTGTTCCGTGTCTGCTTTGACCGTCCGCGCCATCGATATTTCGCTGATGGTCTGATCGGTTTGCCTCACCCAGTCGCCCGCCTGGGTAACACGTTGCGACACCTCCGCCCGCTGCTGTTGCAGCTGCTCGCCGGGCTTAACATCCGGCAGACTGGTACCATCCGGCAGTGTCTGCCTGATAAACGGTTTATCAGGTCGCCCCCCGGTAAAAGCGACTTCAACCAGCGTCCCTTCTGGCGGGAACTGGAACATGCCGGAGTCATTACCGGCCATCGGTACCGGCAGCGGTACCGCCGAATACACCGGCGTCTGGTTGTCCGGGTTGCCGTCTGCGTCAAGCAGCTGCACATCTACCGCATAACGTGGCCGGAACGGGTCGGAAAAATCACCGCTTTTCACCGCTTCGCTGGGTGCCACCACTCTGGCCAGTTTCGGCAGGTGCAGCCCGGAAGCCAGTTCCGGGTAATGGCTCTCAATCTGGCGTTGCGCCGGTGTTTTCTGTAATGGCTGACCTGTAGCGCGGTTTCTGGGGGTCCAGGTGACGGCCATTGTGTCATTGGTCAGATGAACTCGGGTCACGCGCTCCCCGTTCAGCTCCACTCCCGGCCGCAGACTCTGGATCACCGGCAGCGTCATGGAGTTACCGCCCGCAGCCCCCTGACTGAACTCTGCGGGGATATCTACCGGACGACCGGCAAACAGCGCCTTTTCTGCACCACCCACATACAGGGAACCATCAGGCAACTGATACCAGATGTAATCCGGGATACTGAACGCCCTGCCCAGGTTATTCAGCAACTGATAACCCGTGCCGTTATGGGTAAAATGGGGGATCGGCTTATCGCTGTATGAGGTATCCGGCACACTGACCGCTATCCCGCTGTTTTCCGTCAGCCACCCGGCGATTTTACGCAACGTGGGATGCTGAAATGAACATGGCCACGCTTTTTCAAACACACCGACCAACTCACGTACAAACAGGCGCTGAAAGCCATTTTCAGCAGGTTGCGAGCGTTCCACGTAGCCGGTAAACCAGCGCAAAAGCAGGTCAGAATACCCCACATCCAGCCGCACCAGTTTCCCGGTATAGTCCGTGGTTGTCTGCGCAGTAATAAATCCCCGGCCGCAGCTGTTCAGCTCCAGCACCAGACTGGCATCCGCCAGGTGAACTTCATCCGTTGAAAGGTACAGGCGTTTAACTGGTTTCATCGTTAACCCAATGCATCATTGACGGGTTTAAGCACACGTTTCTCAAACCACGTCAGTTTTTCTTCATCTTCCCCGGCACTCTGACCACCGGCCTGTCCGGTACCTCCGGCCGTCTGTTTTTTCGCGCTGGATTTCCCTGTGGCTCTGGCCTCCCGCTTTTCCTGCACGCTGATATGTTCTGCCAGCGTAAACGTGACCAGCCAGGCCATTTTTCCGTCCTGCTGTGGCGCATCAAGCGTCCCGCTGAATGTCGCCTCACGAAAGTTCACCGCTCTGGCCACTTCATGCGCCACACGGTATTTCTGGCGGTTTCCTCCCGCATCCGTGGCGCTGGCCAGCTCGAAAATACGCTTCAGGATCTCCGGGCTTTTAAACGGTATTTCACCACTGATTCGCAGTTCCTTGCCCTTTGCCCCCTGCTCGGATTTTGTGGTGGCGCTGGTCTGGCCGGACTGGTCTTTATCCTGGAACTGCTGCGATACGGTTACACGCATGTTTTTCAGCGGTATGGCCTCACCGTTGAGCGCCAGTGTTGGGATCGAAGTCATGAATCATTCCCTTTATTCCATCCAGATTGTCACCAACCAGCATCACCGCCGCCGTATAAACGGCTGATGGCTGCGGAATATCTTTTACCAGCTCCAGCAGCGTGGTGGCTGTATCGCCGTTGCCCGTAAAAACCCAGGCTCTGGCACTTTTTCCCTGTAAATCGCCCAGTCCGCTGGCCACATCACTGATAAGTTTGTCACGCAACTGCGCGAACTCCCCCAGTTGCTGCTTCATGCCATCCAGACTGAAGCCCGCACTGGCCGCTTTTTGTGCCTGGCTTACCGCCGCCGCTGACAATGCCGCCCTGCTGGTTGGCACAGACAACGGAACGGCAACCGGCAACCCCGCCCCGGCTTTCGCGGGGATCTGCATTTTTTCGATGGCCAGCGCCGCAGCAGATTGCGCCAGACGCTTTACCTGGGTGAATGCCGGTGCGGGGAAAACATCCACCAGGCTGTTAAGGCTGTTCATGAAATTTTCATGCGTCTGGCCAGTCACCATCATGATCATCACATCGGCATTTCCGCCCGTTCCGGCCAGCCTCCCGGCAAGATAGCGGACAGCATTCACCGGGCTAAGATATGCACCGTTATCCGTCTGCTGTCCCAGCCCATTTATCCACGGATGTGCCGGAACAATGGAACAATTCAGCGCGGCCAGCGAATCAGTGAAGGCCAGACGTGCTTCACGCCACATTATCAGGCACCTCCGGCCAGATAATATTCCCGGCATCATCAGGGTTAACCCGACTTAACAGCACACGGTATTTTTTCCAGACAACCAGCAGCGTTTGCTCCTTATTTGTTGCCATATCAAAATCAACCGCATCCTGTAAGGTTGAAATTACCTCACTGGCCTGTTTCATCAGACTGGTTTTCGTCGTCTCAGCTTCACTGACCAGCGCCATGTGTTCAGCATCGGGATCTGATACCCATTTGCTGCCATCCCATTTTTGCCAGGCAGAATCCTTTGGAATTGTCGTTGTCCCTGCCGGGTATGCTCCCAGCTCAGAAATAAAACGCGCATTGCCTGTCTGCGTGTCGAAAACAACCTCTCCCCGGTGGTCTTCCATGACAATCCATTGCTGTTTTTCCATATTAAAAACGGGAATAAAACCCGCCTTTGTTTCTGGCGGCTCTGTCGTGGTGCAGTTCGCAGGGAGTCCCGTATGTGCCGGGATAAGCGCATCACCTTTACCAATAAATTCATGCGTATCTGCTCGCAGGTTATAAACAGTAATCGTCCGGTTTTCATCGGTCATTTTGAAAGTCATCAGGCCAGCCTCACAATGTAGTTATAAGCAATGTTTTTTACCGTGTTCTCTGCGTTACCCGTCGCATTAATCGTCACGTTATGTCCGTGTGCGCCCAGTGTTACGGTGTGATTGTGTGCGCCAATGCCCACCCAGTGATCATGCGCCCCGATATAAACGTTATGAGCATGGTTTCCCTCTGCGGTAGTCCTGCTCCAGCTGCCATTACCGTTAGACAAAACAGGGTAGTTAGATCCCCCGACACCACCCACCGGATATCCATGGTCGTGATGCCCCTGCACATCAGTGGTTTTGTTACCGTAATCAAATCCTGTTGTTTGCTTTGAACCGTAATCAAACGTGGAAACTGTTTTTGTCCCCAGATCGGTCGCAGAAACAGTTGCCCCGTGGGCATGTGATTTGATGCCGTCTTCTTCATAAGAAAGCACGGCGCGGTCGTCTGTTTTCCCTTTAATTGTCATCCGGCGCATATCAGGCAGAACGCCGGAAGGGTAAGCCTTCGCCAGCAGCGGGTAAGCGGCCTTATCAAAAGCCTGTCCCTGAAGAATCCCCCAACCATCCGGTGGCGTATCAATCGGCCACGGCAGGGGAACACCTACCGGCAGAACGTCACTTCGGCTTAACAACGCCAGTTCTCCAAGATTCAGGTTTTTACGGGCTTCAGCTTTATCCTGAACATCGGCTAAATTTGTATCTTTTCGCAGGAAATCACTGCTGGCCTGTTGTTCATTCAGACTCCCCTTTGGCCGTAAATCGGTAATGTTCCCATTCACATCAATGCTGGCCACTGCAAACACGTAATGCTGTTCACCGTTCTGCACATAATCAGCCAGGTTTTCCGCTACGGTAATTTTGCGCTGAACATTCCAGACACTGGTCAACGCCCCCGCCCAGCACACATCCAGCCAGACTTTCACCGGCTTCGCCGTCACAGTAATATTCTGGTTTTCGGCCAGCGATGTGCGCAGCCCTGCCACATAGCCGGTGCCTTTGGTGACAAAATACTGATTGCCGGTTTTTCCGACCAGATAACCATCCCCAAAGAATGCGGCAGCACCATAAATATCCACATTCTCCAGGCGCTGGCGTTCATCCATCCCGGCCATACGCGCCGTGAAATCAATCTGCCAGGTTTCAGCCGGTGTATTAATCCCGGTTTCAGCCTGTGCGCCGTTGTACTCCATCAGAAACGAACGGGTCAGAACGTTCCCCTGCTGGCCTTCCGCTGTTTTCAGTTTCTGCTGTACCGGCGCATGAACAATCATCGCCAGCGTACCGCTGGCCTTATTCAGCAGACCGATCCAGTTAAAGCTGAAGTCGCCCACGTCAGCACCCAGAACGGCGGAATACACCACGCCATTTTCATTCACCACACCAGTACGGGTAACAGGTTGTCGGTGCACAATCTGCGCGACAGCTGGCAGTGCTTCATTCCGGTCGATGGGTACATCCGGATTCAGTCCCGGTACACTCGCGAACACAAATTCATCAAGCACCACTGGTTCGCCAGTAGCACCCTGCTGCGCTTTCCAGTGTTCAAATGCCAGCGTGATAGCTGTCTGTGACATATAAAACTCCTTACAAACCCGCGCTGAATGTCGCGCTGTGGGTTTCCATACCGCTTAACGTTGCCGGATAAACCACGTATTCCCCCTGATCCCATCCAGCCCGGATGGCCAGCTTTTCAGATGTGATCACTTCAAACTGATAGCGGCGACAGGTTCGCCCGTACTGGCGGATTATCTGGATAAGCAACTGCGTGTTGTCCGCGATCTGACTGTCAGTGACGCGAACCAGAATCACATCCCAGTCAATGTCTGGCTGGCGCTCCAGCAGCTCCACATACCCAATACCAAGCCGTTCAAAAATATTGATAAATCCCGCTACCGAACCGGCATCACGCGCATTAATAAAGGCGTACGCCACGCGCTTGCGAAACAGGTTTAATGGCTCCCCGTCAAAACGGGTAATATCGCGGTCATAGGCCAGCAGGTTCAGCAATGCCGGTGTGCAGGTCAGCGGATCAAACTGATTCATCGGCCAGGTTATCCAGCCGTAAACCTCCGCCCAGAATCGCCGCGCTGTATTCCGCAGCTTTTTCGGCTCCCCCTGGTTCATCCAGGAAGGAAGCACCATTCCGGCCAGCTTTTTCATGAACTCATTCATTTTCAAGACTCACTACCAGTGATTTCAGGCGCGGCACATTCAGCTCACTGGTAATGTCACCCATTGAAAAAGCCAGCGAATCCGCCAGTGAAAAGGTTTTGTGGATCTCGCGTCCCAGCTGAGAAAATGAGAAGCGCGAATATGGCCACGTCTTTCTGACGTCAAAATCCGCATTCTCACGAAAAGCACAGCGGATCAGGTTTTCAATCCCGTTCTTCAGGCTGTTCTGTTCGTCGTCTGTCAGGTTGGTCAGATTTCTGACGTATACGGTCACGGCCAGATCGTGCAGGGTTTCCGGCATGGCGTAACACTGCATATCATCGCCGTGGCCGTGATGCCCCTGCGTGTTGATGTAATCATTCACCGCATTCACAAACGGCGCAGAAGCCACCCCACTGTCCAGCAACAAATACGCGTTTGCGGTACCTGGTCCTCTCGGCGCGTCGTGCTCAAAGAAAATCCGGTCGATACTCAGCCCGGCAACACCGGCAATCATTGAACGGTAAACCGCATCAGTGTGGTAATTGCCCACCAGGTTGAACTGGTTGCGGCAGCGTTCACGCAGTTCATCATCACTTTCTTCATCGGCACCCGGCACTGTCAGCCAGTTTTCCTCACTGACCACGTGGCTGATGCCGTCAACGGCCACCGGCAGAATGCGGTAATAACCCGGTGCAAGGTTGTATGCGCCACCTGTGCCGGTCGCTTTTACCGGCAGCAATGCGCTGGCTGCGCCGGAGGGGATCACCACATCGTCAGTGGTCGCCAGCTCATACACCCGGCCGTTGATGCGTTCAGTCTGGATAACCGTTCCGACCTTCACCGTCACCACGGCTCTGGCATCTTCTTTAAAGAACCTGATCACCCCCTGAGCAGCACTGGCGGGCTTTACCGTGACGTTTACCGCCCAGGCCAGCAGACGCAACATGCTCCCGCTGGCCGTGGCCACAAACATATTGGCCAGCACGGTGAATACCAGAACATCCTTCAGCCACATCACTGGTGCCGTCACAATGGCCGTAATCAGACGCCAGAACGGTGACATGCGGGATGTGTTAGTGATGATCCCTTCCTCGGCCGCTATCGCATTGAAGCGTTCGCGCACTTCCGATTCCGTCACCGGCATCCCGCTGGCTTTCACCACTTCTTCAAAATCAACCTGCGGTTTTTCCGTCATAAATCCACCTGCGCAGAAATTCCGCCAAAGTCATAGGTGCTGGCAGTTATCCATAAACGTTTCTGGCTTTCCTCACTGATTTCTACAGTTCCCGGAATAATCCGTTCATCATCTTCAATCAATAATTCCATACGGGTAAAAATATCCGCCCGCATTGTTGGGCTGCGTTCAGCAATCAGCTCCGTTGCCAGTCCGCTTTCAATAATGGCGTGAATAATGTCCTGCCCGATACTTTTACGGTTATTACACAGTTCAGGCTCATATCCGGTATTCAGAACAAAATCACCCTTCAGGATCAGCAAATCTATATAAAGTGGTTCACTCACGCATTTAGCTCCTGCCATTCCATTAACTGACCAGGGGACATCGCTTCTTTGGTATGGAAATGAACCTCCCCTATTTTTTTGCTGTTATCAGTGACTGATTTAGAATTGCTACTGATTGTTTTATTTATCCCACCCTTATCAATTCCTTTTAGCTCCCCACCCGTTGATAACGTATTTCCAGTTAATGGGGGTGAAGTTGTACTGGCCATTGATATATCCACACCTGGGATTTTATTCAGTTTCTCAACAATCCAGTTCCACGACTTCAGAAAACCGTTTTTAACGGACAGCCAGACATTATCAAACAACGAGACAATACCCGTGGCCAGACCGCTTAATGCCTGAGAAGGAGAAAACCCGGTCAGCATGGAAATAAAACTGTTCCATCCTTCACTGATAAACTGCCAGGCTGAAGCAAACACCCCGGCAAGCCATGCCACTACCCTGGCGCATGCCTGAAATGCAGCGGTATCCATGACCGCGTTCTTTACCGTTTCCCAGTGTTTAATCAGCAGCAAGCAACCGGCAGCAAGTAAGGCAACGGCACCAATCACAAGCAGGATCGGCCAGCTCATCAGATTGATACCTATCCCTGCCATCATTGCCGCCATACGAACCGCCAGCAACGTACCGCGCAGAAATTTCAGCGTGGCGTTCCAGGCAATAACGGCAATGTTCACCAGCCAGACAGCTGCGGTGTAAACTTTCGTGATGGCCGTCAACGCTGTCCAGATCCCGCGCAACCCCATCATGATGAATTTAGAGACACCCATCACGATATTAGCGACTGCCCCCACAGCAGCAAAGCTGAGTAAGGCCATCGCCGCATACCCGACAACACGCGCAATGTTGGGAAACAGCTGCATCCAGCGGGCAAAGGTCTGCCCCATATCGGCCAGACGGTTCAGGACCGGATAGAGCACTGGGATCAGCGTCAGGCCAATGACGGTCTGGATAGCCTTCAGGATTGCGACAAAGCGATCCCACGGCTTCACCATTTTCTGGGCCATTTCCTGGGTACGCTTCAGGCCATCCGCACCGCCCAGCTCGGTGATATTGCGCTGAAGCAATGCCACATTACCGTACAGGTGTTTAACCACCGCCGAACTGTCTCCAAATGCCGCATCCAGTTCAGCCTGGGCCTTCAGATTCCCTTCCAGACTTTTGCCATACTTGCCCTGTAACTTGATCAGCATTTCAGGCATGGACAGCATTTTGCCGGTGGAATCCGTGAAGGACAGCCCCAGCTTTTTACCGCCCTCAATGGCTCCTGTCATAAAGCCTTCATAAGCGCTGCTGGCTTCCGTGCCCAGTGTCCGCTGAAGCTGTCCCAGCACGGCCAGCTGTTCATCCAGCCCCACGCCGTAGTTGGTACCTACGCCACGCGCCCCTTCCATCAAATCCTTGATAGCGGCCATTTCCGTGCCAAAGGTTTTGCGCATGTACACCATTTTTCCGGCCAGCTGTTCAGCAAACTCAACCTTACCCAGCCGGTTGGCATCAGCGGAAAAGTTACCGAACATCTGCCCCATAAACTCAGCGGTTTCCGCGGCGGTGGATTTGAGCGCAAACGCCAGGGTATTGGCGACTTTCGTCACTTTCGGCAACTCATTCCCGGTCAGCCCGGCAATGGAAGCATTTATACTTTCCGTGGACTGGACGAACTCCACCGCGCTGGCACCATAGGTGGTACTGAAGCGCAGCGCATCACGCTGGACTGCTTTTAGCGCAGAGTCATCAACCCCTTTTGCAGCCGCATCATTCAGCGCGTCATACATTTCAATGGCGGGCATCAGCGCACCTTTAATGGCCATCCCTGTACCCGCCAGCCCCAGAACGCCGCCACCAATCTGCATAAAGGCTTCTTTTGATTTTTCAGCAAAGCCCGTGACATTGCCCTGCGCCTGTTTTAACGGGCGGGATAATTTATCAATCAGGCTTAATGTAAAATCTAACTGTTTCATTCAGTGCCTTTAAATGCTTTAGCCACGCCATTAGCCACGGCTATTCCCGTATATTCCCAGTGACGGTTATCCAGCCATATAGCGGCGGCAATATCGTCAACGGAATCCTGACCATGTGGTAAATAATGACGACGGAGAATTAAATACTGTTCGAGTCCATTTCGTTCAATATCATGGACTCGCTTTGTCAGTTTTTTACTTCAATCTCCAGTTCCGGCGCGTAAATATCATTAACTTTACTGACCAGTTGCAACGCTGCACCCGGACGTTTTAATACGTCAATCAGTGCTTCTTTCGTTTCCGGGGTAACAATACGCATCAGATAATTATTTGCAGGTGCAACTTTATTATCCATTGCCATTTCATTAATCAGTTTATTGTAAGCAGTCTGATTAGGTTCAAAAACAATATCTGCACCACAAACACTCAGTTTAATTTGTTCCATAAATAACATGCTCTCTTAAATTAATTTCATCAACTAACTGATTATGACGCGCCGCACACTGGCCATATATTTCAAGGTAAACAGTCAGCAGTTCCGCTGCATCTTTACCTGTTGCCCCGTTCAGGCGCGGCAACTGCGTGGCGCATCGTGTTTTCAGGTTTTCCTGATAACGCACGTTCGGTACCGGCGACGGCGCTGTTGTACATGCTGACAAACTCATCAGACAGGCACCTGTTAGTAAAAACCGGCTTAAGCACTTCCGTGCGGATCTCTCGCGGTTGCGCATTTCTTAGCGCCTCCAGTTTATCTTCCAGCGCCCTGGCAGAATCACTGGCAATGCCCTGCATAACCTTTCGCGATTCATTACCAGCCACCTGCGCCGCCGTGTTGATTGCCAGCTCCAGGCTGTCGCGCCGCCAGTCAGCAGTCAGCCAGCCCCAGACAAACGCCAGCGCCACCACAACCAGCCACTGCGCGTGACTCATCAGCGCACCCCGTTATGTTCCAGGCTGAAATGATTACCATCCGGTCTGGATTTGAAGCGCCCGCCCCAGCTTCCGCCCAACGATTCCCAGTATTCACCCAGCGGCAGATAGTCTTCTGTACGGGTCTGGTACTGACCATTCACAAACAGATTAAAATCCACGGCCAGACGCTGGGTGTGCAGACTGTTAGAAATGCCGCTGCCCTTCTTCGCGTTCAGCGCCGCCTGTTCCGGGGTCCGGTACGCTTCACCAAACGTCAGCCGGTAGCCATGTTCTTCCGCCCAGTGAATCAGGTTGGCCACCATGACGGTAAACAGTTGCTGCTTTTCACTCAGGGTCATTTGTCACGCTCCCGTTCTTCTTTCCCTCTGCACGTCTGCGCAGCCACATTTCAACAGCCTGATAACCGGCAATACCCAGCGCAGCCCCCAGTCCCTGAATAGCCAGCGGGCTGGCCTCCGGGATTTGAATCAGCGCCGCGCCAGCGATGACTGAAACAAAACTGCCCAGGATCACACGGCTGATAAACAGGCGCGGTGTAATGGGATCATCACTGGCCAGCACCTTCGCAACAGCAATTAGCGCCCCCATAATCAGCAGTGAATAAAGGCTCTTTTCATGTTCCTGCATTCCAGCTTCCTTATCCGATCAGGTTTTCCGTGGCTTCCGATTCCAGATACGGTACGCCGTTGATGTTGACGAACTTCGGGCTGGTCACGAAGTATTTGATTTTGTGCGTTGCCACACCGCCACCCTTTGGATCGATATCCAGCAGATTACTTAACTGGAGTTTGTTGCCGAACGATTCCACTTTCATTTCTTCGTTGCCCGCTTTGGCATAGAAAAGAAAATCCAGCGGCGGAATACCACGCCACGAACCTGCGGCACGGGCTTTGGCCGTCAGTACACCCAGCACTTTGGAACTGACTTCAATTTCTCCCTCTGCGGCCACATCGCCATCAACATGGCCATCCGGCACACCACGGGTCTGGGCGGCGGCGCTGTTATCCGTGATATCGAGTGTGATTTTCTCGATGTGGATCAGATCGCCGTCAAGATAGGTATCAAACGACATACCCGAAATACGTTTACTCATGCAGCGCCCTCCAGACTGGCATCCAGTAACAGACTGATGGTGATTTGCAGCGGAACTTCCCAGGTGCGTACCACCAGATAAATATCCACCGTCTTTTTGTTCTTCCAGACAATGGTTACATCACCCTCCTGCGGCGGCTTCACTTCCCCCGGAAATGACACGCCATTGATACTGGCCGCCGTGGACATTTCACGCAGTGGACGTGCAAACAGCGTCTGGTGTGCAGCAATGCTGCCCGGTGTGCTGTTCAGTGAACGATCCGCAATTTTGCTGATAGCCAGCAGACGTACACGACGCGCCGCTTTATCGGCAACACGCAGGGTTTCAATCGACTGGTAATCGCCGCCTTCCACATCCAGCGTCCGCCCGTCAGCCCAGTAAAAACCGTCATAGTCCGGGTACCACATCGGCACACTAAAGCGCTGGGCTTCCAGTGCCTTAAGCGTGGCCAGCTCCAGTACCGCCCCGGTGCCATCGACCGGCATTTCATCACTGCCCAGATTCAGCAGCGCCCCGGTTTTCACTCGGGCGGGACTGTCTGCGATAGTCACGGCACGACTGCACAGACGGCCAGCCAGCACACCCGGCTCATTTCCCCACAGACGCGGGACCAGCTGCACGGCCTTCTCTGCAATACCGTCCTGGATGGCAGACACACGGGTCAGGTAATCCGCCTGGGCTTCTTCTTCCTGCATTCCCTGCACGGCCAGGATGAACCACACCCAGCGCCCATATTTGGAAATCAGCGTGGATCGTAACGTCGCCGCCTGATTCACCTGGGCTTTTGCCGTCACATCACTGGACAGCACCACCCCTTCCACCGAACACACCACCTGTGCGGCCAGTACCGCTTTCACCCAGGCATCGTCCTCAGCATCTGCGGGCAGCACATGCATAAATGCCCACCAGTTCTGACCGGCGTTTGCCAGTGCCGCCAGAACATCGCTTTTCAGCGGGCTTTCCCCTTCTCCCAGAAGTGCATCAAAATCACTCTGGGCATTCACCGCCAGCGTTTTTCCCACATTTTTGGTACCCGTACCGATAAACAGCAGCGTGCGTTCCACTTCATTGGTTTCACCCAGCAGCTGGTTTACCTGGTTCACGGTCACGTTTGGCCAGGTCATGCTTTCCCCTTAATATCCTGCGCCTTAACATCCCAGCCAAAGCCGATAGCCTGAAGCTGACGCGCCAGCGCGTTATCAAATTCACCGTCACTCATGCCCAGAAAGACACGGGCAGGAAGATCCACTGTCCAGCTGGTTTTCACCGCCTTACCGCTGAGTTTTCGAATCAGTAACCCCGCCCGGCTGTATGGCATCGTTTGGGTTAACTCGCCCAGCGTGGGCTTTTTCCAGCGTTTACCGGTGCGTACCCGGTACCCCAGCGCCCGCAGTTTTTTGGCCTGGGCTGGCGTGGCCATTTTTCCGGCCTCCGCCTTCCGTGGCTGGCTGCGACGGCTGACACTGACACGCATCCCGTTTTGTTGCGCATATCCGACTGTCCCGGCCGGCACCGGCGTTTCCCCGTTCCGGTAGCCACCACCCTGCAAATAAATCCGTACCGCCTGAATCTCTGGCATTTCACGGATATGCAGCAGTTTTGGCAGGTTCCGCAGCATCTTCCCTTTGCGCTTCGTTTTACGCCCCGGCCACTTCTGGCCATCCGGTGCTTCCTGATTGCGAACGTGCCGTTTTGCTGCGGCAATCACGCCATATTTGGCCAGCCTCCAGATAAGACGCTGGCGCTTTTTGGGCGGCAGCTCCATGCTGGCCAGTGATTTACGCAACTCTGCCAACTGCTTTTTATTCAGCTCACCACCGGCAATCATTCGTTACCGCCTACCGGCGCACCGGTTTCATCCACGCCATAAATATTGGCGGTGATCGCTATCCAGACTTCAGGGTTAACCAGCGACCAGCGTTTCCCCTGCCACGGGATCGCCCCGTTTTCGTCCTCCCTGATCACCAGTTCTTCCGCCATTGGTACCGTCAGCACAATGGTGGCGGTTTCCTCATCCTCCACTGACACATCCCAGTCCGGTTCAGCTTCCGTCAGGCCGACTTCATCCAGTAATTCCCTGTCAGCCTCATCCAGCCACGCGGCCAGCAGCGACATGAGCAACTGCGGCGGACACAGGCGGTACGGGAAACGCTGCCAGCTGATTACCGCGTCATAGCGAATCACCGCCTGGCGGTACTGTCCCAGTCCGTAATCCTTCGCTGCGGGGATGAACTTCATTTCATCCAGCACACTGTCAAATGACTGCATGGCGCGCGGCGGCACGTTTTGCTGAAAAAATGCGGTCAGGCTCTCAAGCTGTGTCTGGTTCATACTTTTTTCACCGTTGCCCGTTTAAACCCCTTCATGCGGCGGATAACCACTGAAGCCTCAGCCAGTAGCCCGGCGCGGGTTTCCATACTCTCCTGCCCCGGATGGGTTTCACGTCGCCCGACAGTGGCGAACTCCCCCAGCAGATCCGCTTTTGCCCTGGCAAATACCGCTTTCATGTACTGGGCACACAGACTATTAAGCCCGCCCATTTTTACGCCCGGAACATCTGCTGCCAGCGTGTGGCCTTTTGCTTTCCAGCTGGCCTCCACGTTTTCCAGCTCGGCATTCACCTCCGCGACTGCGGCCAGCATCGCCTGACTGATGGTGTCCGCGTCGATATCGGCTGGCAGTGACCGCTGCGCCTGAAAGTCCTTCAGATTCAGATCCGGCCAGAACCCATTATTCGTCAGCGGCTCATCCTGATAATCCAGCGGTTTTCCGCTAAACATAATTCCCCCGAAAAAGGCGGACTGACCGGTTTCCACGGCACAGTGACACACGGAGTGTTCTGCCCTCCACCGCGTCCGCCTGGCTTGCGGTAGTCTTTACCCCTGCGTCAGTTTTCGGATACGGGCGGCAATCGTCTGCCGTGCCGTTCTGACGCCGATTTTTAAATAGTATTTTTCTGCGGTGGCCAGCAACCGATCGGCTTTCTCCAGCGTTTCAATGTCGTCCACACTCGCGGCCGTTGTCTGGCCATCTTCGCCGCGCAGCAGCTCCAGCCCGGCAAACTTGAACCACTTGGCCGTGACCTGTTCATGCAGCCGCCAGGTGCTGGCGACACGCTCAAATGTGCGGGAGAAATACGGTTCAACACTTTCCCCGCGCCCTGATGTTTCCTGCGCCCAGGCCAGCATCGTATCGGCCACGAACGTGGGAAAATTACTGCGCAACCGATCCGGGGTTGCCTGCTGCTGGCTGATTGCAATGTCAGCCCAGTCCAGCGCCTTATCCAGATCGCCCACGTCAAACAGCCAGATAACACACCAGGCAAATACCGGGTTGGCGTACACCTGCCAGCTTTCCAGATACGCTTCCACAGTCGGTGTCCAGCGCGGCAGCAACACATCCCGCTTAAACTCAACGCGATCCGCGATTGTCGGCAGGTTACGGCAATGTTCCACATCCGCTTCCAGCGCTTTAATCAGCAGGTGCATGCTTTCCGTGGTTTCCAGTGCCTGGCTGCGTTTCAGCTTTTGTTCCATCGCAATGCGCTGGCTGTGACGCTGCGCGGGAGAAAGTGCCATTTATCAGCCCTCTGCTGGTTCAGAAACCTTGCCAATGGTCACGGCGGATTCATCAATGGCCGCATACAGCTCCGGCACTTCAACCGCATAGCCTTCATTACGCAGGTATTTGTTTTCGAACTGCTTACGGTCTTCAACAAATTCCGCCTTACGCATGCGGGTGTTGCGCTGGGTGTAGATATGCAGATTAGAAAGCGGCGTGACGACCATACGTTTACCCGGCATAAACGGCGGGATAACAGCAGGACGGCCAGCAATGGTGCTGCCCAGCATCTGCGCCGCGATTTTTTCAGTCGGGCGATCTGCGGCCTGATACAGTCGGTATTGTTCAGCAGCAACCAGATCAGCACCGACCAGAACCACCAGACGCGGGTCATTGCGGAACTGTGCCGGGATCTTGGCGTTAATCAGGTCTGAAGCCATTGCATCCAGTGATTTGTAATCCCCGGCTTCATCCAGCACGACCGGATCGGTCATAATCTGATTACCACCCAGCAGCGTTTTCATACGCTCATGCCAGCCGATGTTTACATCTTCGCCGTTCGGGTTATCCGTTGGATTCGTCGTTTTTGCGCGACTCTTACCGTTAAAACCAATACGCAGCATATCCAGCGCAAAAGCCTGTGTGGTAAACGCCTGAACCAGGTTGTAAAACTCGTTTTCGTCCTTACCGGCATTTGCCCAGACCGAAAGCAGATCCCAGCGCAGTGCGGCGCAGCTGTCCGTTTCAACCAGTGAGTAGTCATTGCCGTCCACGCCAACCTGACGAACAAAGCGGCCATTTTCACTGCGGCCGGTATGCAGCACGGAGGAACCGACAGAAATCACCTGGCCACTCAGCTGGTCAACGTCCAGACAGGTGATCATGTTCAGGAACTCCACGGACTCCAGCAGCGCCAGACGCAGCGCATTTTCCTGCGGGTCATTCAGGGAAAAATAACGACTGGTATCACGTGCGCCAAACTGCTGCGCCATACCACTCGAATATTTATCCAGTAAATCCCGTGCACGGTTATTAAGGTGCATAAAACTCCCTCGCGATTAAGCGATAATAAAAATGTTTTGTACTAATTAACGTCAGAACGTATTACAGGAAATTAAATTTACCCGCTTTTTCTGAAATCTTACGCCCCGGTGTACGGGTGGATTTATTACCCAGATCGTTAAAACGTTTAACGATATCTTTTGCATTATCACGAATAGCCGCAAACTCTTCGGTATCGACCACTTCCGCAATGGTATCCACATCACCCTGAACATCACTGAGCTGATTTTCAATTTTGGCCACACGGCCTTCCAGTTCGTTTACCACGTTGGCCAGCGCCTGTAACTTATCATCACCCTGCGCGGTATCATCAGGCGGCGTTTCATCTTCAAACTTCGGTTTAATACCAAACAATTTTTGCCAGTTCTTCATTCGTATTTCCTGTTTAATTTTTCCATCACGGGAAATCACACAACTGTAATATCCCTGCTTAGATAATTTTTTGCGCCGACTACTAAAGCGCAGCCGTGTGGTGCCAACACTGGCGGGTGTATCTGTTACCGCCAGCCCCTTGAGGTATGTACGCCCACTACCGCGCCAGTTTTCTTCCGGTTCAATCGAGAAGAACAGGAGCTGATCTTCATGGTTGGCGAAAATTAAACGCATATTCGGACAAAGGCTGACGTAAAGCCGCGCCAGTCCGTCCTCACCATCATGCCAGGTGGCTTCCAGTACCTCCCCAAAATTACCGCAATCGTCCTCGTGTTCTGGCCAGATCAAAGCGACATAGTGGTTATAGTCATAGGTTTCCCCCATATCGATAATCCACTGGCGTTTAATATCCCTGCCGTCAACGGTATCCCCTTCGGTAGCAACACACAGCCAGTCAGTTTTTAAATGCGACATATCCCCCCTGATTTATTCACCGACGCTGCAAATTAATTATTGCCAAATAAAACCACCACCGCATCACGCTTTATTCTGAACAGTTCGGTTATCACGTATTACCGAACAGACGCGAATTAACACCGCCGTTTTTTCATAACAGCCACGGCATAATTATCCGCATGGCTAAATACTCAGAAGAACTAAAAGGCGTTGTCCGCGCACTTTATTTGCGCCGCTATACGCCAAAAGAAATTGCATCAGAATTAAATCTGCCGAATGCGCGGATCGTTTACTACTGGGCTGAGAAATACAGCTGGGCGGATTTACTCAGCTTTGAAAGTACAGAGGAGGCAATCGAACGCCGCTACCAGCTGCTGGCCAGCCGCGATAATAAAACCGATCTCGACCTGAAAGAAATGGACATGCTGATTGCCCACGCCACAAAGCTGCGTGCTCAAAGCAATAAGCATAAAGAAAAGATGGCCAGCGGCCAGAGTAACGGTCAGGCAGGAGCGCGGGACGGCAACAGCGATGAACCGCGCCCCAAACGCAAAAACAGGAAAAACGATATTTCTTCTCTGACTCAGGCGGATTTTGACTCCTGGGCGGAAGAACATCTTTTTGAATACCAGAAACACCTGCGCAGGAATATTGGCCAGCAGGTCAGGAACATCCTTAAAAGCCGCCAGATCGGTGCCACCTGGTACTTTGCTTTTGAAGCCTTTGAAAACGCGGTCATGACAGGTGATCCACAAATCTTCCTGTCTGCCTCCAAAGTCCAGGCGGAATACTTCCGGTCTTACATCGTCAACATTGCAGAGCAGTATTTTGGCATCACGCTGACCGGCAACCCGATCCGCCTCAGCAATGGCGCTGAACTGCGCTTTCTCTCAACCAACAAAAACACGGCGCAGTCCTACAGTGGCCACCTGTACTGTGACGAATATTTCTGGGTGCCTAACTTCGCCAGGCTTAACGAAGTGGCCAGCGCAATGGCCACCCATGACAAATGGCGCACCACCTACTTTTCAACGCCATCGGCCAAAACGCACCAGGCTTACCCGTTCTGGACGGGTGAGGAATGGAAACAGGGCAGCAAAAAACGCGCGGCCGCTCAGTTCCCGTCCTTTGATGAAATGCGCAACGGCGGACGGCTTTGCCCGGATGGTCAGTGGCGCTATGTCATCACAATGGAGGATGCCATTGCAGGCGGCTTCAACCTGGCCAACATCGAGAAGCTGCGCAACCGCTACAACACCGCCACCTTCAACATGCTCTATATGTGCGTGTTCGTGGACAGTAAAGATTCTGTATTCAGCTTTTCTGACCTGGAAGCCTGCGGTGTGGAGGTGGACACCTGGCAGGATCACAACCCGGACGCTGCACGGCCATTTGGTGACAGGCCAGTATGGGGAGGCTTTGACCCGGCACGCAGCGGCGATTTGTCGTGTTTTGTGATTATTGCCCCGCCGATGTACGCCGCAGAGAAATTCCGCGTTCTGAAGGTCATTAACTGGAAGGGCATGAACTTCCGCTATCAGGCCAAGCAGATCGAACTCCTGTTTAAAAAATACAACTTCACCTATCTGGGAGTGGACGTTACCGGTATTGGCCAGGGGGTTTTTGACAACATCCAGCATTTTGCCATGCGCGTGGCCGTCGCCATTCGTTACGACATGAACACGAAAAATCAGCTGGTACTGAAAGCGGCGGACGTGGTGGAAAGTCAGCGTATTGAATGGGACAAGAACCTGAAAGAGATCCCGGCCAGCTTTATGGCTGTACGCCGTACTACAACGCAAAGCGGTAACGCCATGACATTTGTCGCTGACCGCAGCCAGGACACAGGCCACGCGGAGGCGTTCTGGGCAATTACCCACGCCCTGCATAACGAACCACTCAACTACGAAAACAAACCGAAATCCCGCTGGGGTGTAAGGAAAGAGGCTGCATGAGTAAAAAAAACCGCTTCGTTAAGCGCAACCCGCGCGGCGATAAGTCCAAAAAAATGAGCATCATCACATTCGGCAAACCGGAACCCGTACTGACCACCGGCACGGATTACCGCGACATCTGGTACGACAATGCCGCCGATCACTTTACCCAGCCGATTGACCGGCTGGCACTGGCACAGCTTATCAATCTTAACGGTCAGCATGGCGGCATCATCCACGCCCGGAAAAATATGATTGTGTCTGATTATCTGGGCGGTGGCCTGACTTACGACCAGCTGGAAGCCGCAGCGTTTGACTATACAACCTTCGGGGATATTGCGATTGGCAAAATCCGCAACGGATGGGGGGATGTGATTGCCCTGGAACCTTTACCCGGCCTGTATATTCGCCGCCGTAAAGTCAGGGACAACGCCACAGACCAGCCCGGCGATTATGTGGTGTTGCAGGACGGCGAACCGCAGGTATGGCCGCAGGAAGATATCATTTTTATCAAGATGTACGACCCGCAGCAGCATATTTACGGGCTGCCCGACTATATCGGCGGCGTACACTCGGCCTTGCTGAACAGTGAAGCCGTGATTTTTCGCCGCCGCTACTACCACAACGGTGCCCATACTGGCGGCATTCTCTACACGCGCGATCCCAGTATGACAGATGAAATGGAAGAAGAGATTGAACAGCAGCTGCGGGACAGTAAAGGCATTGGTAATTTCTCTACCATTCTGGTGAACATTCCAGGCGGGGATGGGGATGCGATCAAGTTTATTGAAATGGGGGATATCTCTGCAAAAGATGAATTTGCCAACATCAAAAACATCAGTGCGCAGGATATTCTCAACGCGCACCGCTTTCCTGCTGGCCTGGCCGGAATTGTCCCGCAGAACACTGCCGGTCTGGGGGATGTTGAAAAGGCGGAAAGGATTTACAAGAAAAGCGAAATAGCGCCCATTCAGCGCCGGTTTATGACCGCTGTTAACAAGGATCCCGAAATACCGGAAAGGCTGCACCTTAACTTTGATTTAAGTTACACAGAATCAACGGATAAGGATGCGACATGAGGCGAAAAAGGCTAAAATCCAGGCATCATTTAACAGCTGGAGCATGGAATATGCGAGTTCTGAAAATCGAATGCCCGGAATGCGGCTCAAAGGCTGTTATTCGTAAAACAAACCGGAAGCACCGGCAGATTGCGGATATTTACTGCGCCTGTTCAGATGTGGAGTGTGGCCATACGTTTGTGATGAATCTGACGTTCTCCCACACGCTCAGCCCCAGCGCAAAAACGGGTGATGCTATGGTGCAGAAAATACTGAATGCACTGTCACCCGATCAGCGTCAAATGGCATTAGACCTACTGAAAGCGACTCCCGCCGCCTGATAAGCCCCCTTCCCGGGGGTTTTTACTTTCATATTCATCAAGTTTACTTTCCAGATCTGAAGTCAGCTCGCTGAGCCAGGCAAGTGCAATGTCCTTTTCACAGCCAGTGCAATTACTTTTGGCTATCAACCTGGTAAACAACGCAATCCGCTGCAATGCGATAGTTTCCATAAACAAATCCTGCACAAGCATCCTCCTAAAAAACAGAATAACTGTATATTCATACAGTATACATTTAAGCACAAAATGTGAAAGTGATTTTTCCTGCTATTCACTGACAAACATTGACGTATCACAGACTTACGAGGCTACAACCACCCCGGCCACAGCTCGTGCGTTGGCTCATTTCGTGTTTCCTGCAACCGGCCATTGCGGTAAATCAATGCCACCTGACCAAATCTCAAACCACTGCCCCGCATGAGAATGGCTACTTCATCGTCAGAACCTTCAAAACCCCGACTGCGCAACTCCAGTTTTAACCGTCTGCGGGTTCCACCCTCCGTACAGTTATTGACAGAACTCCAAGGGGCGGCGCTGCCGCCAGAAAAACCCGCCTCCGCTGGCGCTTCGGCCAACTTCGCAACCTTTTGCCACTTCACCAGGCGCGTACATACCGCTGAATCTGGAACCAATGGAGAATAGACACCCTGAACGCGCTGCACGTCCTCTGCGTATTCATTACCCTGTTCCGTGATTTCATAAGCCAGACGAACAACCAGATCACGGCGGGAAACCAGTGCGCCACCCTGCGCCTGGGTGTATGCCGCCCAATCACCAACATCCGCAGCAACCAGAACCGCATCCATTCTGCGGTCAGTCAGCACCTGATCACGTAACCGGCGCAACTCGCGCCAGACTGTCACCGGCGCACCGCCAATCTGCTGAAACTGGCGAATGCGCCAGCGTGAAGCCCATGCAGAAACGGACTTGGCCATATCCCGCAGGTTCTCCCCTGTTTCGTCGTCCTGCTCACCATCCAGCGCAAACCCATCAATGTTTTTGGATATGTATTTGGCAATGTAACCCGTAGCCGAACCTTTAGCGGGATCAATGGCTTCAACATGGAAACGTGCCTTTAGCGCGTTTGGCGTTTGCAGTTCTTCGGAGTCGGTAATTCTGGCGTGATAGCAAAGAATATCGCGCACGGTATCCACATCACCAGGACGCATAAAAAGCAGCATATGCCAGTGCGGTGTCCCATCGTGGTGAGGCTCTACCACACGAAAACCAAAAACATGGATACCAGCCCGGGAAATAGCGGCGCGGGCTTTCGCCCATACACCGCATAAGTAGCGCTGGGTGTCCTGCGGGGTGCAGCCATCCCACTGTGAAACAAAGCCCCCTTTGCTGTGTACCGCATGGAATCGCGATGGCGCAGTGATGGTGTAAAACTCACCGGCCAGCCCTTCTTCATTGGCCATATCTTCAAACCCTCTCATTCTTACCATTAGCTCACAGCGACGGATCGCCGGATTAGCAACGCTGCGGTGCACCATGCAGTCCAGCGCAATACGCAGCCCTTCATCATTCAGCAGGTCAAACTTTTTGAAGAACTCAAGGTTCCGCTTTTTCTGGTCTATCCATTCACCAAGGGTTTTACGGGACACATAAGCACTGGCTGCTTTCTGTACCTGCCCCACGGCAATGGCCATATGCTCACGCTGCATATCACGCGCCCGCTTAAGACGCAGATACCACCATTCAGGTGCCATAATGCGAAGAATCCCGGATTCAGCCTTACGCGTTTCCAGTTGCCCGCCATTAGCTTCATGCTCTGCCCAGTACGGCGGCTGATTGTTCAGCATCAGGGAACATGTGCATAAATGGCGGTAAGACTCCAGCGTACGGCGGCGCAGCTCTGCGGCATCGTCAGTGCTGCCCACAAACTGATCGGTGAAGTCATAAAGTGACTGAGAGATCCAGCCAGATATCTGGCCAGCCAGTTTTTTGAGATCCGGGCGGTCAAGTGACGGCAGTCGCTCCAGCGACTTACCAAAAGGAAGATCAAGTGCATCAGCGGCCAGTTTGTAACGTGCAGCCACTTTGCGCAGACGTGGCAATACATTCTCACCGATAGTTTTACGCAGGAATGTATTGGCACGGCGACGCCCGTCACGACCAGACAGCAGTTTTTCGTAACGGTTGCCGAAATACCCGGCTAACCAGTCAGGTATCTCATGCAGGAACTGGGAGCGCCATTCATAATCCTGTGGGTTAACAGCCCACAAGCGGCGTTCTGTGATCGTCGCATCGGAAGGGGTACCAGGCGCAAAGGTTTCACGCCGCCAGGCATTGACGGCGTGGTGTTGGCCAGGCTCCAGCATATCAACCACGGTTAACCCACTTGCGCCAGAAATCAATCAGAAAGGCCACAAGTACGGCCGCTACCAGCGGTAGCCAGAAAACCGCACTCAGAGTGATTAACCCTAAGTCCTCAGCATCGTAATCAAATTCGTCCTGACATTCGTCCCACAAGAGAAAAGCGAAAGTGATACAGGCAAACAAGGCATAAATGCCGGTGATAATTTCCGCCATCATGCCACCACCGCCCGAATGTCGATGGCCGGGTTAGCAGGTGACTTAAGAATCAGCTCTGCGGCCACTTTCTGGCTTGCAGCTGCTGCACCCACACTGCGTGGCGCATTTACCCGCACAGCGTCAAATCCTGCATACAGGTAATGCACCATTTCCAGATCGCTGTTTGACGCGACAACCTTAATCCCACGCTCAGTCAGGCGGCGCAGCTTACGCGCCAGCCGTCCCTGATCCATGTGCGAAAAACCACGCTCATGGTAAGCGGTGAAATTGTCGGTATCAGTCAGGTAAGGCGGATCACAATAAACAACGTCATACTCGTCCCTTACCAAATCAAGCGTTTCTGAATAGTGGGCAGTAATGAACGTTGCGCGTTTCGCTTTTTCAGCAAAAGCACGGATTTCATCAGCAGGAAAGTAGGTTTTTTTGTACTTACCAAACGGAACATTGAACTGGCCACGGCGATTGTATCGGCACAGGCCATTGAAGCAGTGACGGTTCAGATAAAGAAAACGCGACGCAGCTTCCACAGATTCAGAACCAAAGGATTTGCCGGACTGGTTGAAGGCATCACGCACCGCGTAATAGAAAACAGCGCGGCTTTCTTCATCGCCTAATGAACCGGCAGAAAATAAAGCCTCCAGCTCAATGAGCAATGCATCAGTCTGATAGGCCATTGTCTTATACAGATTAACCAGGTCAGGATTCACATCAGCGATCAGATACTCGTCATAATCCGTATTCATCATGACAGCACAGGAACCGGCGAAAGGTTCAATCAGGCGCTTACCTTCCGGCAGATGAGGAAGCAACTGTGGCATAAGGCGGGCTTTGCTGCCCACCCACTTAAGCGGAGTTTTTACTGCCATGCTGCACCGCCTTTACTACAAATCGCTGCAGCTTCTTCGCGGATTAACTCAACGATTTCCGTTGCGCTTAAACCTTCATTGGCCGCGTGAGTGGCCAGCTTATCCAGACGGGTGGAACATAGATCAGCAGCAGCTGCTTTACCTTCCTGTGTAGCTTTGGTGAGCATGGTCAGAAGGTCAGTACCTGATTTCGTTGCGGGTAAATCCTGACGTGTCATGTGCATTTTGGTTTCCTTAAGGCAAAAGAATCCCCGGCCACCTAAGCTGTGACCAAAAAATTCAGGTTGTTAATTAGTGAAAAGCGGGTTGTACAGTGACGGCGGAATGGTTCGGTGCTGGAATAAGGTGCAGCTCGTAAGTTGTCCGCCACCACTCCTGGATCAGAGCTTTAATTTCGCCAACACCCAGCGCACCGGCCGTATAAAAAATGGCGCGGATTCCGGCCAGCGCTTCAATCTGTGCTTCTTTGCTTTCAGCCTCGCGGTACACGCAGCACCAGAAAGCGGCATTGATTGCCAGCCAGTGACGCGGATTAGTCATGTGCTCAGTGTCATTAAAGAAGAATGGATGCAACGCAATGCGACCATTTTTACTGGTGCTTTTCTCTGCAAATGCTAAGGCGTAGTTGTGCGGGACTCCCCACGCAGCCAACTCTGCCCCCAACGATTTACCCTCGACAGAAATAATGGTCATTAGTGATTCCCCTGCTGCTGCAACTTTTGGACGATATGAGGCGCGATTACCATCTGCACCCCGCTACTGCTATAAATTGGATATACCTTCTTGATCGGACGGTTCGCAGTGCGCTTCGAAAAATCGCTGTCACGTAAACTGCCGAAACCATCAAACGTTAACCGCGCCCGTGAAATGCCCTGGCGCAGCAGAATCATGTCCCGATAGCCCAGGCGTTCATAAAGCTCGCGCCAGCAGCACTTGCTTAAGTGGGCTTTAAATGCCCCGGTGCCAGAAGTAACAGCAGCAGCATGAAGCACCACGCCGCGCCACTCCGGTGTCAGGTTGTCCCACCATTCAGCGGCCTCGCTGCTTTCACTGAAGTATTTTCGGCGGATCTGTTTTAAATGTTCCAGTCCGCGCTTTTGTTGTTCCTGGCTAATCGCCATAGCGCCCCCCTATCCCCCCAACCAGGCGACGGACTTTTGTAGACAAGAAACGTAAAACCACCCCACCTTTCATTCGAACAGACTCATGCGCATTGAATTTATACGTGTGGCCAGGATTCCAGCGCTGACCGTTCGGCAGTTCTATCCAGCCCGTTGAACCACTTGGCCGTTGCATGGCTGGTGATTCTTTTTTTAGGTATGTAACAAACGCTTTCATGGTGCTCCCTCACATCAAGCCGGTGGCGTTAGCCGTCACCAGATCCACCGCAGCGGCCAGAACGGGCGCAGACTGGATACGGCTTTCAACGGTATAAGCCAGCACGGATAAGCTACGGATTGCATCGCGAGCGCGATCCAGAATTTGTGTACGGCGGGCGGCGGTCATATGACCAGTGGATACGGCTTCCCCAGCAATTGCGCCCACACTGGCTGTGGCACTCAGTGCGCATAGTTGCATGTTGCCTTCTGTGGCATTATTCACTGGTACGGATGGAAGGCAGTTAATCTGCCCCAGCATCCCATCCAGTAAACGCGCATCTTCGGTGTAATCCGTAATGGCTAAAAGCTCGTCACAGGTTAAACGGTGCGGTTGCGCTGGGTTCAATTTGTTGCGCAGGATCTGCGGCCGCATACCAACGGCAGCGGCCACATCTTCCAGATTGTGTTCAATTGCAAATGCTCGGCAAGCCGCATCAAAGTGAGCATGTTTAGAGGTCTGATAATCAAACATAGCCTTTGCCCTCAGTCGGTCTCAAAATCGAACTAATTGATGGACACATTGCAATCTGAGAGCGCATCGATAGTCATAGCGGCAATGTTGATCATAACTTTTTCGCGCTTTTTATCTTTGCGTAAGCGGTGCCGTATCAAACGCCCATCCGCTAACATGTCATTGATTGTGTCAATAGATAACCCTGTGAGTTCACTGTACTTTTCAATTGAAATTGAAGGTACGGCCAACGAGATTGAAATATGAGGTGTCATGGTGCATGATTCCCTTTTAACTGTGATTAACTGTGGTTAACGGTGTGTGACCCACCATCCCACAAGGTTTGCTTTTTGTGAACACACGCAAACCTACTCCTCACAGTTCGAACTGTCAAACAAAAAGTTCACTTGGAGTGATCTATGGATCTTGAAAAAGGTGGCAGAGCTGCCATTGAAAGAATGGTTGAAGCATATGGATACACGACTAGGCAGGCCTTGTGCGACCATCTAGGTGTCTCAAAAAGTACCCTTGCAACACGTTATATGAGAGATTCCTTTCCTTCTGAGTGGGTTATCCAGTGTGCTTTAGAAACTGGTGTTTCACTCGACTGGCTAGTAACAGGAGTCGGTTCCGCACATAACGATTTAGTGAGAGATATAGTTCGATTACCTCATCAGAAAATAGTCGATGGGAAGCTGCGTGATGCTTCTTCCTATTTTTTTGATAAAGCTTTACTTCCGCAAGGCATCACTAAACCAATCATTATCTCTGATCTAACGAATAGCTATCTTGTAGAAATGGACTTTAACGAGATTATTGATGGTAGGTGGATTGTAGAGATTGAAGGAAAAACGAGCACTCGTGAATTGACTCGGATTCCTATTGGTAAAGTACAAGTAAGTAGTGAACAAGCATCTTTCGAATGTATGCTCGATGATATTAAACCCATCGCGAGATGCTATTATCAGCTCTTAGCCGATTTGTAACAATAGTTATTCTGATATATAAGGGAATATTTATGTCACGAAGTTTTGCGGTTTGGGGATGCCGAAATTTTAAAATAAGAAAAGTTTCTGGTTATAACCCTACTCATTCCAGTTTTATTGATGAGTTACACATAAATTTCTGGAACGTAAGTTCACATAAATTAAGTTATTTAGATTTTGGTATAACGTTCCATCATCCAGTAGAAGAAGAAATAGCCTCTAATGGGGCAATATGTATATTCCTCCCATTTAAGAAAAAACCTGAATTTTTTTCAGATTTAAGTGACAACCTCGAGTCAAGTAAAGATCTGGTGACAGCTGTCTTTAATGAATATTTAATTAATAGAGAAACATTAGATGAAAGACATTTAAAATTAGTACTTGACAACAAAGGCGATCTAATAATAAACACAAAGTTAGCATTTAATAATAGCCAACTTGATCAACGAGTCAAAATCAGTGAAGCTGATGATGGTACTTTAGTCGTTTTCAGGTTAAATGACTGCCTCTCAGATTCACATAGCTGTAAACATTACATCCGATTCCGCATCAAACTAGATCCATGTGATCTAAAAGCATTAGTTAAAACTTTTTACCCTAAAGATTTATTTCTTAAAAGTAATATTGAGCGTTCAGACATTGTTGATTTTAGAATCAATGAGCAACGAAATCTTCCATCCGAAATTTCAACTACATTAGCTAGCGCAGCTTGTACTCCATTGAAGACTCATTTATTTATCATAAGAGATATGGTTGATGAGTGTTCCGCATCAGGTTCCAACTATAAAGGGTGCAGAATATTAGAATCTGAAACATGGACAAAATATTTTGACAAAAGTGTTTCTTTCGGTCCTCATGACCCAATGATCTATCACTGGAAGATTGCCAATGACAAAGATTCTAGATTGAATGATTTCTCTGTCGTTGTTAAATTTAAAAATACAAAAACAAAAATCACTAAAATAATTTCTTATTTACTATATGGCGCGGCCTTTGCTTTTGTACTGAAGTTCATCCCCACACAGGGATATTATATTGCTGCTGCTTTTGCTGCGATTATAATTTATATCTCAGCTCATTTTTGGACATATAGAAAATAACATAACTATCACTGAGGAAATTATATGGAAAACTTAAAATTTATAAAGTTCAGTGAAGTGAATTTCAATGATGTTTTCTTTGATTCACTGAAAAATGATTATAAACAAGGTTTTGTTGATTGGTTAAATAAAAAAAGCCTAAACCCTGAAGAAATGGCTTATGTTCTCTACAATGATGATAACACCATTGATGGGTTTATGTATTTGAAAATTGAGAATGGTTCAATTACAGACGTCACGCCAACGTTAGCCAATAAAAAACACTTAAAAATCGGGACCTTCAAATTTAATACAAAAAAAACATTGAGAGGACAACGCTTTTTAAAGAAAATATTTGACCACGCTTTAAAAGAAAAAGTAGATGATATTTACGTCACTGTATTTGAAAAGCATGATTATTTAATAAAATTATTTCAACTATACGGTTTTATTCGTTATGGTATAAAAAATTCAGCAAATGGCACTGAAAATGTTCTATTAAGAGAAATGAATCGAGAACACCTTACAGGTGATCTTCTTTCAGATTATCCTTATATTAATAACAGAGGCAATGAAAAAAAATATCTGTTATCAATTTTCCCAAAATTTCATACAAAGCTTTTCCCTGACTCTAAATTAATAAATGAGTCACCAGATATAATTACAGATGTGTCTCATGCAAATAGCATAAGAAAAATATACATATGTCGTATGAAAAATGTAACAAAAATAAGGCATCATGACATATTAGTCATTTATAGAACAACCGATGAACAAAACAGAGCATTCTACCGCTCAGTTGCAACTTCACTATGCGTTGTTGAAGACGTCAGAAATATAAACTCCTTTGCTACTGAGCAAGAATTTATAAAGTATTGCGCCAGATATAGCGTATTTTCCGAGGAGGAACTAAGAGATTTTTACAAAACTAAAAGATATCCTTATATTATTAGCTTCACATATAATCTTGCTTTACCTAAAAGAATAAACCGTGCTAAACTAATTTCAGATGTGGGTTTGAATGGTCAAAACCGCTGGAGTGTTGTTGAATTAACTGATAATCAGTTTAATAAAATAGTTGAACTTGGTGAAGTAGATGAAAGTATTATTATCAATTAAACCTGAATTTGTTGAAAAGATACTTGATGGAACAAAAAAGTTTGAGTTCAGAAAAGGGATCTTTAAAAATCCAGATGTAAAATCTGTGGTTATTTATTCGACAATGCCTGTAGGGATGATTGTCGCTGAGTTCGATATTGCTGACGTTATAGAAGATAAACCTAGTAATGTCTGGGAAAAAACTAGCCGTTACGCGGGTATCAGTAAACAATTTTTTGATTCTTACTTTCAAAGTAGGGATAAAGCCTTTGCGATTAAGATCGGTGATTTGAAAGTCTATGAACAACCACGTTTACTAAGTTCATTAGGTGACAATATTACAGCACCGCAGTCATACCGATATCTATGATGTATAAAGTTCTTAACATCATACATTGACACTGTTTATACATACAGTAAAAATGCTCTCCAAAAGGAGGGCATTTTTATGGCAGTACGAAAACTCCCCACAGGGAAATGGATTTGCGAATGCTATCCCACTGGGCGCGAAGGACGCCGTGTGCGCAAGCAGTTCGCCACCAAAGGCGAAGCACTGGCTTTTGAGCGTCACACAATGTATGAGGCAGAGACTAAGCCCTGGCTTGGTGAATCGGTAGACCGTCGAACTCTACAGGATGTCGTTGAACTCTGGTTCAAACTGCACGGCAAATCCCTGACCGCTGGCGAGCATATTTACGACAAGTTGATACTGATGGTCGATGCTCTCGGAAATCCCCTCGCCACCGATCTAACATCCAAAATGTTCGCGCACTATCGCGATAAGCGCCTGACGGGTGAAATCTACTTCAGCGAAAAATGGAAGAAAGGAGCCAGCCCGGTAACTATCAATCTGGAGCAAAGCTATCTGAGTGGAGTCTTTAGCGAGTTAGCCCGACTCGGTGAATGGACAGCACCAAATCCACTGGAGAACATGCGTAAATTCACCATTGCCGAAAAAGAAATGGCCTGGCTGACACATGAACAAATCACAGAGCTTCTGTTCGACTGTCAACGCCAAAGCCCCCTGCTCGCTCTTGTCGTCAAAATCTGCTTGAGCACCGGAGCACGTTGGCGCGAAGCTGTGAACCTGACCCGTTCTCAGGTCACGAAATACCGAATCACATTTGTCAGAACTAAGGGCAAAAAAAACCGCAGCATTCCGATCAGCAAAGAGCTGTATGAGGAAATTGTTGCACTGGACGGCTTCAAATTTTTTACTGACTGCTACTTCCAGTTTTTAGCCGTGATGGATAGAACCTCGATCGTACTACCACGCGGGCAACTTACCCACGTTCTACGCCATACGTTCGCAGCACATTTTATGATGTCCGGCGGGAACATTCTTGCTTTGCAAAAAATCTTGGGCCACCACGATATAAAAATGACTATGCGCTATGCACATCTTGCCCCTGATCACCTTGAAACAGCACTGCGTTTTAATCCATTAGCCACACTTTCCACTAAAGCAACGAGCCTTGAAGCAAACAGCTAACACGTTAAAATAGCGCACCTTCCCTTAATAGAGTAAAGCTATGTCCGGCATTGCGAATTTTTTTTCAGTTGTGGCTGCAGTTGGGGCAGTTGTAATCATCCCTGCTGCATATCAACCTATTTATCAATCATCTAAAACAAAAAACTATGAGTCTTTGGTAAAAGTTGATTGGGGCAATGAAGGTGACATCTCTACTTCTTATCCACATTTCATACATATACAGTTAGAGAAAGCAGAAGGTGATTGGACTTTTTCAGGAGAACTCACCTGCACAATTAATCCCGAAGAAAAGTTCGTCATTCAGGGTAAACTGAGATGTCTTAGGACTATAGATGCTGTAATACATCGTACTATTGGCTGGCGGGCTATTGAGATTGGAAAGGCTAAAATTAAGTATGACCGTCGCACAAATCAGTGTCGATTTATCCCACAAAAGGTTGCTCAGAAGAAACTTGAGACTGATTGCGAACGTGCAATCTTCAGCACCAGCCTCCCTTTATGGGGAAATGACAAATCTCCGGTATAAGTGGCGACAAAGTGGCGGCAGCGGTTGACATTGCCCCGTAATCGCCACTCCTTATCACTAACCTAACTTATTGATTGCCTTGCAACTCATTGTTATTTCTAACCCATTTACATAAATGGGTTTTTTGTTGCCTGAATTTCACCAACAATCTAACTATCAATAAGTTAAAAACACCCCTTCGCCCATCGCGCGGATCCTCTTTCCCTTAATTCATACGGATTAAGAACGTCACAATCACGCGTTGTCTTATGTTGCAGGTTGATGCCGCACAGGGCACGATGCTCACATTTTGTTGCCGACGGCGCGCCTTAACTCTCTCCGGCAATACGCCCGACCATTTTGCGAATATCCTCGCGCGCCAGCGGCTGGCGGTCGGTGACCAGATGCAGCGTCATCCCTTCAATAAATGCGTCCAGCGCGCGGGCGGTTACCGGATCGAACCACTGCGCCAGCGTCTGCTGGCTGCGCTGCATCCAATTTTGCATAATCGCTTTCATCGATGGCGTACTGCTTGCCAGCGCGTAAAGCTGGTACATCAGGGTCATATTTCTGGGGGTGGTCACCTGGCTGGTGAAAATCAGCTCGGCCACGGCATCACAGGCATCGGCGGGCGTCTCTACGCGGGCAAAAAAGGCGCTGTACTCTTCTGACATTCGCTCGGTAAACGTGCGGAATGCTTCACCCAGCAGCGCATCGATGCCGTCAAAATAATAGGTCATCGAGCCCAGCGGCACGTCGGCACAGGTCGCGATTTTTCGGTGCGTAACCGCACTGATCCCATGGGTTGCGATGGTCTCAAGCGTGGCGTCAAGGATGCGCTCCCGGCGCTGCGGGTCGTTCGGTCGGCGAGCCATAATTCTCCTCTTTCTGATTATGTACAAATGTACACAACCTTGTTAGTGTTGTCTGCACACTTTCCGACCCGATGCGAATGGATGACAACCTTAACCTCCCGTAAAACCCTGCAGCTGCGCATGTGGGCGCTGTTTATGTTCTTCTTTTTACCCGGTTTATTAATGGCCTCGTGGGCCACGCGTACGCCGGCGATCCGCGATATTTTGTCCGTTTCTACCGCCGAAATGGGCATCGTGCTGTTTGGCCTGTCGATTGGTTCAATGAGCGGCATCCTTTGTTCGGCGTTTTTAGTGAAACGATTCGGGACCCGGGCGGTTATTCGTACCACCATGTCATGCGCTATCTTCGGAATGATGATTTTAAGCCTGGCGCTACATGAAGCTTCAGCGTGGATCTTCGCCGTGGGGCTCGCCATTTTTGGCGCCAGCTTCGGTTCGGCGGAGGTGGCCATCAACGTGGAAGGCGCGGCCGTCGAGCGCGAGATGAAAAAAACCGTGCTCCCCATGATGCACGGCTTTTACAGCTTCGGTACGCTGGTCGGCGCGGGCGTCGGTATGGCGGTTACCGCCTTCGGGTTGCCGGCAATGTGGCATATATTGCTGGCGGCGCTGGTGGGAATCGCCCCCATCGCTATTGCCATCAAGGCCATTCCCGACGGCACCGGCAAAAACGTCGCTGAAGACGCGCAGCATCAGGAAAAAGGCGTGCCCTTCTGGCGCGATATGCAGCTGATGTTGATTGGCGTGGTGGTGCTGGCAATGGCCTTCGCCGAAGGTTCGGCCAACGACTGGCTGCCGCTGCTGATGGTTGACGGTCACGGCTTTAGCCCTGCCTCCGGCTCGCTGATTTACGCGGGCTTCACGCTGGGGATGACCGTGGGACGCTTTACCGGCGGCTGGTTTATCGACCGCTACAGCCGCGTCACCGTCGTGCGCGCCAGCGCGCTGATGGGAGCGCTGGGCATCGCGCTGATTATCTTTATCGACAGCGCCTGGGTTGCCGGCGTCTCGGTGATCCTCTGGGGGCTGGGCGCCTCGCTTGGCTTCCCGCTAACCATTTCCGCCGCCAGCGATACCGGCCCGGATGCGCCTACCCGCGTCAGCGTGGTCGCCACCACCGGCTATCTGGCGTTCCTGGTCGGGCCGCCGCTGCTCGGCTTCCTTGGCGAACATTACGGCCTGCGTAGCGCCATGCTGGCCGTACTGTCGCTGGTTCTGATTGCCGCTCTGGTGGCGAAAGCGGTGGCCAAACCCGAGCCCCGCGTTGTAATGGAGAGTCATTGATGAGCGTTAAACTGATCGCTGTCGACATGGATGGCACGTTTTTAAGCGACAAAAAAACCTATAACCGCGCGCGTTTTCTTCAGCAGTATGCGCAGATGAAAGCGCAGCAGATTCGCTTCGTGGTCGCGAGCGGCAACCAGTACTATCAATTGGCGTCGTTCTTCCCGGAGATCGCCGGTGAAATCGCGTTCGTCGCTGAGAACGGCGGCTGGGTACGGGATGCCGGTGAAGATATCTTTAACTGCGATATGCCGCGCGATCGTTTCCAGCAGATCGTAGCGTTCCTGCAAACACGTCCGGAAATCGAGATTATCGCCTGCGGAAAACAGAGTGCCTACACGCTGAAACAGTATGATGCGCGCTTCCACGATATCGCGGCCCACTACTATCACCGTCTGGAACGGGTGGAGAATTTCGATAGCCTTAATGACACCATCCTCAAGTTCGCCCTCAATATTCCGGACGACAAGGTGCCACAAATGCAGGTGCTGCTTGATAACCAGCTCGGCCATATGCTCACCGCGGTCACCACCGGCCACGGCAGTATCGATCTGATCATGCCGGGCGTACATAAAGCCCACGGCCTGAGCCTGCTGCAGGCGCGCTGGGGGATCCGCGACGATGAAGTCGTGGCGTTTGGCGACAGCTGCAACGATATCGAGATGGTAAGCCAGGCCGGCTTCGAGTTCGCGATGGCCAACGCGGCCGACGCGGTGAAGGCCGTTGCCGGTTATGCTGCACCGCACAATAACGAGGAAGGCGTACTGGCCATTATCGATAAGGTACTGAAAGGCGAAGCGCCGTTTGCCTGACCCAACGCCAGGCCCGATAAGCAAAGCGCTATCGGGCCATTTCATTCCGGCTGCCGGATGGCGGCGTTGCCTTATCCGGCCTCCTGTTATCCTGGCTGTAAACCGCTGCCGACGGTTTTATCCCGCAGGAACATCACCATCAACACTAGCCACAGTATGCCACCCGCCAGATTAAACAGGCTGAATAAGCCAATGCCGCCCAGCAGATAGCAATGCTTACTCAGCTCAATCCCTACGGTAAAGATCAGCATTTGCAGCATGCCCATTGCCGCCGACACCGTTCCTTTACTCATCTCACTGGAAAATAGCGTCAGACGCACTAGCCCGGCGTTCGCGAGGCCAATCCCGAAGGCGTAGAAGCTCAGCCCGGCGGTCATCCACAGGTAAGCGTGGGACGACGCCGCCGTCGCAACGGAGGCCAGCAGCAGGCCAAACATAATCGGGTAGCCACCGGCGATGATCAACGCACGTACCGTACGGCGTGAGGTCAACCGTGCCAGCACCAGATTGCCCAGGATCAGCGCGCCAAAAATCGGCACCTGCAGCAGCCCGTATTCATAGCTGCTGGCCTGTTCGCCACTGATAATAATAACCGGAGATTGCGCAATCCACGCCAGCAGCGGCAGGCTGACAAACCCCGTTGCCAGCGCTCCGGCCACGAAGCGGCCGTTTTTGAGCACTTCGCGATAGTCGCGCCCCAGTTCTTTAATCGACAGCTTCTCACCAATGCGGGTCGCCGTTTCCGGCATCTCTTTATGCAACCCCACATAGGCGATGACCGCCAGTACCGCGAAGAGCACAAACATGCTCTCCCAGCGCGCTACGTGAATCCACGCGGCCCCCACCAGCGGCCCCAGCAGAGGCGCAATCAGCGCAACGTTAGCCATCAGCGCGGTGATTTTTATACAGGTGGCTTCGTCAAAAGATTCCTGAATCGCTGCATACCCTACCGCGCCAATAAAGCACAGGCTGACGCCCTGTAAAAAACGCAGGAAGGTGAACTGTTCAATATTTTGCACCATCAGGGTGGCCAGGCAAGTCACGATAAACCAGATGACCCCGGTCAACATCACCGGGCGGCGGCCAATCCTGTCGGACAGCGGCCCCAGCAGCCATTGCAGAAACATGCCGCCCGCGAGATAGGCGGTCATGGACGTCGGCACCCACTCGTCGCCGGCGTTGAATTCTTTCACCACCGCCAGCATTCCGGGCTGAATCATATCGTTAGCGATATAAGTGGAAAATTCATAGAGCACGAGGCAAAGCGGAAACAGAATCGCCTTGCGCCCTAAGCGTTTCCGGGAAGGAGAGGAAGTATCCATAGATGACTCGTAACCATTATAAAAACGCGCAAGTTTAATCAATGCACAGTAGTGGTGATAGTTAATTATCACGTCAATTAACGATTTCGCACAAATTGATGTTGTTAAGATTGGCTTAAGGTAGCGCACGCTATACTGTACCCACGCCATACGCCACCTTAATATCAGTCACTTGCACGACGGTAGCGCGATTCAGACAATGCCGCTTTACCGTCCGGAAAAGGATTTTTAAGGTAGCTGTCATCAAACCGTCATCTATAAAGCCGGAACGTTATGCTGGAAAACCTGAATAACACGCTGTTTTTGCTGATCAACGCCACGCCCGCCTCTGCGGCTTGGGAGATAGCATTAGCGACCTTTATCGCACAGGATCTGATTCTGATTGTCCCGCTGCTCGCCGCCGCCATGTGGCTGTGGGGAGAACGTAAGCAGGTCCACGCCCAGCGGCACCTGGTGGTCAAGGTAGCACTGGCTATCGCCGTCAGCCTGACGCTGTCCTGGACAATGGGGCAGCTGTTCCCGCACGCCCGTCCTTTTGTGGCGAACGTCGGCCACACGTTCCTGCATCATGCGCCCGACAACTCTTTCCCCAGCGATCACGGCACAGTCATTTTCACCTTCGCGCTGGCGTTCCTGTTCTGGCATCGACTGTGGTCTGGCCTGGTGCTGATGGCCATTGGCGTGGCCATTGCCTGGTCTCGCGTCTACCTCGGCGTGCACTGGCCAATGGATATGCTGGGCGGTTTCCTCAGCGGCCTCGTTGGCTGCCTGGTGGCACAAATGCTCTGGCAGTACATCGGCGCGGCGGTTTACCCGCGTTTGCAGCAGATTTATCGTCTGGTGTTCTCCCTGCCAATTCGTAAAGGCTGGGTACGTGACTAGCACCGCGCACGCAGGTAAAATAGCGCGCTGAACCCCGGCCTTTTTGCCGGGACACGTCCATCAGAGGCACTATGGAAACACGACGCGACGAGCGAATTGGTCAACTGATTCAGGCACTGAAACGTAGCGACAAGCTGCATCTTAAAGAAGCGGCGGCACTGCTTGGCGTGTCGGAAATGACCATTCGTCGCGATCTGAACAGCGAGAGCGGCCCGGTGGTTCTGCTGGGTGGTTACGTGGTGCTGGAACCACGCAGCGTGCCGCACTACCTGCTCAGCGACCAGAAAACGCGGTTGGTCGAAGAAAAGAAGCTGGCGGCGCGTCATGCGGCAAAGCTGTTAAAAGCGCACCAGATGGCGTTTTTTGACTGCGGTACAACCACGCCGTGGATCATCGACGCCATTGATAATGACCTGCCCTTTACCGCCGTGTGCTACTCGCTGAACACGTTCCTTGCGCTACAGGATAAACCTCACTGCCGGCCGATTCTCTGCGGCGGTGAGTTTCACGCCAGCAACGCCATTTTCAAACCGATCAGCGAGCAAGATACGCTGTCGCACCTGTGTCCGGACATCGCCTACTACTCTGCGGCGGGTATCGACATTGAGATGGGGGCAACCTGTTTTAACCTTGAAGAGCTGCCGGTGAAGCACTGGGCGATGCGCCAGTCGCGCTATCACGTGCTGGTGGCGGATCACAGCAAATTTGGCAAAGTGCGCCCTGCCCGCATGGGCGACCTGACGCGCTTTGATGTGATTGCCAGCGACATCTGCCCGGACGACGAGCTGGTGACGCTGGCGAAACAGCAGCAAATCTCGCTGCTGTATTAGTCGGCGATTAAGCGAACCAGCTGCCAAACCAGTCGTGGAATTTCATCAACACGAAATCCACCATACGACTGAAGAAACCACCCTCTTCGACCGCTTCCATCACGATCAGCGGGCGCTGCTCGATGGTTTTGTCGTTGAGTTTAAAGTCAATGGTCCCGACCACCTGACCTTTGGTTAACGGCGCCGTCAACTGAGGCTGGGTCAACGCAAAGCTGGCCTTCAGGTTTTTCAACTGGCCTTTCGGAATGGTCACTGACCCGCCTTCACCGGCGCCCAGATTCACTTCGCTCTTATCGCCAAACCACACGCGCTGGCTGACGAACGTGGCATCTGGTTTAATTGGGGTGACGGTTTCATAGAAGCGGAAGCCCCAGGTCAGCAGTTTTTCCGATTCGTTAAAGCGCACGCGATCGCTCTTGGTGCCCAGCACCACGGCAATCAGCCGCATATCGCCCTGAGTAGCCGACGAGACCAGGTTATACCCTGCCCCGGCCGTCGTGCCGGTTTTCACCCCGTCGACGTTAAGGTTGCTGCTCCACAACAGGCGGTTGCGGTTCGGCTGGCGGATATTGTTAAAGGTGAACTCTTTCTCTTTGTGTACCGCGTACTCTTCCGGCACATCGTGAATCATCGCTTTGGTCAGCAATGCCATATCACGCGCCGTACTGTACTGCCCCGGGGCATCCAGGCCATGCACGGTTTTAAAGGTGGTATTGGTCAGGCCGATTTTTTGCGCATAGCCGTTCATCAGGCTAACGAAAGAGTCCTGACTGCCGGCGACGTAGTCAGCGATGGCAATACTGGCATCGTTACCCGACTGAATGATCACCCCTTTATTCAGGTTCTCAACGGAAACCTGTTCACCGGGCTTGAGGAACATCACCGATGACCCGCGCAGCGCCGGGTTGCCGGTGGCCCATGCGTCGCGGCCCACGGTCACCATATCGGTCAGCTTGATTTTATTCGCCTTCAGCGCCTGGCCGACGACGTAGCTGGTCATGATTTTTGTCAGACTGGCCGGATCCAGTTTTTCATCGGCATTGCCTTCCGTCAGCACCTTACCGCTGGCGTAATCCATTAAAATCCACGCCCTGGCATCGATGGCCGGAGCATCAGGAAGCTGCTCTGCCGCCTGCGCTATCGGCGCGACCAAAAGTAAAAGCACAGAGCCTGCCATCAGGCTGCGAAAGGCGTTAGCGTTACACATCATAGAAGCCACCCAAGTATCCATTCCCAAAAACACGCCACGACAGTACCGTGTTGCACCAGGCCGTGAGTAATAGCGTAGAAACTCTCTCAAAGAAACAGTGAGTTGGTAAAGTTTTTTAAGTTTACGCAAGATCCCCGGCTTGTGCTTAAAACCTGACATTTTTTTTGATCAAGATTGCGTAAGCGTTAACTTTGGCTCACATTGAACTTTCGCGAAAAAAACGGGAGTGACTATGGTTACGCTGTGGGGAAGAAATAATTCAACAAACGTGAAGAAAGTACGCTGGACGCTGGCCGAGCTCGACCTGCCCTACGAGCAGATTATGGCGGGCCAGGGCTTTGGCGTGAACCGCGACGCGGCCTACCTGGCGCTCAACCCGAACGGCCTGGTGCCGATGCTAAAGGACGGCGAAGACGTGCTGTGGGAGTCCAATTCCATCGTGCGTTATCTGGCGGCACAGTATGGCGCGGACAGCCTGTGGCAGAGCAAACCGATCGCGCGCGCCAAAAGCGAAAAATGGATGGACTGGGCCAACGAGACGCTGTCGCCGGTGCACCGTAAGATTCTCATCGGGCTGGTGAGAACCCCCGCCGAGCAGCGCAACATTGCGGAGATTGAGGGCGCGATCGTCGCCTGCGAGCCGCTGCTAGCGATACTCGACAACACGCTAGCCGGGCAGCGCTGGCTGTCTGGCGACCGCTTTGGCGTGGGCGATATTGCCGTCGCGCCGTTCGTCTATAACCTGCTGGAAACGGTCAACACCTGGCAGCCGCGCCCGCATCTCACCCGCTGGTATCAGCAGCTCGCCGAGCGCCCGGCGTTCCGCGAGGTGGTGATGATTCCGGTCAGCTAGCCCCTCAGGTGCGCTGGCTGCTGCCGCGCACCTGTAATTTCCCCACCAGCCGGATATGCGCGGCGGTATCGTCGCCCTCGCACAGGTAACTCACCGCCATTCTGCCCAGTTCATTATAAGCCAGCTGCACGCTGGTTAACGATGGCGTCAGCTGGTGCGCAATGCGCTGATCGTCATAACCGCACACCAGCACGTCTCCCGGAATCGACACGTTTAAGGTGGCCAGCGCCTGGTAGCAGCCCAGCGTCATCCAGTCGCTGGCGCAGAAAATCGCCTGCGGCGGCTGCGGCAGACGCATCAGCTCCAGCGTGGCTTTAAAGGTCGCGTCCAGCGACCAGTCGGTTTGTTTGATGAGCGCCTCATCGACCACGATCCCCGCCTGTTCCAGCGTTTGACGATAGCCTTCCAGACGCAGCACGCTGGCGTCCATCCACTCATCGCCCATGATGTGGGCGATACGCGTCACACCCTGCGCCAGCAGATGGTTGACCGTCTGGCAGGCGTTAGCCCGATCGTCCGGCAAAAAGGTCGGCAGCAGCGGACGATGAGGATCGTACTGATTCAGCAGCACCACCGGCTTATTCAGCAACGGTTCAAAGGGTGAAAAATCAAACGCGCGCGTCACGGAGCTGGCCAGGATCACACCTGCGCAGTTGCGTCGATCAAGCTGGCGCAGAATCTGCGCAGCCAGCTCCATATCGTCGCCATAGTCGTACACGCTCAGCAGCGTATCCCGCTGCCAGGCGGTGCTGCTGGCTTCGCTAATGGCGTCAACGAACGGGTCATAGTTCGGCATCCCGCACAGCAGCATGGCTATCTCTTCCTGCCCGTCCTGACGGTGCGGCACGATAATCTTCTGATAGCCCAGCGCCTGCGCGGCGGCATATACCCGCTCGCGCGTGGCGTCGCTCAGGCGAATGGCGCGGCTATTGTTGAGCACCAGCGAAACGGTCGCCTGCGAGACACCGGCTTCCCTGGCGATATCACTCATCGTTATCTTATTTTTTTTCTGCATGATTACTCCTTGACGTCGCCGACTATAGCACAGTTATCCAACGGTTTTTTTGTGAACGCCCCAGCATATTGGCAGCTTTGGGATTGCGTATCTCTCGTCAGTTAATAAATATTAGCTAATAATTATTAGTGATGGAGATACAGAAATGCATTCGCAATGGACCGAATCTCAGGCGCAAGCATGGTTTCAACAGCATGGCTGGGCCTGTGGCTTCAACTACCTCCCGCGCAGCGCGGTAAACTGGACCGAAATGTGGCAGGCGGAGACCTTTGATATTGCCACGATCGACCAGGAACTGGGCTGGGCGCATGACTATGGCTACAACGCGCTACGCACCAACCTGCCGTTTATCGTCTGGGAGGCCGATCGCGACGGCCTGCTGGCGCGCATCGACACCTTCCTCAGCGTGGCGGCAAAGCACAATATTCAGGTGATGCTAACGCTGATGGACGACTGTGGTTTTTCCGGCGACGAGCCGTACCTCGGGCCGCAAAAACCGCCGCGTGACGGCGTACATAACAGCCAGGCGGCCGCCAGCCCGGGACGCGCTATTGTGATGGACCCCGACCAGTGGCCGCGCGTAGAAGCCTACGTGCGCGACGTCCTGACCCGCTTCAAAGACGATGACCGCATCACCATTTGGGATCTTTACAACGAACCGGGCAACCGCGGCATCAACCTGTCGCCGACGGAATCGATGGAGTATGACGAAGCGCTGGAAACCTTCGCGCTGGAGCTAATGACCGCGACTTTCGGCTGGGCGCGTGAAGTCGGCCCGACTCAGCCGCTGACCGTCGGCGCATGGCACATCGACCATGAAAAATACGGCACGCTGGAACACCCGATCGACGCGGCCGCCATGGATTTGTCAGACATCATCACCTACCACAACTACAACACTGCCGCCCGCCAGCTCAGCGTGCTGGAAAGCCTGACGGCGCGCAATCGTCCCATCCTGTGCACAGAGTGGCTGGCTCGCCATATGGACTGCGTCTTCAGCGAACAGCTACCGCTGTTTTGCGCCTTTGCTGCTGGCTGCTATCAGTGGGGTCTGGTACAGGGCCGCACCCAGACCTGGATCCCGTGGACCAGCGTCAATAAAAACCACCCGAACCCGCGGTCGCTCTGGTTCCACGACGTGCTGACGCCAGAAGGTAAGCCGTGGTGCGAACAGGAGATGCGGCTGGTAAAAGGCTTAACAACCTGGCGTCGGCAGCAACACTAACTCGTTGAACACGGAGGATTCATCCATGAAAAAGTCTGTTTTGTTCCTGCTTGCCTGCTGCAGTTTCGCCGCGATGCCGATTGCGCACAGCGCCGATCAGGTGGAACTCCGTTTTGCCTGGTGGGGCGGCAAAGCCCGTAACCAGGCAACCTTAAAAGCGCTGGAAGCCTTTGAAGCCCAATATCCCAACATCAAAGTGAAGGCGGAATACACCGGCTGGGACGGTTTCTACTCGCGTCTGACAACGCAGATCAACAGCAATACCGAAGCCGACGTTATCCAGACCAACTGGAACTGGCTGACGCTGCTGTCGAAAACCGGCGACGGCTTTTACGATCTGAATAAGCTCAGTAAACCCATCGGCCTTGACCAGTTTTCCCCCGAGTCACTGGCCAGCACCACGGTCGACGGCAAGGTAAACGCGATTCCGATTTCCGCTAACGTGATGCTCTTTTACTACAACGCCGCCACCTGGAAAAAAGCGGGCGTTGCGCTCCCGCAAACCTGGGACGAGCTGCTGAAAGCCGGTCCGGTATTCAAAGAGAAGCTGGGCGATAACTACTTCCCGCTCATTCTGACCGAACAGGACGCGCTGCTGCTGCTGAACTCCTACGTTTATCAGGGTAATCAGAAACCGATGGTGGATGAAAAAACCCGCAAGCTCGGCTGGAGCCACGCCGATCTGGTAGAAGCGTTCACCTTCTACCGTAAGCTGGTTGACGCCCACGCGGTGCCGGATGCCCGCACCATGGCCTCGTTTGGTAAAGGCGTAGCCTACGAGATGAAACCGTGGATTAACGGAGAGTGGGGCGGCGTCTACAACTGGAACGTGCTGTATACCGCCGAGTCGCAGAATTTGCCGAATCCGTCGGATCTGGTGATGGGGCCCTACCCAATGCGTGAAGGAGCCAAAGATGCCGGTCAGTTCCATAAAACGGCGCTGATGTTCTCGGTGAGCAAAAACACCCGCCATCCCCAGGAAGCGGCCATGTTGATTAACTTCCTGATGAGCGAAAAAGACGGCGTCATCCCCGTGGCGCTGGAGCGTGGCGTGCCGCTGAGCAAGGCTGGCGAAACGATTCTGCGTGAAGCGGGCCTGCTGACCGACGACGACCCGGTGATTTCGGGCCTGCTTCAGTCCGCATCGTTGCCAAACAAATCGAAAGCGCTGCCTTATCTGGAAGATCCGCAGTTTGGCGCGCAGTTCAGCGCCGCGCTGCAAAGCATCGACTACGGTAAGGCGACGATCGATCAGGCCGCCAGCAACTTTGAGGAACAGGCTAACCGCATTTTGCGCCGCATTATGCGTTAAGCGCGACGGGGCGGATGCACGTCATCCGCCCAAAACCCTTGTTGTCGTAGGCCTGGTAAGGCAAAACCGCCATCCGCGAATCTTGCGCCGATTTACCGGGGGCACTGCGCCTTATCGGGCCTACACAACATCCTTCCCAACATCTGAATCACCGCTTCATTCATTTTGCTTTTCTCACCGCGCCCCATAGGGGACGAAAGGATTGATTATGAATTCCGCTGCTTCAGGCCGTCTGTCCGCTGCCGCAAAACGCACCGTGCTGGCGAGCTTTCTTGGTTCAACCTTCGAATGGTATGACTTCGTGCTGTATACCACCGTTTCGACGCTGGTCTTTAATCAGGTGTTTTTCCCGGAACAAAGCGCCGCCGTCGGCACGCTCTCCTCGCTGGTAACGGTCGCGATGGGCTACGTTGCGCGCCCGCTGGGCGCGGTAATCTTCGGCCATTTCGGCGACCGCGTCGGGCGTAAAAAGCTGTTGGTCGCCACCATGCTGATTATGGGCATTCCGACGCTGATTATCGGCTGCCTGCCGAGCTACGCGCAAATCGGCACCGCCGCGCCGGTTATCCTGATTATCTGCCGAATCCTGCAGGGTGTTGGCCTCGGCGGTGAATACGCTGGCGCGGCGCTGGCCACCATCGAATCGGTTCCGGAATCCCAGCGCGGCTTCTATGGTGCGATTCCCCAGCTCGGCAACCCGGTGGGCGGCGCGTTAGGGACCATTCTGGTGCTCTGCTGCACCTACTTCGCCGGTGATGAGCTGTTCGCCGCCTGGCTGTGGCGCGTGCCGTTTTTGCTGTCCGCTATCCTGCTGGTGTACGCGATGGTTGTCCGCGTCCGCATGGAGGAAACCGGTGATTTTTCCCGGCTGGTTAAAGAAAATAAGGTCGAAAAAAGCCCGGTCATGGCGGTGCTACGCCATCACTGGAAAGCGCTGCTGCTAGGGCTTGGCGCCCGCGCCTCCGATGCCATTTCCGGCAACGTGGCCGGTTCAGTAGTCATCGCCTACGTCGCCACCTATTTGCACATGAGTAACTCCATTGGCCTTGTCGCCACGCTGGTCCCCACGTTGATTGCCATCCCGCTCATGCTGATTACGGGCAAAATTTCTGACCGCGTGGGGCGCAAACGTATTTTCGTTCTGGGCATGGTGCTGGTTGCGCTGTCGATGCTGCCTATGTTCGCCATGCTCAACACCCAAATCGTGCCGGTGATGGTGCTGGGTGTCATCATCATGCGTATCTGCAACATGATGCCGTTTGCCGTTCAGTCGGCGTTCCTCGCTGATATTTTCCCGGTGGAGGTGCGCTACACCGGCGTCTCGCTGGTGTATCAGGTGTCTGCCATTATCGGCGGCCTGACCCCAGCCGCCTGCCTGACCCTTCTTATCTGGGCCGACGGTAATGCTTACGTGCTGGCGCTGGTACTCACCGTTGTCTGCGCACTTTCCGCACTGTGCGGCATTGCCATGCGTCCCAGCGTGCGTCGCGATACCGCCACCGACTACCAAAGGAGCCACCATGGCGCATAATGAACGTCCTGATATTGTGCTGGTCATCACCGATCAGCAGCGTGCCGATCACTGCGCGCGAGAAGGTTTCCCCCTCGACACCACCCCGTTTATGGATGCGCTGGCGCAGGACGGTGCCTGTTTTGACCGCGCCTACACTACCGCCCCGCTGTGCTGCCCGGCGCGCACCAGCCTGTTTACTGGCCGCTATCCATCGGCGCATCGGGTGGTAGAAAACTCGGCGGCGGAGCTGGCGGTGCCGGGTGAAAACCTGTTTGCCGTCGCGCGTCGCGCGGGCTACGCCACCGCGATGGTCGGGAAAAACCATACCTGGCTGTCGGCCAGCGACGTCGACTATTGGGATGAGTTTTCACACGAAGGCCGCGTGGTGCCCGAGAGTGAATGGACCGCTTTTGAACAGTGGCTGCACGACCTGCGCCACCGCACTGCCATCCAGGCCACGCCGTTCCCGGTCGAAGAGCAAAACCAATTCCGTATCGTGTCACGGGCGCTGGCGTGGGCCAACCAGCAACCGGCGGATAAACCGCTGCTGCTGGTTGTCTCCTTCCCCGAACCGCACAACCCTTACCAGGTGCCGGAACCGTGGTTTTCGCTGTTTCCCCCCGACAGCCTGCCGCCGCTTTTCCCAGACGCCAACGATCGGGCCAACCAATCTTTTGCCTGGCACTACCTGCACGACATTGGCGTTGAGTCGGACCCAAATTACGATCATCACATCGCACGGGCGCGCGCTAACTACTGCGGTATGCTGCGACTGATTGACGATCAGGTAAAACGGCTGCATGAAGGATTGGCTCACCGCCACCAGCAACGTGCGCGCTTATTGGCCATAACCGCCGATCACGGCGATTATGTCGGCGCATTTGGTCTGTTGCGTAAAGGCGCGGAGATACCGGAGATGCTTGCCCGCATTCCGCTGATCGTGAGCGGTGACGGCATCGTACAGCAGCGACAACACGCTTTTGTCTCATTAGCGGATATGATGCCCACCTTCTGCGAAGCTATGGCCCAGCCGCTGCCGCTGAGCGTGCAGGGACGCAGCCTGCTGCCGATGCTGCGCGGTGAGTCATGGCCGGAAGCCGAGTTTGCCAGCGTCTATATCGAGCAGGGATTTGGCGGGCTGCCCTACACCGCCGACGATATTCCAATGCACTCGCATCCGGGCATTATGTGGGATGATGGCGAGAACATACCGCGGCTTGATGAACTGAATGCCATCACGCAAAGCGGTCGACATCGCAAAATTCGCAGCGGCGACTGGTCACTGTTCGCCAGCATGACCGGCGAGTTTCGCCTGTTTAACATTGCTGACGATCCCTTTGAGCTACATAACCGTTGGAACGACCCGACGCTGAGCGACGTGCGCTCAACAATGCTGCAATGGCTCGCTATCTGGCAGATGCGTGCCGAAGATCCATTACCCATTAAGGCCTACTGCCGGAAAACGGATCCACACGGTTATCTCGCGCCCTATGCCGAATTCCCGTGCTAACCATCACAATACAGGGGGAGTCACCTCCCCCTGATTTCAGACCTGCACTGCGTGAGACTCGGCCTCCAGTTTATGGATACTTTTTGTCAACGCCGTCAGGCAGCGTTCCAGCGTTTCGACGTTAACCGCAATATAGGCGGGGCAGTCATAGCGCCCGCTCATCAGACAGACCGCAGCGGAGGCCATTGCCTCGCCCGCCTGCCGCATTGTTTCAAGTTCATTTAGCGAAGTGCACAATTTCAAAGCCACCGCGTTTTCGCGCAGTTCGCCACACAGTTCGAGCAGGTTAGTACGCAGATGATCGTTTTCACCGACTGACATATACCCTTTAGCCTTCCGCAGCTGCAAATAGGCATCAAGGTCAATCCGCGCGCTAATGAGCCGCCTCACCAGCTTGCGTTTCAGTTTGCTTTCCGTCATGCATTTACCTCCCTTGCCACCCATTGGCATTTTCATTATGTGATTACTTAACGTACAAAATACTGCGCGACATCAACAATTCATTATTTGCAACATATTTAACAATGAAACAACTTCACGACGCGACTGACAGCAGAAAAGCGGCCCCTGCGCCTTCCCGTACTATCCTGATTTGATTGACCCTGCGTTCACGCATCGCCGACTACACTGTGACTATTCAGGCTACAGAAAAGGATGTAATGAATGTTACTTCAGGAAAAGCTGCGGGCTGGCGCGTCCGCATTACTGCTCTTGTCGGTTAGCGTCGCTCCCGCCATTGCGGCGCCGACGGACACCAAAAGCCGTGAAAGTATTACCACGCTGAGCGCCAATCACGGGCTGAGCGAAGCCGCCCAGCAATATCTGATGCACTACCCTTCGCGCAGCGGCGTGGACGGGCATTCGTCACGCATCGACTCTGCGGCGGTATTTCTTCCCAAAGGGAAAACGCCGGAAGGCGGATGGCCGGTGGTTGTTTGGGCGCATGGTACCGTTGGCGTCGCCAATCAGTGCGCCCCCTCGCTCAATGAACGCACGGCAAGAGACAAGCAGTATCTCAACACCTGGCTTTCTCTGGGCTACGCCATCGTGGCGCCGGACTACGCCGGGCTCGGCTCGGAGGGCGTGCACCATTATCTGAATGCCCGTGGGGAAGCGTGGAGCATACTGGACGGCGTTCGGGCCGCGCTGCACCAGTTTCCACTGAAAAATGAACTCATTCTTGTAGGCCAATCGCAGGGCGCACATGCGGCATTTTCAAGCGCAGGTTTTCAGCCGCAGTACGCACCTGAGCTGAACATCCGTTCAACGGTGCTGACCGGCACGCCGTATTTTGCCGCCAACACCACCGCAGCGGATATTCTGCCACCTGCGAGTGCAGGCAATGCGCAGGCCGGTGATCCTAAAATCCCCTATATTTTCTATATCTACCTTGCGGCCGCCGACGCAGACCCGTCGCTGAAGCCGTCAGATTATTTCCAGGACAGCGCGCTCCCCCTGCTGGAACAGGCGAAAAATCTGTGTATTACGCCGCTGACGGAAAAAACCATGCAGGCCGGTCTTAACGCCGGCAATACGCTGAAACCGGCCATTGAATCCCTGCTGAGTGCGGGTATCAACACCATGCTGTATCCAACGATGCATATTCAGCATCCGGTATTTATTGGCATTGGCAGCGTCGATATCAATGTCCCCACCGCCATGCAGATGCGCTTCTCCGACGCCGTTAAAGCCGCAGGTACCCAAACGGAAGTGCATATTTATGAAGGGCTTGATCACAGCGGTACCGTCAACCCGTCGCTTCGCGACTCTATCCCCTTTATTGTCCGGGGAGACACGGTGACAAAACCGTAGTCCTATCCAGGTCGGCGGCCCTTCTCCGCTGATGCTGCTGGCGATTTTCTTCGCCTGCATCATCAGCGTTCATCGCGTATTATTGACGTATAGTTTTCCTACCATCATGGTAGAATCCCCGCTTTTCCTGGCCCCAACTTTTGAGCAATGTACATATGTCAGACAAATCACCTCATCGCCAGCCCACAATTGGCTTTGTATCTTTAGGCTGCCCGAAAAACCTCGTGGATTCCGAACGCATCCTGACCGAACTGCGTACTGAAGGCTATGACGTCGTGCCCAGCTACGATGACGCCGACATGGTTATCGTCAACACCTGCGGCTTTATCGACAGCGCAGTCCAGGAATCCCTGGAAGCTATCGGCGAAGCGCTGAAAGAAAACGGCAAGGTGATTGTGACCGGCTGCCTCGGTGCTAAAGAAGATCAAATTCGCGAAGTGCACCCGAAGGTACTGGAAATTACCGGTCCGCACAGCTACGAGCAGGTGCTGGAACACGTACACCACTACGCACCGAAGCCTCAGCACAACCCGTTCCTGAGCCTGGTGCCGGAACAGGGCGTTAAGCTGACGCCGCGCCATTACGCCTATCTGAAAATTTCTGAAGGCTGTAACCACCGCTGCGCATTCTGCATCATCCCATCTATGCGCGGCGATCTGGTAAGCCGTCCCATTGGTGAAGTGCTTGCCGAAGCGAAACGTCTGGTTGATGCCGGCGTGAAAGAGCTGCTGGTGATTTCTCAGGATACCTCCGCCTATGGCGTTGACGTGAAGCACCGCACCGGCTTCCACAACGGTGAACCGGTGAAAACCAGCATGGCCAGCCTGTGCGAACAGCTGGCTAAACTGGGCGTCTGGGTCCGTCTGCACTACGTTTATCCGTATCCGCACGTTGATGATGTCATCCCGCTGATGGCAGAAGGCAAAATCCTGCCGTATCTCGATATCCCGCTGCAGCACGCCAGCCCGCGTATTCTGAAACTGATGAAACGCCCGGGTGCCGTTGACCGCCAGCTGGCACGTATTAAGCAGTGGCGCGAAGTTTGCCCAGAGCTGACCCTGCGTTCGACCTTTATCGTCGGCTTCCCGGGCGAGACGGAAGAAGATTTCCAGATGCTGCTCGACTTCCTGAAGGAAGCCCGTCTCGACCGCGTCGGCTGCTTCCAGTACAGCCCGGTTGACGGCGCCTCCGCCAACGATCTGCCGGACCAGGTACCGGATGACATTAAGGAAGAACGCTGGAACCGCTTCATGCAGCTGCAGCAGCAGATCTCTGCTGAGCGTTTGCAGGAGAAAGTCGGCCGCGAAATTCTGGTTATGATTGACGAAGTCGACGAAGAAGGCGCGATTGGCCGCAGCATGGCCGACGCTCCGGAAATCGATGGCGCGGTATACCTGAACGGCGAAAGCAACGTGAAGCCGGGCGACGTCGTGCGTGTGAAGGTAGAAAACGCCGACGAATACGACCTGTGGGGCAGCCGGGTGTAATTTCAGCATGCCTTTCCCCGCAGGGGAAAGGCATGATTCAGGATAAATACTACAAAAAGTACTTCTGCGACAGCGCCATAAACGCCGCATAGCTTGTGCACTGGCTCAACGCGTCAATCACATCATCATCAAGAATGTTGGTCAGATAGTCATATATCAGCATACTATCGACGAAGGCATCCTCGCTGATGGCCAGCATAAATACCAGCTTCACCGTTTTTCCCTCATCCCACTCAATCCCCTGCGGAAATACCGCAACGGTCACCATGGTGCTCAACGCCACTAGCCCCAGCGGATGCGGGATAGCCATTTTGTCATCCAGCAGCGTTGAAGCCCGGCTCTCCCGCTCCAGCACGGATGGCAGATAGTGTTCATCCACCCGCCCCTGACGCACGAGCCCGGCGCAGAGAAACTGCATCAGCGACGCTTTATCATGGGGGCAGTCGGTAAATATAAAAAAGTGTTCGGCAGAGAAATAGTTCGCCATGGTCGGCGGCGGCGGCGATTGTGCGTTCAGAAAATACTTCATATTTTCCAACTGCCAGCGTTCGGGTAAAGGCGGCAGATGAATCACCCGCCGGTTTTTCTCCGTCACCGCCACCAGGCTAATGACCAGATTTTCGTCAATATACTCGGCGGCATTGTACTGCTCCACCGAGATACAGCGCGCAATCGCCAACTGTGGATACATGCGGATTATTTTCTGGCATACCAACCTGGCCGGTGCACCGCCCTGCTCACTGACCACCAGCGCGCTCAGGGTACAATCGGCGTTCTTGAGATGTGTCTCTTCCAGAATGGCGCCAATGTGCATGACCAGATACCCAATTTCATCATCGCTTATGGGGCCAGAGAAAAAATGTTCCAGCTCGCTGAAAACCGCCAGGGTCATTTCGTACATCAGCGGGTAGTGGCGCTTTATCTGCTCGATGAGCGGGTTGATAATCGTAATTCCGTGGTTTACCCGAATGCGCATCGCTTTAATATGGCTCAGCAGGCTGGCGCGGGATACATCGTCGTAGAAAACATCGCAAAACCAGGATGCGCTGACGTAGCTGAGAAAATGGTTCATGATCGTCAGTTCGGCGGCGTCGCCATCAGGATTCACCGCCGACACGGAAGCCGCGTGTGTACAAAACGCCGCAAGGTGCATCGCCAGGTAACTGACTTCACTGCTGAGCACGGCTGAGGTTGCACCATTTAGCAGGTGGAAAATATCTTCAGCGGCGGAGTTAAATAGCCGATCCCCGGCGTCGAAAGACGCCTCCAACAACCAGTGCTCTTGCCGTATCCGCCCCGCGCTAATAGCGCAAATCAGGGTAAAGAAGCGCAGATTAACATCGCTCAGCTGCAGCCCACGCTCAACCACATACCCACCCAACGCCTGCTTAATCTCCGATATTGGGGCAAGCGTATCAAACAGCGCAGCATATTCATCATCCGCCTCTTTCGCCCGCAGCAAATGGTCATAAATACAGCGGCGCAGCGCCATCTCGCTGCCTTGAAGTTTATAGCAATCGGCACCTTCACTGTGAATGACAATGTCGTAGAGTGCAAAGTGGCGTTTCAGCAGGGTGATGTCGTTACGCAAGGTGTACAGACTAATAAACCATGTCGACTCCAGAATCTCCAACGACACCTCCGCCTCTTGCCGCAGCAACGCCGTAAGCAGCGCACGGCGCCGCTCTCCGGTCGCCCGTGATTCTTTCCACGGTTTTTGCGATTGTTCAAGCAGCGTGTGGTGGCCAGCCGGGTTATCAACCTGAATCGAAAAGCCCGTTTTACGATCGTAGATGAGACGGTTGCCCGCTTCGCCAACGATGTCACTAAGCGTTTTGAGATCGCTGCGAATCGTCCGCGTTGAGACATTCATGGCTTTAGCGAGCGACACCTGCGTCGCCGTACCCTGCGCGATCTGGATAAAAATATCTCTGACTCGCTTATTGGTGAACAGTCTCATCTTTCCCTCTTCAGGCGATTGCTACATACAGCGTCTGCACATCGTTCGGCTTAAGCGTCGCTCTCTCCTGCGCCGGCGTCTGCTCGTCCAGTAGCACACAGTGCGCATTTTTCAGCGGCGGAATCAACACCGGCGTTTCAAGGTGCGGGTTATAGAAGCGGCATACTAAGCCGCTCCCCCGCTCGGCGCACTTCACCACGCTCAGCAGTGCATCCTGTGGCCCATCAGGCAGTGTCAGCAGGCTGTACTCATGCGGGTAACAACGTATTTCATCACTAAGGCAAAACCGCAGACGGCCGTTCAGAAAATCGCTGTCCTGATAGACGGGGAACGTGGTCATTAAGGTCTTCGACAGCCGCGCGTGCTGCGCGTCATCAAATGCCCCGCGGTAGATGCGCCAGCTGAAGCTGAACGAGAGCGTCCCCAATAGCTGGGCATCCGGCGTGGCAACAACCGTCTCTCCCGACGCCCGACCAGGACGATAAAGGAGATTGGCTTTACCCATGTAGCCAAACGAGCGGAACAAGGTGACGGCGATCGTGTCAAAACGGTCGCCGACAATTTCATACTCGCGCACGCCGTTGGTATGCAGCGTAAAACCGTGGTTCTCGTCGTGCAGGTTAACGTAACTTTGCATCGGTTCTATCGCTATCGGCTTCTCATGCCATTCCTCTTGTTCCCACACCCGCAGCGAGTTGCTTAGCTGCACCGGCCGCGTGGCAGCGCCAAACAGCCGATCGGCGCAGGAGACATTTGCCAGAATATCCGTTGCAAAATGCACGCACAGCCGATGGCTCAGCACCTGATTATCGACCTCGGCGGTGAAGCGGATTAGGGCATCCTGCTGCAACATAACCTCGACGGTGACCGGCATGACGCCATCGAAAACGCCGCGTGCTCGCGCTTCCAGGTCAATCGGCACTGGCATCCGATAGCGCAGACGCAGCGTTTGTCGCAGCGCGTTGCGCTCGCGGTCCAGGCCGTTGAGACAACCTTCCGACGTGACCTGCCTGTCGTGGCGTGGCGGCGAATAGTTGTAGGCGTCGCCGTCATCGCCGTTTTCTACCAGCAACATCTGCCGGGCGTAGCGTTTCCCGCTGGCTTTGTCGGTCACGGTCAGCAGACCATTTTCCTCTACATCAATACGATAATAGTCATTTTCAATCCATGACCGCGTATCACTCTGAGTCTGGCTTGCACCGTCGGCACTGAAGTCTGCGTACCAGCGGGTATAGCCCAGCGCGGGCAGCGCGCTGCTGCTCACCGTCACTTTGCTGCGGTACACTCGCTCTGGCTTATGGTAAGGCTGACCGGGGTTAAGGCGAATAGTCTGATTCAGCACATAGTCGGTCAGATCCGTCTGCGCCTCAATCACATACGGCAGCGCGTGGCCTGCGGCATCGCGTAAAATAAACGGCGTGCCCGGTAGCCACGCTTCAAAGGTAATCTGTGGCGCAGCGGGTGCGGTCAATGGGTTAAATACGCTAAAAGTATAATCGTGCTCACGCGGGGTACGAATGGCGATTTGCCGGGTATGCAGCTCGAGCAGATTACTGGCGAGATCGTGCGCCTGCTTATAGCGAGCGGCAATATCACGGTTCGTTTCGTCGCTGTTGCAGCCACCAATACTGTCGTGGGCAGCATTGAAAAACATCAGCTTCCAGATATCCGCTACCGCGCGGGCGGGGTAGTCGTGTCCCAGGCTACGGCTGATGGCCAAAACCGGCTCCAGAGTATTGACCAGCAGAGCCTCAATGTCGTTGTTAAGCCGCTTCAGGTCGGCCCGGCAGGAAAAGATCGTCTTATGTACCCTGGAGTGTTTACCTTCCGTCAGTTCCCCATGAAGCGTACGGACATCACCAGCGGCCTCTTTCTCCAACACGGTGATAAAATCGAGCGGGCTACTAATTTGATAACGGCGCTCGTCGTCGCAGGCGTTGAACTGACGCACCAGATCCGGCAGATTCTCACGAATCGGCGCTTGATCGAAACCGTGCGGATACAGCAGATTCGTCCGGGCGCTGCGCGCTTCTATCGGTGCCATCTTTGCCTGCAGGAACGCCGCCATGGTATCCGGTGTTTCATCCAGCAAACCGCCATAGTGATACCCCCACGGCATCTGCACGGCAAATACCGTATCGCCGTTATCCCCCTGCCAGCAAAATTCGGTCTCATGAAGTGTGTTGTCGGCGATGCCCCGCCAGAACAAGGCGTGGCGAATACCGAACTGCCGGTAAATTTGCGGCATATTACCGCCCTGACCGAAGCAGTCCGGTACGTAGCCTAGCTTCATGCTCCCGCCGGATTCATCGGCTACGCGCATTCCATACCACAGGTTGCGTACCACCGATTCCTGGTGAACCACCAATTGATCGGTTTGCGTATACCAGGGTCCGGTCAGCAGGCGTTTTGCCGCTACCAAGGCGCTCAGTCGCGCTTTATCTTCCGGCGCCCACTGCAGATAACTTTCGATAAGAGCACTTTGCGCATCCAGTAGATAACATGAAAAATCGGGATTCTCCTCCAGCACGCGCAGTACATTCTTCACGTGATGCAAGAGGTAAATCCGCGAGCGCGATGAAGTGAAATACCACTCCTGATCCCAGTGCGTATGGCTGTAAATATGTACCACTTTCTCTTTCATCCCGCTCTCCCTTCCGTCACAGGCCCAAATCAATCAAATTTAATGTCTATTTCATCGCTGACCGTCGATATATCGCCGGTTTCTACCCGTTCTTCATCGTTAAAATTCACCAGTAAATTGGCGCCAAAGGCTATCACCAGGGTGCCAACGAGCGCGCCGAGAAAATAGGCCCACGGATGACCAACGGTGAAACCGCCGTACAGCCCACCGAGCGGTGGCATGATCGGATAAGCCTTGAACAACGCGACTGTCATCGCGCCCAGCGCCCCGGCTAACACGTTAACGGGAATGAGCCGCGCGGGGTTACGCAACGTAAACGGAATTGCGCCTTCAGAAATGCCGAGGATACCCATAATGACCGCACCGTTGCCCGCCTCTTTCAGGGTCTGGTTGAAGTTGTTGGGCCGCAGGAAACGTGCGACAGCGTAGCCCAGCGGTGGAATAATAATCGCCACATTCACCAGGATAGCAGGCAGATAAACGCCGCTCAGAAACAGCACGTTGGCGGTACCCCAAGCGGCTTTGTTGACCGGGCCGCCGAGATCGAAGCAGATCATCCCGCCCAGCACCGCCGCCAGCATCACGGTACTGGTACCGTCTTCCGTCATCTGCTGTACCCAGCCCATCAGCGCAGCGTTAATCCAGCTAAGCGCATCGCCGAGCAACAGCAGCATCACCACAACCTGCAGGCCAACGGTGATAAACGGCAAAATAATCAGCGGTACCGAGCTAGAAGCTGAACCGGTAATGCGAATTTTGCGTCCTACCCACTCCGCCGAATAGCCCGCCAGCAGACCGCCAAGTACCGCCCCCAGAAACCCTGAGCCGGTTATGGAGGCAATCAGCCCGGCAGTAAAACCGGCCGCCAGTCCTTTCTTACCCGCTACCGAATAAGCGACATAGGCGCCCAGTACGTAGTTCATCAGACCAATGATTTTGAAACCGACATCCTGGGTCAGATACAGCCAGTTCATGAGTCCGTCACTTTTGGCGAAGGCATCAAGATTGGATTCGCCAACAATCAGGCCGAGTATTTTGGCCACCGCGACCATCAGCGAACCGGCAATAATGACCGGCAGCGCAAAAGAAATGCCGGTCATTACGTGGTTTTTTATGTCTATCATTATCTTTTTCATGACATTACCCCGGCAGTTTTATGCGTTGCGGCGCGCCTCAACCGCCGCGACGCATTTGCTAATCACATCAGCGGCATGAGTGACGCATTGGCCAATTTTTACCCGAATCACCGTTTTCCCGGCGAAACGAGCCTCTTCTTCAATGGTCCGGTCGGCAGCAATCAGCACAAAATCGGCCTCGGCAATCGCCTGTTCCGGCAGGCGATCCAGGATTCCCATTGCGCCCTGCTGCTCAATACTGACCTTGTGGCCAAGGCGGGCACCCTCTTTTTCCAGCGATTTTGCGGCCATCGGCGTATGGGCCAGACCAGCGATACAGGAGGTCACTCCAACTATGTTCATCTCTGCTCCTTTATTTCGATACGTGACTGCATAAAGTGAAACAATTCGTCTTCATCTTTGGCAGAAAATAAAAACGCTCTGAAATCGTCCTCAACGATTTGGCAGGCAAGGCTATTGATGATCTGTAAATGCAAAAGCGGTGCCCCCGCTTCAGGCACCAGCAGGCCGAAAATAATCTGTACAGGCTGATCGTCGAGGCTTTCCCAGGCAATCGGCTGCTGCAGGCGAATAAAGATCACCCCGGCCTGCGAGACGTTGGCGGTTTTCGCATGAGGGATAGCAATCTGGCTTTCAAAGCCGGTGGAATATTGGTTCTCGCGCGTCCACAGATCGGCCTCAATGTTCTGCGCGCTGTCGGCCCACCCCTGCGCCACAGCGTGGTGAGCGAGAAAGCGAAAGACCGACTGCTTATCGATAAAAGGCTGGTTGAGAAAAATGTTGTCCCGAGCAATGAGCATTGACCTACCTCTCCATGCGTTTAGTCCCGATTAGGTTAGGTCGATACTAAGACTTCCTGCCCTCGCAGTCTGAGCGGCGTTTTCCGCCCACAGGAGGAAATGCCTTCTTCCGGAGGCAGGGAAAAAAGCGAGAAGCGTCAAAAAAAGAGAGCGGATTGTGATGAGCGACAAAGTCGCTCTTCCAGAACATAAGGAGAAGGAACAGGCTGCCCGTGACGCCAGCAACCTGTCGCAGGGACTACCCCTTCAGCTTCGGATCGAGCGCGTCGCGCAGCCCATCGCCCAGGAGGTTAAACGCCAGCACCGTCAGGAAAATCGCCAGTGCCGGGAATATCGCGACGTGTGGCGCAATCACCATATCGGCGCGCGCTTCGTTGAGCATTGCGCCCCACTCCGGCGTCGGCGGCTGAGCGCCGAGGCCCAGGAATGACAGGCTGGCGGCGGAGATAATCGACACCCCGATACGCATCGTGAAATACACCACAATGGATGACACGGTGCCTGGCAGAATATGCTGGAAGATAATCACGCTGTCGCTGGCGCCAATGCTGCGCGCCGATTCAATAAAGGTTTGCTGCTTGAGCACCAGCGTGTTGCCACGCACCAGGCGGGCAAAGGCGGGAACGGAAAATATGGCCACGGCAATAATGACGTTGGTCATCCCGCTACCCATAATCGCCACCACCGCAATCGCCAGCAGAATGCCGGGAAAGGCAAACAGCACGTCGCAAACGCGCATGATGATGCGGTCCCACCAGCCTTCATAATACCCCGCCAGCAGGCCAAGAACGGTGCCTATCAGCGAACCCATCAGCACCGCAAATACGCCTGCGGTGAGGGATATTTGCGCTCCGACCAGGACGCGGCTGAAAATATCGCGCCCCAGCGAGTCGACGCCGAACCAGTGGATCAACGACGGTCCGTCGTTAAGCCTGTCATAGTCAAAGTAGTTTTCCGCATCGAACGGTGCAATCCACGGGGCGATGATCGCCACAACGATCAATAGCAGGACAAAAATGCCCGCAGCCATCGCCACCGGCTGCTGACGAAAACGCCGCCAGAACTCGCGCCACGGCGTGCGGCGAGCGTCTGCTTGCACGATCGGCATGGCGTTAAGAACGGCTTGTCGGCGCCAGTTGAATAATCGCACGTTATTTATACCTGATAGCCGGGTTAATGGCGGCGTAAAGCACATCGACCACTAAGTTAATAAGAATAAACTCCAGCGAAAACAGCAGCACCTCGGCCTGAATCACCGGGTAGTCGCGCATCTCGACGGAGTCCACCAGCAGGCGCCCGAGCCCCGGCCAGTTAAACACTTTCTCGACCACAATCGAGCCACCGAGCAAAAAGCCAAACTGGAGGCCCATCATTGTCACCACCGGGATCATAGCGTTACGCAGCCCGTGCTTGAGCACTACCGATTTCTCGCTCACCCCTTTGGCGCGCGCGGTGCGCATATAGTCTTCATTCAGCACATCAACAAACGAGGCGCGGGTAAATCGCGCCATCACCGAGGCCACAGCGGCCCCCAGCGTCAACGACGGTAATATGTAGTGCCGCCAGCTGTCAGCCCCCACCGTCGGCAGCCAGCCCAGCTCGACGGAGAAAATTTGCATCAGCAGCATACCCAGCGCAAAGGCCGGGAACGAGATGCCGGTCACCGCCAGCGCCATCCCGAGCCTATCCGGCCAGCGGTTACGCCAGACGGCGGCGGCAATTCCCGCCCCCATGCCAAATATTACCGCCCAGCTCATGCTGGCAAGCGTGAGCCATAGCGTCGGCAGAAAACGGCTGGCAATCTCTTCTGATACCGGGCGTCGTGACACCATCGACGTGCCAAAATCACCCTGCACGGCGTGACTAATGTAGTGCCAGAACTGCACATACAGCGGTTGATCCAGCCCCAGCTGCTGGCGCACCATGGCAATCACCTGCGCATCCGCCTCGGGCCCGGCAATCAGCCTCGCCGGGTCGCCGGGCAGCATATGGACAAACAAAAACACCAGCACGGCCACGATAAACAGCGTGGGGATCAGGCCGAGCAGGCGTTTCATCACATAGTTGAGCATGACTCTCCTTGCCGCGCATCCCCTGCGCCATCATGACGCAGGGTAAGGTCGCTTACTTCAAATCCGCATCGTCAAAGCTAAATCCAGTATCCGGCATAATATAGAACCCAGACAATGACTTACTGTGCGCTGAAACCAGTTTTTCCACTACCAGCGGCACCCACGGCGACTCTTTCCAGATGATATCCTGGGCGTCTTTATACAGCCGCGCTTTTTCGCTGCCGTCGGTGGTTTGCAGCGCAGCGGCCAGGTCTTTATCAACCTGCGGGTTGCTGTAGAATGCAGTGTTGAACTGGGTTGGCGGCCAGTTTGATGAGGCAAACAGCGGCGACAGCGACCAGTCAGCTTCGCCGGTCGATGCCGACCAGCCGGTGTAGAACATGCGCACGCCGCTCTCTTTCTGGCCCTTACCTTCCACTTCCGCCGCACGCTGACCGGCGTCCATCGCCGTCACCTGCGCCTTGATACCAATCTGTGCCAGCTGCTGCTGGGTGAACTGCAGCACCTTCTGCGCGGTACTGTGGTTATGCGATGACCACAGCGTGGTGCTAAAACCGTTCGGGTAACCCGCCTCTTTTAACAGCTCGCGCGCTTTCGCCGGGTCATACGGCCATGGCTGATATTGCGTTGAGTAGGCAATCGACGGTGGCACCACGCCGGTCGCCGGCGTTGCGTATCCCGCAAAAGCGACCTTCACCAGCGCCTGGCGGTTGATCGCGTAGTTGATGGCCTCGCGCACTTTCGGATTATCAAACGGTTTTTGCGTCACGTTCATGCTGATGTAGCGTTGCATGATTGACGGGCTGGCCACCAGCTCAAGCTGGCTGTTTTTCGCCAACAGCGCGGCCTGCTCGTAAGGGATCGGGAAGGCGAACTGCGCTTCGCCGGTTTGCAGCATCGCGGCGCGCGTATTGTTGTCGACAACCGGACGCCAGGTAATCGAGTCCAGCTTCGGCAGCCCTTTTTGCCAGTAGTGGGCAAATTTGCTGACCTTCACAAAATCGGTCTGGTTCCAGGTATCCAGCTGATACGGCCCGGTACCTACCGGGTGGAAGCCAATCTCGTTGCCGTATTTTTTCAGCGCCGCAGGCGAAATCATCGCCGTCGCCGGGTGGGCGAGAATATTGATAAACGCCGAGAATGGCTGCTTGAGGGTGATTTTCACCGTCTGCGGGTCGACGACTTCGGTCTTATCAATATTCTTGTACAGGTTGTAGCGCTTGAGATGGCTTTGCGGATTGCTGGCGCGATCGAGGTTAACCTTCACCGCCTCGGCGTTGAAATCGGTGCCATCCTGGAACTTCACCCCCTGACGCAGCTTCACGGTGTAGACCTTGCCATCATCAGACACGCTGTAGCTTTCGGCCAGCACGTTTTTCAGCTTCATCTCTTTATCCAGGCCAAACAGCCCCTGGTAGAAGGATTTTGCTACCGCCTGCGACAGCGTGTCGTTAGCATCATACGGGTCGAGAGTGGTGAAATTAGAACCAACCGCGACCACAACATCTTTTGCCGCGAACGCGGGAGCGGCGGCCAGCGCCGAGGCTATCCCCAGAGCAACCAGCCATTTACCTGAAATGCGTTGTGTCATATTGTCCCCTGCCTATGGTTTTATTATCGGTTTATCAGCGCACTGCTTACCGGTTCGCGGGCCACGTAGTGCCCAGGTGAAACCTGTTGCAAACCGGTCGTTTCTACCTCTTCGCCCCGCTTATAGATATTGCCCGGCAGCTCGTCGGACAGCAGTACGCGCTGCGGTCGCCGGTGCGCCGGGTCAGCGACCGGCACGGCGGCCAGCAGCTTACGGGTATACGGATGCTGCGGATCCTCAAAAATAGCGCGCCGCGGGCCAATTTCCACAATGCGGCCGCGGTACATCACCGCCACGCGATGGCTAATACGCTCCACGACCGCCATGTCGTGAGAAATAAACAAGAAGGCGATACCCATTTCGCGCTGGAGCGACATCAGCAGATTAATAATCTGCGCGCGGATAGAGACGTCCAGCGCCGACACGGACTCATCGGCAATTACCACCTTCGGCTCCAGCGCCAGCGCGCGCGCAATGCAGATACGCTGACGTTGGCCGCCGGAAAACTCGTGCGGATAGCGCCAGGCATGTTCCGGGAGCAGCCCCACCCGCTCCAGCAGCCACGCCACGCGCTGCTGCAACGCCTCCCCCTGCAGCACACCGTGCACCCGCAGCGGCTCCATAATCGAAAAACCGACGGTATGACGTGGGTCCAGAGAAGCATAGGGGTCCTGGAAGATAATCTGAATATCGCGCCGCAGCGGCTGAAGCTGGCTGGCGGAAAGGCCGTCAATTCGCTCGCCGTTAAATGTAATAGCGCCCTGTTGTGATTCCACCAGCCGCAGCAGCGCCCGTCCGGTGGTCGACTTGCCGCTACCGGACTCGCCGACCAGCGCCAGCGTCTCGCCGGGCCATAAATCAAAACTGACGTTTTCCACCGCATGCACTTCGCGGGTAATACGGTTTAGCAGGCCGCCGCGCAGCGGGAAACGCGCGACCAGGTTACGAACCTTGAGTATCGGGTCACCGCTCACTACCGTATTTTGCGGCGGCGGCGGAGGTGCCGACGCGTTCAGATCCGGAAAGCTTTTCGGCAACGCGCTGCCGCGCATTGCGCCCAGACGGGGCACCGCGGCGAGCAGACGACGCGTGTAGGGATGCTGCGGCGCGTTAAAGATATCTTCAACGCGGCCGGTCTCAACCGCCTCGCCCTGATGCATCACCAGCACCCGATCGGCGATTTCAGCCACCACCCCCATATCATGGGTGATAAAAATAACCCCCATCGACATCTCTTTTTGCAGCACGTCGATAAGCTGAAGAATTTGCGCCTGAATGGTCACATCGAGCGCGGTGGTCGGTTCATCGGCAATCAGCACCGCCGGGCGACACGACAGCGCCATGGCAATCATCACCCGCTGGCGCATACCGCCGGAAAGCTGATGCGGGTAGCGCGACAGCATGGTCTGCGCTTCGGGGATGCGCACGTTATCGAGCGTTTTTTTCGCCTCGGCCAGCGCCTCTTCGCGCCCTAGTCCCTGATGCAGCCGAATAGATTCGGCGATCTGCTCACCGATGGTAAATACCGGATTGAGTGAAGTCATCGGCTCCTGAAAAATCATCGCCATATCGGCGCCACGCACGCGGCGCATCTGCGCGGGCGTTTGCTCCGCAAGCGCAATGACCTCACGGTTACGCCGACGCAGCAGCATCTGGTCACAGTGGACGTCGCTGTTGGATTGCTCCAGCAGCCGCATCAGCGCCAGCGCCGTCACGGATTTCCCCGAGCCGGACTCGCCGACAATCGCCAGCGTTTCGCCCCGATTGAGATGAAAAGAGAGCTGATGTACGGCACGCACGGGCTGCTTATCCTGGCGAAACGCCACGTTCAGGTTCTGAACGCTCAGCACCTGGGTTACATCAAGCTCATCGGCATGCGGCACGGTTGCTCCTTTTATTCCCGGTAAATACCAATCGTAGGCGTATCGCCGGCGTAGGCCCAGGCACGATACATCCCTTCACTGTTGAACGGCAGCACGACGTTGCCTTCGCGGTCGATAGCAATCAACCCGCCGCTGCCGCCGAGCGCCGGCAGTTTTTCCATCACAACCCGCTCGCAGGCCTCCAGCAGACTCAGGTTGCCGTACTCCATTAATGCCGCAATATCGTACGCCGCCAGCGTGCGGATAAACACCTCACCGGTGCCGGTACAAGAAACGGCAACGCTGGCATTGTTGGCATAGCAGCCCGCCCCCACCAGCGGGCTGTCGCCCACCCGCCCTGGAAGCTTATTGGTCATTCCGCCGGTCGAGGTGGCGGCGGCAAGGTTGCCGTTGATATCCCGCGCGACGGCACCGACGGTCCCCATCTTATGACGCTCATCGAGCGGCGCACCGTCGTGATCGAGAATAAATGCGCCGTTGCTGCGCGCTTCGACAAGCTGTTGAAAGCGCGCGTCGGTAGAGAACAGCGAATTCTCCACCCACTCCATGCCCTGCGCCTGAGCAAAGGCTTCCGCACCTTCGCCAATCAGCATCACGTGCGGGCTCTTTTCCAGCACCAGTCTGGCAGCCAGAATGGGGTTTCGCAGATGTTTCACGCCCGCCACGGCCCCCGCCTGCAGCGCGTTGCCGTCCATCACGCAGGCGTCAAGCTCATGGGTTTCCTCGGCGGTAAACACCGAGCCGATTCCCGCGTTAAACAGCGGGCACTCTTCGAGCTGTCGTACCGCTTCCGTCACCGTATCAAGGGCGCTGGCACCGGCCTCAAGCATCCCTTGTGCATGTTCCACAATGCTGGACAGCGCGGTCACATATTCGCGCTCTTTTTCCGCCGACATCTGCTGGCGGCTGATGGCCCCCGCACCGCCGTGAATTGCAATGACTGCCTTGCCCATTACGCCATCCCTTCCATCATTTTCTTTATAAATATCATTATAGTGGCATTGCGCCTATATGAATTTTGAATATAGAAATAGCCTTCCGTCATGTAAAGCTACACCGCAGGTGGCATACAGTCTGCGGGGGTTTTCTGCCATAATGTGCGGATTCGAACGTTTCCCGCAGGAGTTTACCCATGGATTTTACCGCCGGACTGATACCGCTTGATGCGGCGCTCACACAGATGCTTGATCGGATTACCCCACTTCAGGAAAGTGAAACGGTACCGCTGTTGCAGGCGTTTGGGCGCATTACCGCACGCGATATCATCTCCCCGCTGGACGTACCCGGTTTTGATAACTCGGCAATGGACGGTTACGCCGTCCGCCTGGCCGATCTTAGCGCACAGGCGCCGCTGACCGTTGCTGGCAAAGCCTTTGCTGGACAACCGTTCCACGGCGAATGGCCTGCCAGCAGCTGCGTGCGCATTATGACCGGTGCCCCCGTTCCCGCCGGCTGCGATGCCGTCGTGATGCAGGAGGAAACCGAGCAGACCGACGCCGGTATTCGCTTCATCGCCAACGTGAAGCCGGGGCAAAACATTCGCCGCCGCGGTGAAGACATTGCCCGCGACGCGGTCGTCTTCCCCGCAGGGACGCGCCTTACCGTTGCCGAATTACCGGTGCTGGCGTCGCTCGGCATCGCCGACGTCGACGTGGTGCGGAAGGTCCGCGTCGCGCTGTTTTCTACCGGCGATGAACTGCAGCTGCCGGGCCAGCCGCTGGGTGACGGGCAAATCTACGACACTAACCGCCTGGCCGTACACCTGATGCTCGAACAGCTCGGCTGTGAGGTCATTAACCTGGGCATCATCCGTGACAACCCGGAACAGCTTCGCGAAACCTTTGTCCAGGCCGATCGACAGGCCGACGTCGTCATCAGCTCCGGCGGCGTATCGGTGGGTGAAGCGGATTACACCAAAACCATCCTCGACGAGCTCGGCGAAATTGGTTTCTGGAAGCTGGCCATCAAGCCGGGTAAACCGTTCGCCTTCGGTAAGCTGAGCCACAGCTGGTTTTGCGGTCTGCCGGGTAACCCGGTCTCCGCCGCGTTAACCTTCTATCAGCTGGTCCAACCGCTGCTGGCGAAGCTGAGCGCCAGCACGCACGCCACCCAGGCTCCCCGCCTGCGCGTACGCGCCGCCGGTCGACTGAAGAAATCGCCGGGTCGTCTCGACTTCCAGCGCGGCGTGCTAAGCCGCGACGCCAACGGTGAGCTTACCGTTACCACCACCGGCCACCAGGGTTCGCATATTTTCAGCTCCTTCAGCCAGGGCAACTGTTTCATCGTGCTGGAGCGCGAACGCGGCACCGTTGAAGCGGGTGAATGGGTCGAGGTTGAGCCGTTTAACCATCTGCTGGGAGGCCTGTAATGGCCGTCGAACTCAGCGATGCCGAAATGCTGCGCTACAACCGGCAAATCATTTTGCGCGACTTTGATTTTGACGGTCAGGAGCAGCTAAAAGCGTCGCGCGTATTGGTCGTTGGCCTCGGCGGTCTGGGCTGCGCCGCAGCCCAGTATCTGGCCGCCGCGGGCATTGGCCAACTGACGCTGCTGGATTTCGATACCGTCGCGCTCTCCAACCTCCAGCGCCAGACGCTGCACAGCGATGCCACGATTGGCCTGCCGAAAGTGGACTCCGCCCGCGCGGCGCTGGCGCGGATTAACCCGCACGTCACGCTGGCGGCCCGTAACGCACTGCTGGAAGAAGACGAGCTGTGGGCGCTGATTGCCGAACACGATCTGGTGCTCGACTGTACCGACAACGTCACCATTCGCAACCAGCTCAACGCGGGCTGCTTCCGCCATAAGGTCCCGCTGGTTTCCGGCGCGGCGATTCGGATGGAAGGGCAGATTTCGGTATTTACGTATCAGGAAGGCGAGCCATGCTACCGCTGCCTGAGCCGCCTGTTCGGCGACAATGCCCTCACCTGCGTCGAAGCGGGCGTAATGTCGCCGTTGGTCGGGGTCATCGGTGCAATGCAGGCCATGGAAGCCATTAAGGTGCTGGCCCATTACGGTACGCCAGCGGCGGGGAAAATCGTGATGTATGACGCGATGCGCTGTCAGTTCAGAGAGATGAAGCTAATGCGTGACCCAGCGTGTGAGGTGTGCGGGCAGGCTTCGGCATAACCCCCTCACCCTAACCCTCTCCCCAACGGGGAGAGGGAACCGATAATCGCTTGCCCACCATCCGGTATTTTCTTTTACAGCGACGTCCGTCCGAATGCCGTTTGCCAGTCCTGCTCAAACTTCGCCACCGCCGCGTCTACCGCCGGGTAGCTAATCAGCTGCTGCGCCACGTCCAGCGGCAGAGTAATCGACTGACAGCCCGCCAGCAGGCAATCCAGCGCCTGGCGTGGCGTTTTGAAACTGGCCGCCAGCACTTTCGACTGCGGTGCATGCAGAGTCAGCAAATCCTGTAATTCGCACACCGTCTGAATCCCGTTGCCGCCTTGTGCATCCACGCGGTTGACATAAGGCGCGACATATTCTGCACCCGCCAGCGCCGACAGCAGCCCCTGCGCGGCGCCGTATACGGCGGTGCCTAAGGTCGGGATCCCCTCTTCTTTCAGCATTTTAATCGCCGCCAGCCCTTCTGCCGTTACCGGCACTTTGACCACCAGATCCGGAATAATCGCCCGCAGCGTATGCGCATCTGCCACCATGCCATCGGCGGTAGTCGCCATGACCTGGGCAAACAGACGGCCTTTACCGCCCATGGCGTCAAGCAGCTCCGGCAGCAGCGCATCCAGCGGCTTTTTGCCCGCAGCCACGATGCTTGGATTGGTGGTAACGCCCGCCAGCGGAAACACGCGCGCCAGCTTTTTAACTGCCGCAACGTCAGAGGTGTCGAGATAGAGTTCCATGATGATTCCTTAAAGCGTGATATTGAGCATGGAATAACCCTACCACAGCAAAACCTCTTCTTAAGTTGACGCATGTCAAGATAACTTTCATTCGAAAGTATTTTAATCTTTATACGAAAGATGAGGGCACGCTATGATTTTCAACATTCAGCGCTATTCCACCCACGATGGTCCAGGCATCCGCACCGTGGTTTTCCTGAAAGGATGCTCGCTCGGCTGTCGCTGGTGTCAAAACCCGGAAAGCCGCGCCCGTGAACAGGATCTGCTGTTTGACCCGCGCCTGTGCCTTGAGGGCTGCGATCTGTGTCAACAGGCGGCGCCTGCGGTCATTACCCGTGCCCTTAACGGCCTGGTTATTCATCGCGAAAAGCTGAATCAAACGCATCTCGACGCGCTGGCACACTGTTGCCCAACGCAGGCGCTGACCGTCTGCGGCGAAGCGAAAAGCGCCGAAGACATCATGGCGACCGTTCTACGCGATAAGCCCTTTTACGATCGCAGCGGCGGCGGCATGACGCTCTCCGGCGGCGAGCCGTTTATGAATCCTGAACTGGCGCTGACGCTGCTGAAAAGCGCGCATGAACAAGGCATCCACACGGCGGTCGAAACCTGCCTGCATGTGCCGTGGCGCTATCTCGAACCGGCGCTGCCGTATATCGACCTGTTCCTCGCCGACCTCAAGCACGTTGACGAGGCGCACTTTAAACAGTGGACCGACGGCTCGGCCAGGCGCGTACTCGATAACCTGAAACGCCTGTCGGCAGCCGGCAAAAAAGTCACCCTGCGCGTGCCGCTGATTCAGGGCTTCAACGCTGATACCGCCTCCATTAAAGCGATTACCGATTTTGCCGCCGATGAAATGCCCGGCGTGCGCGACATTCATTTTCTGCCGTACCACACGCTGGGAATCAACAAATATTCCCTGCTCGGTCTTCCCTACTTTGCACCCGACAAGCCGCTGAATGACCCAGCGCTGCTGGACTTTGCCCAACAGTACGCGCACGAAAAAGGGTTAACGGCGACACTACGAGGATAAAAACCATGACCACTCTGACGCTCGATAAACTGACCGACCGCATCCAGGCCCACAAAAACGCGCTGGTGCATATTGTTAAGCCGCCGGTGTGCACCGAACGCGCACGCCACTATACCGAAGCGTACCAGCAGCACCTGGACAAGCCGATTCCAGTCCGCCGCGCGTTGGCGCTGGCCCACCACCTGGCAGAGCGGACTATCTGGATCAAACACGACGAGCTGATCATCGGCAACCAAGCCAGTGAAGTGCGCGCCGCGCCGATCTTCCCGGAATATACCGTCAGCTGGATTGAAAAAGAGATCGACGATCTCGCCGACCGTCCGGGCGCGGGCTTCGCCGTCAGCGAAGAGAACAAACGCGTGCTGCACGAAGTGTGCCCATGGTGGCGCGGCCAGACCGTACAAGACCGCTGCTACGGTATGTTCACCGATGAGCAAAAAGCGCTGCTGGCGACCGGTATCATCAAAGCTGAAGGCAATATGACCTCGGGCGACGCTCACCTGGCGGTAAACTACCCGTTGCTGCTGGAAAAGGGCCTCGACGGCATGCGCGCGAAAGTGGCCGAACGCCGTACCCGCATTAACCTGACCGTGCTGGAAGACCTGCACGGTGAGCAGTTCCTCAAAGCTATCGATATCGTTCTTGAAGCCGTAAGCCTGCACATTGCCCGTTTCGCCGAGCTGGCGCGTAACATGGCCGCCGAAGAAACGCGGGCCAGCCGCCGCGATGAGCTGCTGGCGATAGCGGAAAACTGCGACGTGATTGCCCACCAGCCGCCAAAAACCTTCTGGCAGGCGCTGCAGCTGTGCTATTTCATTCAGCTGATTTTACAAATTGAGTCGAATGGACACTCCGTGTCGTTCGCCCGTATGGACCAGTATCTGTACCCTTACTATCGCCGCGACGTTGAGCTGGAACAGTCATTGGATCGCGAGCACGCCATTGAACTGCTGCACAGCTGCTGGCTGAAGCTGCTGGAGGTGAACAAAATTCGCTCCGGCTCGCACTCCAAAGCCTCTGCCGGTAGCCCGCTGTATCAGAACGTCACCATCGGCGGCCAAAAATGGGTAAACGGCGAGGCACAGGACGCGGTCAACCCGCTCTCTTACGCAATTCTCGAATCCTGCGGCCGCCTGCGCTCCACCCAGCCAAACCTGAGCGTGCGCTACCACGCGGGCATGAGCAACGATTTCCTCGACGCCTGCGTGCAGGTGATTCGCTGCGGCTTCGGCATGCCAGCGTTCAATAACGATGAAATCGTCATCCCGGAATTTATTAAGCTCGGCGTCGAACCGGAAGATGCCTACGACTACGCGGCAATCGGCTGCATCGAAACCGCCGTCGGCGGTAAATGGGGCTATCGCTGTACCGGCATGAGCTTTATCAACTTTGCCCGCGTGATGCTGGCGGCGATGGAGGGCGGCCGCGATGCCACCAGCGGTAAGGTGTTCCTGCCACAGGAGCACGCGCTGTCGCAGGGCAACTTCGCCAACTTCGACCAGATGCTGGCCGACTGGGATAATCAGATCCGCTACTACACGCGTAAATCGATTGAGATTGAGTACGTGGTCGACACCATGCTGGAAGAAAACGTGCACGATATTCTGTGCTCGGCGCTGGTCGATGATTGCATTGAGCGCGCAAAGAGCATCAAACAGGGCGGCGCGAAGTATGACTGGGTTTCCGGCCTGCAGGTGGGCATCGCCAACCTCGGCAACAGCCTGGCGGCGGTCAAAAAGCTGGTATTCGATCAGGGAGCGATAGGTCAGCAGCAACTGGCACAAGCGCTGGCGGACGATTACGAGGGTCTGACCCACGAACAGCTGCGTCAGCGCCTGATCAACGGCGCGCCGAAGTACGGCAACGACGATGACAGCGTTGATACCCTGCTGGCGCGCGCCTATCAGACCTATATCGACGAACTGAAGCAGTACCATAACCCGCGCTACGGCCGCGGCCCGATTGGCGGAAACTACTACGCCGGCACCTCGTCTATTTCGGCCAACGTGCCGTTTGGTGCCCAGACTATGGCTACACCGGATGGCCGTAAGGCGAAAACGCCGCTCGCCGAAGGCGCCAGTCCGGCTTCCGGTACCGACCATCTGGGGCCTACCGCGGTGATCAGCTCTATTGGTAAGTTACCGACGGCATCCATTCTTGGCGGCGTGCTGCTTAACCAGAAGCTGAACCCGGCAACGCTGGAAAACGAGAGCGATAAGCAGAAACTGATGGCGCTGCTGCGCACCTTCTTTGAAGTACACAAAGGCTGGCACATTCAGTACAACATCGTGTCGCGCGAAACGCTGCTGGAAGCGAAGAAACATCCGGATCAGTACCGTGATTTAGTGGTGCGCGTGGCGGGGTATTCGGCGTTCTTTACCGCGCTGTCGCCGGATGCGCAGGATGATATTATTGCCCGTACGGAGCACACACTGTAGTTCGGTGTTTTCCCCCTCACCCTAACCCTCTCCCCAATGGGGAGAGGGAACCGATTGGTGCCATTTTCTCCTCCTCCCTTTCAAAGGGTGCCGGTTTTCTTCCTCTCCCTCCCAGGGAGAGGGCCGGGATGAGGGTAAAACGCGCACATCACCTCCCTTTCGAATGAAATAAATTTGTGCTTTAGCTCACATTGTAATTAAATTGTTTCTGGCCGAAGTTACCCCAGGAGCATCCCGCATGACCGTTAAAGTTATCGTCACTGATATGGACGGAACTTTTCTTAATGACGCCAAGACCTACGACCGTTCGCGGTTTCTGGCGCAGTTTGAACAGCTTCAACAGCGTGGCATTGAATTCGTTGTCGCCAGCGGCAACCAGTACTATCAATTAATTACCTTTTTCCCGGAAATTCGCGACTGCATCTCCTATGTCGCCGAAAACGGCGCGCTGGTATACGAGCACGGGCAGCAGCTTTTCCACGGCGAACTGACGCGTCATGAGTACCAGGCGGTGCTTGGCGAACTGTTAAAAGACCCGCAGATGCACTTTGTCGCCTGCGGCCTGGAAAGCGCCTATATCAGCGACCGTGCGCCGCAAGCGCTGGTTGAGCTCATGTCAAAACACTACTATCGCCTCCAGCGCGTGGCCGACTTCCACGCCGTTGACGACAAAATTTTTAAGTTCTCGCTCAATCTACCGGACAGCGATATTCCCGAGCTGGTCGATAAGCTGCACGTCTCTCTCGACGGTATTATGAAGCCGGTTACCAGCGGCTTTGGCTTCGTCGATCTGATTATTCCGGGGCTGCATAAAGCCAACGGCATCAGCCGCCTGCTGAAGCGCTGGCAGTGCTCCCCGCAGCAATGCGTGGCCATCGGCGACAGCGGTAACGATGCGGAAATGCTCAAGCTGGTAAAATATGCCTTTGCGATGGATAACGCCGTCGACAGCATAAAAGCGATTGCTGGCTATCGTACCGATGACAATAACCACGACGGCGCGCTGAACGTGATCCAGGCCGTGCTGGACGGCAATGCCCCCTTCTGATTTTCTCCCTTTGTAGGCCTGATAAGGCGAAGCCGCCATCAGGCACCATCGTGCACAGTGCCGGATGGCGGCTTCGCCTTATCCGGCCGACTCGCCCGGTCACACCCTCTAAAATTTAAACTTGCATTAACTTATTTTTAACTTAAAGTATCACCTGTAATTCATTTTGCTTTCGAACGAAAGATTGCGAGGTTGATATGACGGTTACCTTTACCCACGAAACGCTCCCTGCCGATCCCACGTCGGCCATTCGTCAGATGAAGCAGACGCTGCGCGCGCAGATTGGCGACGTGCAGGCCGTCTTCGACCGCCTGAGTGCCACAATTGAGGCCCGGGTAGCGGAAATTAACGCATTGAAGACGCAGGGACAGCCGGTGTGGCCAATAATCCCCTTTGAGACGCTGGCGGCCGGGAAAATCAGCGAAGCCACGCGCGCCGAGGTGAAACGCCGCGGCTGTGCGGTGATCAAAGGTCATTTCCCGCGCGAACGGGCGCTGGCCTGGGATCGTTCGATGCTCGACTATCTCGACCTCAACCGTTTTGACGACGTCTACAAAGGGCCTGGTGACACCTTCTTCGGCTCGCTCGATGCTTCACGCCCGGAAATCTACCCGATCTACTGGTCACAGGCGCAAATGCAGGCGCGCCAGAGCGAAGAGATGGCGCTGGCACAGTCGTTCCTTAACCGCCTGTGGCAGGTAGAAAGCGAGGGTAAGCAGTGGTTTAACCCGGATATCAGCGTTATCTACCCGGACCGTATTCGACGCCGCCCGCCGGGCACCACGTCGAAAGGTTTGGGCGCGCACACCGACTCCGGCGCGCTGGAGCGCTGGCTGCTGCCAGCCTATCAGCAGGTGTTTGCTAACGTGTTTAACGGCAACGTCGAGCAGTACGATCCGTGGAACGCGGCGTACCGTACCGATGTAGAAGAGTATACCGTTGATAACACCACCAAATGCTCGGTGTTCCGCACCTTCCAGGGCTGGACGGCGCTGTCGGATATGATTCCTGACCAGGGTCTGCTGCACGTGGTGCCGATTCCCGAAGCGATGGCTTATGTGCTACTGCGCCCGCTGCTTGATGACGTTCCGGAAGATGAACTGTGCGGCGTTGCGCCGGGGAAAGTACTGCCAATCTCGGAGAAGTGGCACCCGCTGTTAATCAGCGCGCTGACCGCCATTCCCGCCATTGAGGCCGGGGATTCAGTATGGTGGCACTGCGACGTGATTCACTCGGTGGCACCGGTCGACAACCAGCAAGGCTGGGGTAACGTGATGTATATTCCGGCAGCACCGATGTGCGCGAAAAACCTCGCCTACGCCCACAAGGTGAAGGCAGCGCTGGAGCGTGGTGCCTCGCCGGGCGACTTCCCGCGCGAAGACTACGAGGCCGGGTGGCAGGGACGCTTTACCCTCGCCGATCTCAATGTTTACGGTAAACGCGCGCTCGGCATCGACGTCTGATTGTCGTACAACCCTTCCCGTTCTACAGCGGTGTGTCCTTTACCGGGGCGCACCCGCCGTACCGACTCGCGCACCGCCAGACGGCCGTGCAGCAGTAACGAGCCCATCGGCGCGTCCGGGCGAATCAGCCGCTGCTGAAGCATCTGCACCGCTTCAACGCCCAGCTCATCGCGCGGCACATGCACCGCCGTCAGCGGGACATCTTCAATCGCCGCAAGGTTAAAACCGTCAATGCTCATGACCGAAACATCCTGCGGCACCCGTAGCCCGCGCTGGCGCAGCGCGTTGATGGTCCCCGCCGCCATAAAATCGCCGCCGACCAGAAACGCCGTCGGTAGCGGACGGTTACCCCGGGCATCCAGCCACGCCCCCACCTTTTCCTCGGCGCCTTTGGCGCTGAAGCTGCTGATATTCAGCAGGTCGCGCTCATGCTGAAACGTCAGATTATGCGCCCGCCACGACTCTTTAATCCCCGCCAGCCGCTGCTCCATGGTGTAGCGGCGCAGGCACATCACGTTCATGACCTCACGGTGGCCCATCTCGAACAGGTATCGGGCGGCAAAAGCGCCGATCATCCGGTGATCCGGGGCGACGGCGGGCAAGCGCATACGTTCGTCGCGACAGTTGATCAGCACGCAGGGCTTGGCGAGATCGGCGGCCAGATCGTGAATATGCGGGGAGTCGATACCAAGCAGGATCGCCGCCTGCGTTTCCGGTTCGTTCATGCGCGAAAGAAACAGCGCCGGATCGCTATCGTTCTCATCCAGCGGACAGTAACGCAGGCGAACCTCATGCGGCGACAGCGCCTTGCTGATGCTCTGGATCACACGGTAGTAAAAGATGTCGGACCGCTCGTCAAACGCACGCGGCGGCGCGAACACAATCAGGCTATTTAGCAGCATTCTGCCTGCCGCCATCCCGTCCATTACCCCCAGATCCCGTGCGCAGGCCAGCACCTGCTCACGGGCGCGGGCGCTGGTGTTGGCTTTACCGGCCAGCACCCGCGACACGGTACTGGCCGACAGCCCCGTTCGCGCGGCGATTTCGGCAATTTTCAGCTTCTTTTCCATTTTGTGATCCGCCTCTAATTCGCAAATGAAAGAATTTTCATGACTGAAAATCCTGATGCCGCATGGGCTGAAATACGTATGTGCAATGTATATCAGCCTGTTATGAAAAAACGTGCACAAAACCCGCTTTCCCCGGATTTTTTTGTCTCTTAAGGTGAATTGGTAGAACAACTTCCATACAAGAACGGTGGAAGTCAAAAACAACAAAAGCAATAACGATCAAAACCTTAAAAAAGTGGTGTAACAGCTTCCCACATAGTTGCCGCACCGTTCCCTACATCATCCTGTGGAGATCCCTATGAGTCAGGGTATCAATAATGAAATGGCCACCAGTAAAACCCGCCGCGTCGTCAAAAACCTGCGCTGGTGGATGCTGGTGCTTTTTTTACTCGGCGTTACCGTCAACTACATCACTCGTAACTCGCTGGGGATCCTCGCGCCAGAGCTGAAAGACAGCCTCGGCATCACCACCGAGCAGTATTCCTGGATCGTCGGTGCCTTCCAGATCGCCTACACCCTGTTCCAGCCGCTGTGCGGCTGGCTGATTGATGTGATTGGCCTCAAGCTGGGCTTTATGATTTGCGCCAGCCTGTGGGCGCTGGCCTGTCTGCTGCATGCGGGGGCCGGTAACTGGATACATCTGGCGCTGCTGCGCTTCTTTATGGGCGGCGCGGAAGCAGCGGCGACCCCGGCAAACGCCAAAACGATTGGCGAGTGGTTCCCGAAATCCGAGCGCCCGGTAGCGGCAGGATGGGCGGGCGTAGGCTTTTCTATCGGCGCAATGCTGGCGCCGCCGATCATCTACTTTGCCCACGCCTCCTTCGGCTGGCAGGGCGCATTTATGTTTACCGGTCTGCTGGCACTTGCCTGGGTCGTGCTGTGGTGGGCGTTTTACCATAACCCGGACAAACACCCGAACCTGGGCAAGGCCGAGCTGGACTATATCCGCCAGGATAACGAAGCGCCGCCGGTCAAGCTGCCGTTCCTTACCGCGCTGAAAACCGTCGGCAAAAACAAACGCTTCTACGGCATCGCGATCCCGGCCTTTATGGCGGAACCGGCCTGGGCCGTATTCAGCTTCTGGATGCCGCTCTACTTCGCCAAGCAGTACAACATGGATCTCAAGCAGATCGCCCTGTTCGCCTGGCTGCCTTTCCTCGCCGCCGATCTCGGTAGCGTCGCCAGCGGTTACTTAACCCGCCTGTATGTGCGTCTGTTTGGCTTCTCACGCGTTAACTCCACCGTGGCAAGCTCCGTGACCGGCGCGTTCCTGATGGTCTCGCTCGCCGTGGTCGCGCTCACTAAAGATCCTATCGTCGCCGTGGTGCTGATGTCGATTGGCGGTTTCGGCCACCAGATTATCTCCTGCATGCTGAGCGCGCTGGTGGTGGAGTCTTTCGATAAAGGCCAGATGGCCACCGTGAACGGTATGCGTGGCTCCGCCGCGTGGATCGCGAGCTTCATCTTTTCCCTGATTATCGGGGTGACCGCCGACAAAATCGGCTTCAACCCGCTGTTTATCGCCATGGGTTTCTTCGACCTGATTGGCGCCATCTTCCTGGTTTCTTTTATTGCTGAACGTCGCGCAAAACGCGCCTGAGAGTGGATGTAGACATGAAAACGCTGAAAAACTGGACCCTGCAAAAACAGTCAACCCATCACGTCGAGCTGCGGGTCGACGGCCAGCACACCCTGTGCCTGTACGTGCTGGAAGAGAATCTGTTCCGCGTACTGTTAAAACGCAAAGGCGAGCTGGCGCTGGATCGCACCTGGAGTATCGCCCCATCGCTGGATGTGCCGTGGGAAGGGCGTGACCGTGAGGATCTCAGCGGCTTTACCCTGCCGACCTGGACGCTGAGCCAGCAGGACGACACCGTAACGGTGGCGACCGAATCCTTACGTGCTACCGTCCACCAGCCGCTATGGATTGAATGGCATTACCGCAACGCCGAGGGCGAGTGGCAGCCGCTGGTCAACGACCGTCCCACCAGCGCCTATCTGATGAACGCCCACGGCGACGGCGTGGCGCACTATCAGAGCCGCCGCAAAGACGAACGTTTTTATGGCCTCGGCGATAAAGCCGGAGATTTACAGCGTGGCGGCAAGCGCTACGAAATGCGCAACCTCGACGCGATGGGCTACAACGCGGTCAGCACCGACCCGCTGTACAAACATATTCCGTTTACCATCACCCGCCGCGACGACGTGAGTTTCGGGCTGTTTTACGACAACCTCAGCAGCTGCTGGCTGGATCTCGGTAACGAAATTGATAACTATCACACCGCCTACCGCCGCTGGCAGGCAGAGGCCGGGGATATCGATTACTACCTGTTTACCGGCGAGCGCGTGCTCGACGTGACCAAAGCCTTCGTTCGCCTGACCGGCAAAACGCTGTTCGGACCAAAATGGAGCCTCGGCTACAGCGGTTCCACCATGCATTACACCGATGCGCCGGACGCGCAGAATCAGCTGATGAACTTTATTCGCCTGTGCGACGAGCATGCCATTCCGTGCGACTCGTTCCAGCTCTCTTCTGGCTATACCTCGATTAACGGCAAGCGCTATGTGTTCAACTGGAACGACGACAAAGTGCCGCAGCCGAAGGTGATGAGCCAGGCGTTCCACGATGCCGGTCTGCATCTGGCGGCGAACATTAAGCCGTGTCTGTTACAGGATCACCCGCGCTACGGCGAAGTAGCGGAACAGGCGCTGTTTATTCGCGATTCCGAAAGCGACGGTCCGGAACGCTCCAGCTTCTGGGACGACGAAGGCTCACACCTCGATTTCACCAACCCGCAGACCGTGGCCTGGTGGCAGAACGGCGTGACCAGCCAACTGCTGGAGATGGGTATAGATTCGACCTGGAACGATAACAACGAGTTTGAAGTCTGGGACGGCGAAGCGCGCTGCCACGGCTTTGGCAAAGAGATTGCCATTAAACATATTCGCCCGGTGATGCCGCTGCTGATGATTCGCGCTTCAATGGAAGCCCAACAGCGCTTTGCGCCGAACAAGCGCCCGTATCTGATCTCCCGTTCCGGCTGCGCCGGGATGCAGCGCTACGTGCAGACCTGGAGCGGCGATAACCGCACCAACTGGGACACCCTGCGCTACAACACCCGTATGGGGCTGGGCATGAGCCTGTCCGGGCTGTACAACCTTGGCCACGATGTCGGCGGTTTCTCCGGCGATAAACCGGACCCGGAGCTGTTTGTACGCTGGGTGCAGAACGGCGTGATGCATCCGCGTTTCACCATCCACTCATGGAACGATGACCATACGGTTAACGAGCCGTGGATGTACCCAGCCGTCACCCCGGCGATTCGCAGCGCCATTGAGCTGCGCTATCGTCTGCTGCCGTATTTCTACACCCTGATGTGGCAGGCGCACACCGACGATGAACCGATGCTGCGCCCGACGTTCCTCGACCACGAGCACGACGCGCAGACCTTTGAAGAGTGTGACGACTTCCTGCTCGGCCGCGACATTTTGGTGGCCAGCGTAGTGGAAGCCGGTGAACGCAAGCGCCGCGTCTGGCTGCCGGACAACGAGGCAGGCTGGTATGATTTCTACACCGGTGCCTGGTTCAGCGGCGGCCAGTGGATCACCCTCGACGCACCGCTGGAAAAACTGCCGCTGCTGGTTCGCGCCGGTGCCGGTATCCCAATGAGCGAGCGCATTACCTTTGTGAACGCCGCCGAGGATACGCAGCGCGAGCTCAAGCTGTACCCGCTGAAAGGCATGGGCAGCACGTCTGGCCTGCTGTTTGAAGATGACGGAGAGTCGTGGGGATACCAGCAGGGCAACGCGCTGTGGCTGGAATGGGAAATGGTCTGCACCGGCAGTACCATTGACCTGAAGGTCAACGCGCGCGGCGATTATCGTCCGGCGTGGAAGGCGCTGAAGGTGACGCTGCCTGCCAATGAAAAACGTCAGCTACTGATTAACGGCGTCGCCGCGACAGAGTGGATAAACCGCTGATTTTTTTCCATTGGTAACAAAGCACGCCATGAGTGTAACCGCTCATGGCATTTTTTTGCGTCTCTCACGCTGCCGCAATCAAAAAACCAATCAGCACACCGTACAAAACGACATTGACCACCAGCAGCATAATGATCATCAGCATCGGCCCCGTTCAAAGGTTGAGCGGTAGGGTTAACTTTTGACAATGGCCAGACGAATAAAAGTCAGCATCGCCACGCTGCACACTAGCCAGTTTCGCACCCCGGCCAGCAACGCTTTTCGCCGTCTCCAGACCTCAGTATGGCTTCGTCGTCGACAGTGCGCCAGACACTCTTCAATCGCGTCCTGGCGGGTGATGTTGCTGACGACCCGGGTACCAAGCTGTTCCGCTTCAACGTCGTTTTCCATCCGACTCATTGTTATGTAGAAAACGGGGCCGCGCTGCCGTATCAGGTAACGATAAAGGGTTCTGTCGTCCGTGCTGGTGTAGAGCATGAATTCTTGCATCGTCTCTTCCGCCATCAATGAATGTGCAGGAGCCATTTCTTCATAAAATTGTGCAGGAATTATGGTGTGGCGGGGGTTTCGGAACGTTGTTGATGAATTGTTTGTGATAAATGATGTGGTAACAATTCCCGATGACGCGAGCGCCATCGGGAAGCGATCTGGCATTAACCGTCGATACCTTTGCTGCGCAGGTAATCTTCGTAGTTGCCGGTGAAGTCGACCACGCGCTCCGGCGTAATCTCGATCACGCGGGTCGCCAGGGAACTGACGAACTCACGGTCGTGAGAAACGAAAATCAGCGTGCCCTGATACATTTCCAGCGCCATGTTCAGTGATTCAATCGATTCCATATCCAGGTGGTTAGTCGGTTCATCCATCACCAGAATATTGGGTTTCTGCATCATCAGTTTGCCGAACAGCATACGGCCTTTTTCACCACCGGACAGGACCTTCGCCGGCTTCTTGATGTCGTCCTGGCTGAACAGCAGACGCCCCAGGAAGCTGCGAACCACCTGCTCATCGTCGCCTTCCTGCTTCCACTGGCTCATCCACTCAAAGACGGTCAGATCGTTTTCGAACTCGTACTCGTGATCCTGCGCGTAGTAGCCAATGCTCGCGTTCTCGGACCATTTCACGGTGCCGCTATCCGGCTGCATGTCGCCAACCAGCGTCTTCAGCAGGGTGGATTTACCCACGCCGTTGGCGCCCAGAATGGCAATCTTCTCGCCCACTTCCAGCAGCAGGTTGAAGTTTTTGAACAGCGGGCCGTCTTCAAAGCCTTTGGTGAGACCTTCCACTTCCAGCGCGTTACGGAACAGTTTCTTATCCTGTTCAAAGCGGATGAACGGGTTCTGACGGCTGGAGGCTTTGACTTCTTCCAGCTTGATTTTATCAATCTGACGCGCGCGGGAGGTTGCCTGACGCGATTTTGATGCGTTAGCGCTAAAGCGGCTGACGAAGGACTGCAGATCGGCAATCTGCGCTTTCTTCTTGGCGTTGTCGGCCAGCAGACGTTCACGCGCCTGGGTTGCCGCCGTCATGTATTCGTCGTAGTTGCCCGGGTAAACACGCAGTTCGCCGTAATCCATATCCGCCATGTGGGTGCAGACCATGTTCAGGAAGTGACGGTCGTGCGAAATGATGATCATGGTGCTGTCACGCTCGTTCAGCGTCTGCTCCAGCCAGCGAATGGTGTCGATATCCAGGTTGTTCGTTGGTTCGTCGAGCAACAGAATATCCGGGTTAGAGAACAGCGCCTGCGCCAACAGCACACGCAGCTTCCAGCCGGGCGCCACTTCGCTCATCGGACCGTAGTGCTGCTCCAGCGGGATCCCCACGCCCAGCAGCAGTTCGCCCGCGCGTGATTCCGCAGAGTAGCCGTCCATTTCACCGTAGAGTACTTCGAGATCGGCCACTTTATAGCCGTCTTCTTCGCTCATTTCCGCCAGACCGTAGATGCGGTCGCGCTCTTGTTTCACTTCCCACAGTTCGCCATGGCCCATGATCACGGTATCGAGCACGGTGAACTCTTCAAAGGCGAACTGATCCTGACGCAGCTTACCGATGCGCTCGTTCGGATCGAGGGACACATTGCCCAGCGTCGGCTCTAAGTCGCCGCCGAGAATTTTCATAAAGGTAGATTTGCCGCTCCCGTTGGCGCCAATCAGGCCGTAACGGTTGCCGCCGCCAAATTTGACGGAGATATTTTCGAACAGCGGCTTACTGCCAAACTGCATGGTGACGTTGCTGGTAACTAACACGGGAGTATCCTGAAGAATGTGACAAACTCCCTATTATGCCACAGTTACGAATAAAAAGCGCCCGCCTTCGCGAGAAGGCTAAACTGTAAGGTAAGTGAAAAAAATGTGATTTCGTACACATCCGAATTCCCTGTGACGGCGAATGCACATATAATGCGCTCCTACCAACAGTCTGAATTCCCAAACAACCGCCGTAATGGCACTGATACCTCGCACAACATGAACATGAAATTAACAACGCTTTTCGCTGCGGCGCTCGCTGTCGTAGGTTTCTGCAATTCGGCTTCAGCGGTAACGTACCCGCTGCCGACCGATGGCAGCCGTATTGTCGGTCAGAATCAGGTCATCACGATCCCTGAGGACAACAAGCAGCCGCTGGAGTACTTCGCCGCCCAGTACCAGATGGGTCTGTCCAACATGCTGGAAGCTAACCCGGGCGTGGATACCTACCTGCCGAAAGGCGGCAGCGTGCTGAATATTCCTCAGCAACTGATCCTGCCGGATACCGTGCATGAAGGTATCGTCATTAACAGCGCGGAAATGCGTCTGTACTACTATCCGAAAGGCACCAACACCGTGATCGTGCTGCCAATCGGTATCGGCCAGTTGGGTAAAGATACCCCGATCAACTGGACAACTAAGGTTGAACGTAAGAAAGCGGGCCCGACCTGGACCCCGACGGCGAAAATGCACGCAGAATATGCTGCGGCAGGCAACCCGCTGCCGGCAGTGGTTCCGGCCGGTCCGGATAACCCGATGGGCCTGTACGCGCTGTACATCGGCCGTCTGTATGCGATTCACGGCACCAACGCCAACTTCGGTATCGGCCTGCGCGTAAGCCACGGCTGTGTCCGTCTGCGTAACGAAGACATCAAATTCCTGTTCGAAAACGTGCCGGTTGGCACTCGCGTAGAGTTTATTGATGAGCCGGTGAAAGCCACGACCGAACCCGATGGCAGCCGCTACATCGAAGTTCACAACCCGCTGTCCACCACCGAAGCACAGTTCGAAGGCGGTGAAACGGTACCTGTAACGCTGACCAAAGCCGTACAGGCAGTAACCAGCCAGTCCGACGTTGACCAGAGCATCGTTGACCAGGCAGTGAAAAACCGTTCCGGTATGCCGGTTCGTCTGAACTAATCCATCCGGATTGCCCGGTGACGGCCTACATGTCCGTAGGCCGGATAAACGCAAAGATAAAATGGCGGGAGATAAACCCGCCATTTTTTTATCCGTTATTCACAATCACAATCCCGCCGTGATCGTAACGATAGTGGCAGTGCGCATACTCCAGCGGCGTCCCGTCATCCAGGTAGATCACCTGCTCAACTTCCAGAATCGGATCGCTGGCTTCGCAGTGAAGATGCTGCTGGTCAAGCTCGCTCGGCTTCAGCGCGCGCACCACGCGATAAGACCCCATCATCTTCAGCCCCAGGTTGTCCTGCACGTAGCGAAACACCGAGCTTTCCAGATGCGCCTTGCTCAGCCCCGGCACCAGCGACACCGGCATCACCGTGGTGTCCAGCGACAGCGGTTCTCCGTTAAGCAAGCGCAGGCGCACAAAATCGTACACCGGCGCATCGGCGTTAATCAGCAGCGAAGCCTGCTCTTTATCGGTAGGAAAACGCAGCTCAAAGCGGATCACCTGGCTTTCGACTTTACCCAGATGGCCCCAGGTTTCGGTCGCTCCGGCGTAGTCGCTGCCGTGAATATCCCACTGAGAAAGCTGGAGGAAATTTTTGCGGATAAACGTCCCCTGCCCCTGACGGGTGTAGACCAGCCCTTCCACGATCAGCTGGCGCATCGCCTGCTGAATGGTCATGCGGCTGGTGCCAAACTCCGCCGCCAGCGCAAACTGGTCAGGTAAGGGATCGGCGGCAGCGTACTGCCGACTGATGATCCGTTTTTTAATTTCCCGCGCTATCGCGATGTACTTCGCTGCCATGCCCCGCTCCTGTGATTACATCTCTTCGCCGTTGCTATGAATCGCCCGCTTCAGCCAGTCGTAGCTTTTCTTCGGCACGCGCTTAAGGTCTTTTAAATCGTGGTTTTCGCGATTGACGTAGACCACGCCGTAGCGCTTACGCATATCGCCCTGCGAGCTAAGAATATCAATCAGCCCCCAGCCCAGATAGCCAATAACCTGGGCGCCATCCTCAAAAATCGCCGCTTTCATGGCGTTGATATGGTCGCGATGATAGGCGATACGATAATCATCGGCGATCGGATTTTCGCCGTCCCACTGCTCAATCACCCCAATGCCGTTCTCAATCGGAAACACCGGCAGGCGCCAGTCATTGTAATAGCGGGTAATAATACTGCGAAAACCGAGCGGATCTATCTGCCAGTTCCACTCGGTGGCCTTCAGGTGCGGGTTCGGCTTGTCGCCAAACAGCATGTAGTTATTGACCGGCGTACCTTCCGGGATCGGATCGCTGTCCAGCGTGCGGCTGGCGTAGTAGCTGAACGCCATATAGTCGTTCTTCATGGTCGCCAGCACCGCCAGATCGTCCTCGCGATAGATGTCGCTGAACCCCGCTTGCTTAACAAAGTGCAGCACTTCCGGGCTATAGCCTTCACCGGCAAAGGCGCGCAGGAGATTCTGATTGAAGAATTCGTCGAGCTGCTGGGCGCAGAATACGTCGCGCGGCTTGCAGGTGGCCGGGTATACCTGGGCGTGCGCCAGCATGCCCCCCATCAGTTTGCCGGGTTTGGTGTCGTGCAGGTAATGCGTCAGGTGCGCATGCGCCATCATCACGTGATGCTGGATTTCATACAGCTCGCGCAGCGTTTTGTCACCGCGCATATAGCCGGAGATCAGGAACGTTTCCGGCATATGGTAAAGATTCTGCTCGTTGAAGGTCAGCCACCAGGTCACCCGATCGCCGAAGCAATCGATCATCTTTTTGCCGTAGCGGATAAACGCTTCCATCACGCGGCGATCGGTAAAACCGTTGTATTTTTCGGCCAGCGCCAGCGGCATATCGAAGTGGTACAGGCAGATCATCGGCTCAATACCGCGCTCGATAAGGCCGGTGATGAAACGCTCATAGAAGGCAATGCCCTCTTCATTGAACTCACCATCGCCGCTCGGACAGACGCGGCTCCAGGCAATCTGGAAACGGTAGCAGTTCATGCCCAGATCTTTCATCAGATCGAAATCTTCTTCATAGCGGTGGTAGGCGTCGGTTGCCACCTTCCAGTCAGAAGCAAACTCTTTTGGCTCGCGAATATCGTATACCGACATCCCTTTTCCGCCCTCATTCCAGGCGCCTTCGGTCTGCATACTGGAAACGGAGTTCCCCCACAGGAAATGGGCGGGCAGTGATGGTTTCATGGTTCGGCTCCTATATGACTAGTCATTTAAATTTAATGACTAGTCATATACCGTAAAGCCGAAAAAACACGCAACCGGGAAGATCGTTTTATGTGAGATCGAAGAGAATTTTCCCACAGGAAGAGAAGATAGGCAGGCCGGATAAGGCAACGCCGCCATCCGGCAGCGTGCCGTACAATGCCTGAAGGTGCTTCGCTTGTCAGGCCTGCGTTAGAAAAGCAAAAGCAGACCGTACCCCACCACAGCCGCCCACAGCAGCATCGGAATAGAGTACAGGTGGAAACGCCACCAGATGCGTCGGTCTGCCGCCATACGCAGCGCTATCAGGTTTGCCAGCGAGCCGGGCAGCAGCCCGAAGCCACCAACGTTGACCGCCCACGCCAGCAGCGTCGATGGCGGCACATAGTTCAGCAGCAAAATAGTCGACGGTACGTTGCTAATCACCTGCGATAGGCCAATCGCCGTCAGCCACAGCGACATACCGGAAAGCGCGCTGGCCCCGCCAAACGCCTGCTGTAGCACCGGTAGTTGGGTCAGCAGATGAACATCGATGAACATCGCCATAAACACCAGCAGCAGCGTCCAGTCCACGCTCAGCACCACTCGCCGAGCCAACAGCAGGAAACCCACGGCGATGACGATAAGCCCCCACAGTTCCTGCTTCATTTCCAGCGCGGCAAGAAAAATCAGGTAGAAGGCCAGGCAGCTCCATACCAACAGCGGCTGCCAGTCAGGCGTGCGTTCACTGCTTTGAAACGCCAGCTTTTTCGCCGGGAAACAGCACCAGCATAGCACCAGCAGCGTGGCTAACATTGCCACCGCCAGCGGCAGCATTTGCAGGGTAAAGGCCGGGAAAGAGAGACCCGATCGCCCCCACAGCAGGATGTTCTGCGGGTTGCCAATCGGCGTCAGCAGCGAACCGGCGTTCACCGCCAGCGCCTCAAAAATAATCAGCCGGTTAATCGGCAGCGCGCACCATTTTTTTAGCGTCAGGGTCAACGGCACCACGATAAACAGCGCCACGTCATTGGTCAGAAAGGTCGACAGCAGCGCCGCCGCCAGAACCATAAACACCGCCAGCTGACGCTCGGTGGCAAAACGGCGCGCCATTTTGCGCCCCAGGACATCAAAATAGCCGCTTTGCTCTACGCCTTTGGTCAGCAGCATCAGCCCGCTGAGGGTAATAATGGTGTGCCAGTCGATGGCCGCCGGCCAGCGCGCGGGGGCGAAGGGAACAAAAAAACTCAGCAGGACGCCGACGAGAATCAGCAGGTGCAGAAAACGGTCGCCCGCCAGCGACCGAAGAAAAGGGAGGTTCATTCCACGAATTGCCCGTGCTTCAGGGTGAACTGACGGAACATGTCGAGCGTTTCCTCGCTGACATGATGTTCAATACCTTCCGCATCGCGGCGCGCGGTATCGGCGCTAACGCCGAGGGCCAGCAGGAAAGTCTCCACGACCTGATGGCGCTCACGGCTCTCCTGAGCCAGTTTTTCGCCCTCTGGCGTTAAAAACACGCCGCGCCACGGGATCTGCTCAATCAGCCCTACGCCCGCCAGACGCTTCAGCATTTTCGCCACCGTGGGCTGCGAGACGCCCAGACGCGCTGCCATATCCACCTGTCGCGCCTCGCCCACTTCGCGAATTAGATCGGAAATCAGCTCAACGTAATCGTCAATCAGTTCGCGGCGATGCGCTTCGCGTACCTGGCGAAACCCCTCAACGTGCTCTTCAACATTCACCAGCTGCGTCACTTTTTTTGTTATTGGCGTACCTGCGCGACGGCCCATAAAGCTTCCTCATCTGTGCGACGCCGGAACGCGTCATCAAAAGTGCGCCCATTGTAATGGATTGTGACTCAAGCACAAAAATTTAACGTTTTAGCCATAGCTATAAAATATAGCCTGTGCTATATCTGTATGTAATGCAAACACTCATCACGGAATGATGGGCCAGAAAGCAGGAGGAACCATGAACGAATTCAAGAGGTGTATCAGCGTGTTTAGCCACTCTCCTTTTAAAGTACGGTTAATGTTGATCGGTATGCTGTGCGATCTGATTAACAACAAGCCGCAGCAGGACAAACCGTCCCACTAAGCGGCGTGCGAAACGCCGCTTCATCTCGTTGTCATATTTGGCTGGCAATCTACCCGTTTGCGCCCAAAAACCCCGGTTATTTTCTGGTTTTGTAAGCGCCCTCCCAAAACAATTCGTTATCAGTAGTTGACCCAATAATAAGCTCGCTTTATCTTCTTGCAGCCCTGTCCTTTGCGTCCCCTCTTTGCGCATGGTCTGGCCAATAAAGACCCCTTGACGCCAGGGGCCGCACATGGCGTTTTGATAGTTGTAATCTATGAATCTAACCCTGAAAGAAACCCTTGCTGCACGTGGGCTCGCCGTTAGCCCGTGGACAGGATTGTACTTTTTACAATCAATCCTGATAAACCTGGCGCTGGGGTATCCCTTCAGCCTACTGTATGCCGTCGCGTTTACCGGCGTGCTGCATCTCCTGTGGCGCACGTCGCCCAACGTGCAAAAGGTGATACTGGGGCTTTATTCACTCGTCGCCGCGCTCTACTTTCCGTTCAGCCAGGCCTACGGTGCACCGAACTTCAACACCCTGCTGGCGCTGCACGCCACTAACGTAGAAGAGTCGACGGAAATTTTTACCATCTTCCCGTGGTACAGCTATCTGGTCGCGGTGTTTATTTTTGCGCTTGGGGTCATTGCCGTACGGCGTAAAGCGGTCGATAAAACGCGCTGGCACCTGATGGACACCCTGTGCCTCATCTTCTGTATTGGCGTGTTTTTTGTGCAGCCGATACAAAACAAAGCCTACGGCGGCGTCTTCAAGCTAAAAGACAGCGGCTATCCGGCCTTCCGTTTCGTGAAAGACATTATCGTCAACAATAACGAAGTGCTTGACGAACAGCGCCGCATGGCCGAGCTGTCTGGGATGAAAGACACCTGGAACGTGCTGGCGGTGAAGCCGAAATATCACACCTACGTGGTGGTCATTGGCGAGAGCGCGCGCCGCGATGCGCTGGGTGCCTTTGGCGGCCATTGGGACAACACGCCGTTCGCCAGCTCGGTGAACGGCTATCTGTTTACCAACTACGTCGCAGCCAGCGGTTCGACGCAGAAGTCGCTGGGCCTGACGCTGAACCGCGTCGTCGACGGCAAGCCGCAGTATCAGGATAACTTCGTCACCCTCGCCAACCGTGCCGGTTTCCAGACCTGGTGGTTCTCGAACCAAGGGCAGATTGGCGAGTACGATACGGCGATCGCCAGTATCGCCAAGCGTGCCGATGAAGTGCACTTCCTGAAAAGCGGTGACTTTGAGGCGGATAAAAATACCCGCGATGAAGATCTGCTGAAGATGACCGAACAGGTACTCTCCACTCCGCGCAGTCAGCCGCAGCTGATTGTGCTGCATATTATGGGCTCCCATCCGCAGGCCTGTGACCGCACCCAGGGCAAGTACGCGCAGTTCGTACAGTCAAAGGAGACCTCATGCTACCTTCACAGCATGACGCAAACCGACAGCCTGCTGAATCAGCTCTACGATCAGCTGCGCCGCACGACGGACAGCTTCTCGATGGTTTATTTCTCTGACCACGGTCTGGCCTTTAAAGAACGCGGCAAAGCGGTGCAGTACCTGGCCCACGACGATAAATACCAGCAGAACTTCCAGGTGCCGTTTATGGTACTTTCCAGCGATGATAAAGCGCACAAGCTCATCAAAGCGCGACGTTCAGCCAATGATTTTCTGAGCTTCTTCACGCAGTGGACCGGGATCCAAACCAAAGAGATCGCGCCGAAGTATCGTTTTATTTCGTCGCAAAAAGCCGGGAAGGTCTACATCACTAACTTCCAGTTACAAAAAGTGGATTACGACACGCTCAAGACCGATCTGTTTGATCCAAAGAGCTAATTCCACGACGTTTCTTTGACTTCCCGTTTACCTTTTGTCCCGGTAAACGGGTAGCAAACGCCCCCGCTATCGCCTTACTATACTTGCTTTACGACCACCTGAAGCAGGCCTCATCATGATCGCACAACGCCTCACGCGCGACTGGCGCTTTCCTATTGCCGGGCTAATGATACTGTTGTTGCTCAGCGCGACGTTCGCTCTGCACGCGCACTGGAACGCCTTTATCCAGTGGTGTCTCGCCACGCAAATTACCCTGCACCGCTACCTGGTCATGTACCTGCTGCAGCTCAATAACCATGAATACAGCGGCGGCCTGTGGCTGCTGCTTGGCGCATTTTTTTACGGCGTGCTGCACGCCGTTGGCCCGGGCCACGGTAAGTTTATTGTCACAACCTACCTCAGCACCAACAAAGAGAGCCTGCTCGCCGCGCGTGTGGTGCCGTTTCTCGGTAGCCTGATGCAGGGCATCAGCGCGATTCTTTTTGTCTTTATTCTGGCGGTCGGTTTCAACCTTGCGTCAGGCGATCTCAGCACCAGCCGCTGGTACGTTGAAAAAATCAGCGCGCTGATGATTGGCGCGTTCGGGCTGTTCGTCATCTATCAGTCTCTGAAAGGTCTTCGCCCCCGTAAAATGTCCATTACGGCGCTCAGGCCACAGCATCAGCATGATGAAAACTGCGGCTGTGGGCATCACCACGGCGTGGGTTCGGCGCTAACCCAGAGCGACTGGAAAACGCGCCTTGGCGTCATTCTGGCGATTGGCGCACGGCCGTGTAGCGGTGCAATCATGATTTTGATGTTTGCCAACGCGCTGGGGATTGTGACGTGGGGAATCGCTGCGGTGATGACGATGGCGCTGGGGACCGCACTATCAATTCTCTGCCTATCGCTGGCAGTGCGCTATGCCAGAGAGCGCACGGTGGCCCTGTTTGGCGGCGCGTTCGGCGGGCAATGGGTTATTCCTGCGGTGAAAATAGCCGGCGGGATCATGTTGATTTTGTTTGCCACGGTGCTGTTTCTGACGGTGATACCGATTAGCGCAAACGGAGACTATATTGCGGCGGGCTGTTGAATGTGACGGGAACGGGGTGTAAAAAAGGCATTAAAAAAGGGGTCCTGAGACCCCTTTTTGTATCACCGAAGTGATTAGAAGCGGTAACCTGCACCAACGATCCAGGTACCAACGTCAACGCTACGAATGCGAGACTGCTCGTAGGAGAAGTCCAGAGCAACGTTTTCGATCGGGTTGAACTGCAGACCTGCGCCGTAGGAGAAACCGTAGTCGCTGGTGCTGTTGTTATCCGGGAACTGGTTGCCCTGTGCTTTACCGTAGCCCAGGCCGATTACGCCGTAGATGCTTGCCCAGTCGTTCAGACGGTAAGCAGGACCCGCAGTGATGCCGTAGTACTGACCTTTGGTGTACACGCCGTTCTGGGTGTCACTTTTTTCAGTGTAGGTGAAGGAGCTGATCACACCCAGCGGGCTGTTGTCAGCTTCGTAGCGATATTTCAGGTTGAAGCCGCCAGCTTTGTTAGCGACGCCCTGCATATCACTCTGTGCGTAACCACCGGTAACAGTGGAGGTTGCAGCTACGGCAGTACCTGCGGAAACAGCCAGAACAGCGGCCAGTGCTGAAAGACATGCAATTTTTTTCATAACCACCTCAAATGTGCTTCTAATAAGTCCGTAAGTTTTAAATATATCAAAAATTGTTAAGAAACTCTTTGGTCCTGATGATGTCTAAGGGCAGCTTTGATGTAACAAAAATTTTCCATCACCGCCTATCACCTTCATTTCACACACGTTTTTACGTTAAATCTTCGGTTTACTTCGGTAAAAACTGCGCTCAATTTTCCAGACAATTCCTAATTTGACAGACGAAATAATCATCGACTATGCAAATTCTACTCGTTCCGGGGCGTTTTTTTTTCAACAATTCCTCAACCGTAGCCGACTATTTCAATTACACTGCCGCTTTTACCTCTTTTGACAAATACTGACAGGAAAAAGATGTCCAGCACGCCTCGCAAGCTACCGTCATGGTTACCCATCCTCGTTCTCCTGATCTCAATGATCTCTATTCAGAGCGGCGCATCGCTGGCTAAGTCATTGTTTCCTTTAATTGGCGCACCGGGCGTCACCGCCCTGCGTCTGGCCCTTGGCACCCTGATTCTGGTGGTCGTGTTTAAACCCTGGCGTCTGCGTTTTGCCCGCGAACAGCGCCTGCCGCTGTTGTTTTACGGGCTGTCGCTTGGCGCGATGAACTACCTCTTCTATCTGTCGCTGCAGCGCATTCCACTAGGCATTGCCGTGGCGCTGGAGTTTACCGGGCCGCTGGCGGTGGCGTTATTCTCATCGCGCCGCCCGGTAGACTTTATCTGGGTGATCCTGGCGGTGATGGGCCTGTGGTTCCTGCTGCCGCTCGGCCAGGACGTGGCGCACGTCGACCTGACCGGCGCGCTGCTGGCGCTGGGCGCAGGCGCTGGCTGGGCGGTTTACATTTTGACCGGCCGCCGCGCGGGTGAAGAACATGGCCCGGCGACCGTCGCGATGGGGTCACTGATTGCCGCCGTGGTCTTTGTACCGTTAGGTGCACTACAGGCCGCCGACGCGCTGTGGCACTGGTCGCTGCTGCCGCTGGGGTTAGCCATTGCCGTATTGTCTACCGCGCTGCCCTACTCGCTGGAAATGATTGCGCTGACCCGCCTGCCGACGCGAACCTTTGGCACCCTGATGAGCATGGAACCCGCGCTCGCGGCGCTGTCGGGGATGATTTTCCTCGGCGAGACGCTGACGTTAAGCCAGTCGATGGCGCTGGGCGCTATCATTATTGCTTCGATGGGATCAACGCTGACAATGCGACAGGAAAGTAAAATCAAACAGGTTGACGTCAGCTAAATTCTTTTATTATGCATAGTGCAAGCCACTATGCATAATATCCCAGAGAAACTGCATGGATTCTTATTTTATATCAATTAAAATAAATTCCTAAATATATAGCGCACCAGTAACACCAATTAACCAACTGTTTTTAAATAAGTTAATCAATCCAATCACGCTCACTATCATACCTATAGGCAGAATCAGAAAATACCGTCTCGCTCACGGTGCTATACTTGTTTTCGTTAATTCATGAGGACGCAGATACACCCGTCTTTATATGTGTATCGGATCAAGAGGATATATGATTATGAGTACTGCAAAACTGGTTAAAGCAAAAAACGCCCAACTGCTCTATACGCGTAACGACGTTCCGGATGGCGAAAAACAGGCGACCGTTGCGTTACTCAACCGTCAGGTTCTTCAGTTTATCGATCTGTCGCTGATTACCAAACAGGCCCACTGGAACATGCGCGGCGCGAACTTTATTGCCGTGCACGAAATGCTGGATGGCTTCCGCACTGCGCTGACCGATCATCTGGATACCATGGCAGAGCGCGCCGTACAGCTTGGTGGCGTGGCGCTCGGCACAACCCAGGTCATTAATGCGCAGACGCCGCTGAAAAGCTATCCGCTGGATATCTCCAGCGTTCAGGATCACCTGAAAGCGCTGGCCGAACGCTATGCCATCGTCGCGAACGACGTGCGTAAAGCCATTAGCGAAGCGAAAGATGAAGATACCGCTGATATCTTTACCGCCGCGTCCCGCGATCTGGATAAATTCCTGTGGTTCATTGAAGCGAATATCGAATAACCATAGAAAAATCTTATGACCTTCCGGCTCCCCCGCCGGAAGGGATTGCACCATAAAAGTGCAGGTGTTCGTGCATAATCCCCGCCGAAGTAAATAAATTGTAATAATCACCTCACACAATCGTTAATAAAAGATTGTTTTCCCCCCAGCGTTTGCGCTAAAAAACGCCATACTTAACAACAGACTTTTTGCGCACCACTTTGGTGCCCACCTTTGGTGCAAATGCACTTTTTTCCTGCCGCTTTTGTGCAGACCGAAAAGCATTATTTGTTAAGAAACAACTAATTGCCAAGTTGGCACGATTTTTTCATAAGACGATTGTTCTCGCAGGGGATCGCCCCGTGGATATAAAAGGAAATGCTATGAAGTCAATGTTTAAAGTTTCACTGGCAGCACTCACCCTGGCTTTTGCGGTTTCATCTCAGGCCGCGGAGAAACAACTGGTCGTCGCAACCGATACTGCATTCGTCCCGTTTGAATTCAAACAGGGTAATCAATATGTCGGCTTTGATGTTGACCTGTGGGCGGCTATTGCGAAAGAACTGAAGCTGAATTACACCCTGAAGCCGATGGACTTCAGCGGTATCATCCCTGCATTGCAAACGAAAAACATCGATCTGGCGCTGGCCGGTATCACCATTACCGAAGAACGCAAAAAAGCGATCGACTTCTCCGACGGCTACTACAAAAGCGGCCTGCTGGTGATGGTGAAAAGCAATAATAACGACATCAAGAGCGTGAAAGATCTCGATGGCAAAGTGGTCGCAGTGAAAAGCGGCACAGGCTCCGTTGATTATGCGAAAGCCAACATCAAAACCAAAGATCTGCGCCAGTTCCCGAACATCGATAACGCCTATATGGAGTTAGGCACAAACCGTGCTGACGCCGTGCTGCACGATACGCCGAACATCCTGTACTTCATCAAAACTGCCGGTAACGGTCAGTTCAAAGCGGTCGGCGAGTCTCTGGAAGCACAGCAGTACGGTATCGCCTTCCCTAAAGGCAGCGACGAGCTGCGTGAGAAAGTGAACGGCGCGCTGAAAACGCTCAAAGAGAACGGCACCTACAACGAAATCTACAAAAAATGGTTCGGTACCGAACCTAAATAATTATTCCAAAATCTGATGCAAACTCAGGGGCGGCCTTTCGCCCCTGCTATTTTTGAACCACGGTAACAGGATTATCATCATGCAGTTTGACTGGAGCGTCATCTGGCCTGCCATTCCAATTCTTCTGGACGGCGCCAAAATGACTCTGTGGATTTCGATCCTCGGCCTCGCGGGCGGTATCATCATCGGTCTGGTGGCCGGTCTAGCCCGCACTTACGGCGGCTGGATTTCAAACCACATCGCCCTCGTATTTATCGAAGTGATCCGCGGTACGCCTATCGTTGTACAGGTCATGTACATCTACTTCGCGCTGCCGATGGCCTTCCCGGACATTCGTATCGATACCTTCACCGCGGCAGTGATCACCATCATGATCAACTCCGGTGCGTATATTGCTGAAATTACTCGCGGCTCGGTGCTGTCCATCCATAAAGGCTTCAGCGAAGCAGGCCTGGCACTCGGCCTGTCGCGTCGCGAAACCATTCGCCATGTGATTATGCCGCTGGCCGTTCGTCGTATGCTGCCTGCATTAGGCAACCAGCTGATCATCAGTATCAAAGATACGTCGCTGTTTATCGTTATCGGTGCAGCCGAGCTGACCCGCAGCGGCCAGGAAATTATCGCCGGAAACTTCCGCGCGCTGGAAATCTGGACCGCCGTCGGCGTTATCTACCTGATCATCACCCAGGTACTCAACATCGTGCTCCGCATTCTTGAAAGAAGGATGAAAATCCTGTGATTGAATTTAAAAACGTTTCTAAGCACTTCGGCCAAACCCAGGTGCTGCACAACATTGACCTGAACATCAAACAGGGTGAAGTGGTGGTCATTATCGGACCATCCGGTTCCGGTAAATCCACCCTGCTGCGCTGCATTAACAAACTCGAAGAAATCACCAGCGGCGATCTGTTCGTTGATGGTTTGAAAGTCAACGATCTCAAAGTTGACGAGCGCCTGATTCGTCAGGAAGCCGGGATGGTGTTCCAGCAGTTCTATCTGTTCCCGCACCTGACGGCGCTGGAAAACGTGATGTTTGGCCCCACCCGCGTACGCGGTCTGAACAAAGATGAAGCGGAGAAACTGGCGAAAGATCTGCTGGCGAAAGTGGGGCTGGCGGAACGCGCGCACCACTACCCTTCCGAGCTGTCCGGCGGCCAGCAGCAGCGCGTGGCTATTGCCCGTGCGCTGGCGGTGAAGCCGAAAATGATGCTGTTTGATGAGCCGACCTCAGCGCTGGACCCGGAGCTGCGTCATGAAGTGCTGAAGGTCATGCAGGATCTGGCGGAGGAAGGGATGACGATGGTTATCGTTACCCACGAAATCGGCTTTGCTGAGAAAGTGGCATCGCGCCTGATCTTTATAGATAAAGGCCGGATTGCCGAAGACGGCAACCCGCAGGAGCTGGTGAAGAACCCACCGAGCCAGCGTCTGCAAGAGTTCCTGCAGCACGTTTCCTGATAGCACGCCGTTTATCCCGCCGGGATAAACGGCGTTTTTCTTTTAGCGTTTACGCGCCAGAAAACGGCGGCGCTGTTCGTCATCCATAAACGACCACGCAATAAAGCGGCTCTGCTTCTGCCCCTGCGACATCTCTTTTTTCACCACCTTCACCGCACCGACGTCGGTTAACGCCCGGTACAGCGGCGGCAGGTTTTCACCTTTTGACACCAGCGATGTGAACCACATGACCTGGCGGGCAAAGCCTTTACTCTCAGCAATCATTTGCTTAATAAAAGCCACCTCACCGCCTTCGCACCACAGTTCCTGCTGCTGGCCGCCAAAGTTCAGCGCATCGTCACGCTCCTGCCCCAGATTACGGCGCTTACGCTCGCTACCCGCGCGGGCGGCAGCGGCAGAATCGTGGAACGGCGGATTACACAGAGTCGCGTCGTACTGTTCGTTTTTGTGGATGATACCGTTAAACATCGCGGCACCGTCTTTCTGACGACGCAGGCGAATCATGCGGTTCAGCGACGGGTTTGCGCTCAGGATAGCCTGCGCGCTGGCAAACGCCTGAGGATGAGTTTCACTGCCGGTAAAGCGCCAGCCATACTCGTGCGCACCAATCAGCGGATAAATACAGTTCGCACCCACGCCGATATCCAGAATACTGGCTCCCTTGACCACATTGCCGCTCTCATCGCTGAGCAGATCGCCCAGATGATGGATATAATCGGCGCGCCCCGGCACCGGCGGGCAGAGGAACCCGTCTGGAATATCCCACTCTTTCACCCCGTAGAAATGGGCCAGCAGCGCTTTATTCAGCGTTTTCACCGCCTGCGGGTCGGCAAAATTCACGGTTTGCTCCCCGGCCGGGTTGAGGATAATAAAATCGCTCAGCGCGGGGCAGGCCTGACGCAGCGCGTCCAGGTCGTAGCGGCTGTGATGGCGGTTGCGCGGGTGCAACCCCGGTTTTTGGCTACTCATGACTTTCTCCTGTCGTAATGCGCCGTAAGATACCCGTTGACGGCGGCGCGGTAAATAAGGGAGTCTGGATTACCGCTTCTTAATTATGGGTACGTCATGTACTTTTATCAGCCTTCTCACGGCCACGGGCTGCCTCATGACCCGCTAAACGCCATCGTCGGGCCACGGCCTATTGGCTGGATCTCTTCCGTTGACGTCGAAGGGCGGCGCAACCTTGCCCCCTACAGCTTCTTTAACTGCTTTAACTATCGCCCGCCGATTATCGGCTTTGCCAGCAGCGGCTGGAAAGATAGCGTGCAGAATATTATGGAAACCAAAGCGTTCGTCTGGAATCTGACGACCCGTGATTTGGCGGTGGCGATGAATGAAACCTCCGCTACCCTGCCCCACGGCGAGGATGAATTTGCCCGCGCCGGGCTGACCGCCGCACCGAGCCGTCTGGTCAGCGCGCCGCGCGTAGCGCAGAGCCCGGTCAACTTCGAGTGTCGCCTCTCGCAGTGCATTCAGCTAACGGGCGCCGACGGTACCGCCGTCGATACCTGGCTGGTGCTGGGTGAAGTGGTCGGTATTCATATCGATGAATCGCTGCTTGAGGACGGAATCTATCAGACCGCCCGCGCACAGCCGGTCCTGCGCGCGGGTGGGCCCTCCGCCTACTACACCATCGATGAGCGCCATCGCTTCGATTTAATTCGCCCGGATGCCCGTCGCGATAAATAAAAAACAGCCACGTCGGTGGCTGCTTTTTCCTGCCCGCCGCCTACAATTAAGGTATTCCCTGTTGCTTTCAGGAGGGGATACAAATGCACACCTTTCACCTGCTTTTCGCCGCCGCGTTCCTCGCTACAACCACCGTCTGCGCCCAATCCGCTCCTGCTCCAGGCGTTCCGTTTCGCCCGGTGGGTACCGTAACGGCCAGCGGCGCCAGCAACCTTGACGATCTTCAGCAGCAGTTGGCCAAAAAGGCGCACGAAGCTGGCGCGATAGCCTTTGTCGTTGACGTAGCCGGCGGAAAAAACAAGCTGTTCGGTTCTGCGACGTTGTACCGGTAAACGGCCATCGTGAGCGGATGGCTTGACGCCTCCCTCAGGGCCATTCGACTGAATCGTGTAAACTTTATGTATAAAAAATGAAGAAACTGTAAATCAATATATTTATTTTTCTGCCAATGAGTGATAAAAAGTCACACGACTTGATAATGCTTATCAAAATCATTATCAAATTCATTTAATAAATTTTAAGCAACCTGCAGTGGCAAAGGGGACGAGACGATCCCTACTGTCATTTTTTTAATGGCTTTTTAAATTATAAGATGCTCATTGATATGGAAAAAAATCGCACTACTCCGTTTGGCAGCTTTCGTTCTCTCACCTTCTTTACCGGGATCTGTATCGGCCTGACCCCCGCCGCCCAGGCCGATGAGGGGAAAGAGAAAAACGCGGGTGATACGCTGGTTGTTGAAGCCCAAACTCCGTCCCTGTATGCCCCCACTCAATCGGCCGACCCGAAATTCAGCCGTCCAATTGCGGATACCACCCGCACCGTCACGGTGATTTCTGAGCAGGTGTTGAAGGATCAAGGGGCGACAAACCTGACCGATGCGCTGAAAAACGTACCGGGCGTCGGGGCTTTCTTTGCCGGTGAAAACGGCAGCTCGTCAACGGGCGACACCATCTACATGCGCGGAGCCGATACGTCTAACAGTATCTATATTGACGGTATTCGCGATATTGGCAGCGTGACGCGCGACACATTTAACACCCAGCAGGTGGAAGTGATCAAAGGCCCCTCAGGGTCCGACTACGGGCGCAGCGCGCCGACCGGTTCGATCAACATGATCAGCAAACAGCCGCGCCTGGACTCCGGGATCGATGCCTCCGCCAGCGTCGGCAGCGCATGGTATCGTCGTGGCACGCTGGACCTGAATGAAGCGATCGGTGAAACCGCCGCGGTGCGTTTAAATCTGATGGGTGAAAAAACCCACGATGCCGGGCGCGATAACGTTAAAAACGAGCGCTACGGTATTGCACCGTCCATTGCGTTCGGCCTCGGCACGCAAAACCGTCTGTACCTCAACTACCTGCACGTGACGCAGAACAACACCCCGGACGGCGGCGTGCCAACCGTTGGGCTGCCGGGCTACTCCGCACCCAATGCCGCCACTTCGGCGCTGAATCACTCAGGTAAAGTGGACACCCATAACTTCTACGGCACTCGCTCCGACTACGACGACTCGACCACCGATACGGCGACGATGCGTTTTGAGCACGACTTCAACGACACCACCACCCTTCGCAACACTACCCGCTGGTCGCAGATCAAGCAGGACTATATGATGACGGCGATGATGGGGGGGGCCACGAACATTACTCGCCCAAATCCAAATAACGTCGACACCTGGACCTGGACACGTAACATCAATACCAAGGATGTGAGCAACAAAATTCTCACTAACCAGACCAACCTGACCTCGAAGTTCTCTACCGGCGCAATCGGCCACGATATCAGTACCGGGGTAGAGTTTACCCGCGAACAGCAGACCAACTACGGTGTGTATCCGTTTACCGCTCCGGCAGTGAACCTCTATCACCCTGATAGCAGCATTTCTCTGGGCAGCCTCCAGCGCAGCGGCGCCAATGCGAATGGTCAGACCGATACCTTCGGTATCTACGCCTTTGACACGCTGCAAATTACCCGTGATTTTGAGTTGAACGGCGGTATCCGTCTGGATAGCTATCGCACCGAGTACGACAGCGCATCGCTGTGCGGCGGCACTGCCCGCGGCGCGGTAGCTTGCCCCGCGGGCGTCGCGAAAAATTCACCGGTCACCACCGTTGACGCCAGCAAATCGGGCAACCTCGTGAACTGGAAGGCCGGTGCGCTCTATCACCTGACGCAGAACGGCAACGTTTACGTTAACTACGCTATCTCCCAGCAGCCTCCGGGCGGCAGCAACTTTGCCCTGGCCGCTGGCGGTACGGGCAACAGCGCCAACCGCACCGACTTTAAACCGCAGAAGGCGAAAACCAGCGAAATTGGCACCAAGTGGGAAGTGCTGGATAAACGCCTGCTGCTGTCGGCCGCCCTGTTCCGTACCGACATTGAAAACGATGTCGAAGCTAACGACGACGGCACCTACTCACAGTACGGCACTAAGCGCGTAGAAGGCTACGAGCTGTCCGTTGCCGGCAATATCACTCCAGAATGGCAGGTGATTGGCGGCTTTACTCAACAGCGTGCGACGGTGCGTGCAGGCGCGAACGTCGCGCAGGATGGCAGCGCTTCTCTGCCGTACACGCCGGAACACGCCTTCACGCTGTGGAACCAGTACCAGGCGACCGATGCCCTCTCCGTGGGCGCAGGCGCTCGCTATATTGGCAGCATGCACCGCGGCTCCGATGGTGCTGTGGGCACGCCGTCGTTCACCGAAAGCTATTGGGTGGCCGACGCCAGACTGGGCTATCGCGTCAACAGCAATCTCGATCTGCAGCTGAACGTCTATAACCTGTTCGATACCGACTATGTTGCTTCCATCAACAAGAGCGGCTATCGCTACCATCCTGGCGAACCACGCACCTTCGTACTGACGGCGAACGTTCATTTCTAAGGCATCATGTGGGGCGCTGGCCTAATGCTGGTCAGTTAAGGCGTTGAATTCAGGAGCAGGAACCGTAGGCCGGATAAGGCGTTTACGCCGCCATCCGGCAATCAGCGCGCAGTGTGCCGGATGGCGCTTTGCTTATCCGGCCTACGAATCTCGCTTAACTGACAGGCATTGAGGCACAGGCCCCACTTTTTTCAGGAGAGACTCCCATGATGTACCGTATTCCCGGCGTATTGAGCACCGATGAAGTTCGTCATCTTGTTGCCGAACTTAACCAGGCGCAGTGGATTGATGGCCGGGCGACCGTGGGCGCACAGGGGGCGCAGGTGAAGCATAATCAGCAGGTCGATACCCGCAGCGAGCGCTATCGGGCACTGCAGGCCCTGGTGCAAGAAGCGGTAAACCGCCATTCGCTGTTCTTTGCCGCCGCGCTGCCGAAAACCCTTTCCAGCCCGCTATTCAACCGCTATCAGCAACAGGAAACCTACGGTTTTCACGTCGATGGCGCGGTGCGCCAGCACCCCGAAAGCGGCTGGATGCGTACCGACCTGTCCGCCACCCTGTTTTTATCCGATCCGGAGAGCTATGACGGTGGAGAACTGATCATCAACGACACCTTCGGGCAGCATTCGGTGAAGCTTCCGGCAGGCGACCTGGTACTTTATCCCTCCAGCAGCCTGCACTGCGTCACGCCGGTCACGCGCGGGGTGAGGGTAGCATCGTTTATGTGGATTCAGTCGATGATCCGCGACGATAAACGCCGCGCCATGCTGTTCGAACTGGACCGAAATATTCAATCGCTGAACAGCCGTCACGGTGAGTCGGAGGAGGCACTTTCCCTGCTTAATCTCTATCACAACCTGCTGCGCGAGTGGTCTGAGATCTAAACAGGCGAATATTTCTCAAAATATATGAAGAAGACGCGCCGCAAAAAATACCGCCGGCGGCCATGAAAAAGGCCGCGCCAGACAACTTGATAAACGACAGATAAAAGTTTACATTCAACGCCTGTATGAGAATATAATTCCAGAACAGGCCCAACAACCCAGCTTTTATTACAAATCCATACCGCAACATACAGAGCAATCGATTATCTTTACGAGCACGCTTTTTGGCAAAAAAAGTAGCAAATTGTGCCTTCGATCCCCCCGCTTCCGCTGGATTCAACGCAAACACATTCATGACGTGAATATTTTATTAATAATCAATAAATTAATAATCATTCAATTTTTTTGAGAATGGTAATCAATTCTCTTCGATTTATTCCGCCAAATAAAAACGTGATACTTATCACATCGACGAAAACATCGTCCCCTGTACGACATAACCTGCGAGAGATTAATTATGAAAACCATTAAATATGCTGTTGCTGCCATCGCCCTGTCTGCCCTGTCCTTTGGCGCTTTCGCTGCCCAGCCTGTTACCCAGGCTCAGGCACAAAAAATGAACGCAATGGGTACCGTGTCCGTTGACGGCGCGACGACTCTGGATGGTATGGAAGCTCAGTTGGCGCAGAAAGCTGCCGCTGCTGGCGCAACCGGCTACTCCATCACGTCTGCTAACACCAACAACAAAGTTAGCGGTACTGCGGTTATCTATAAATAATCGCCACCCTCTGTTATACCCCGTGAGCTGACCTCTCGCGGGTGCTCCAACCCTCATTGACTTGTTGATACCCTTTTTTGCCCGGCCGCCACGCCGGGCTTTTTTTTGCGTGGAATTTACGCAGGAAGGCCGCTTGCGCGGTATAAGACGAGCCGGGCCATGCCCGGCTCGGGAGGACAGCCAGCGGGTTTAATAGGCGAGCGCGACGCGGTCAAGGCCGTCTTCAAGCGAACTGACCTCTCCGGCCGCCAGCAGGCAACAGGCCAGCTGAATTTTCAACGACTGCGGCACCGGCTCGACGCCCGCCACGCAGCGTTCGATCCACTGCGCCGTGGTTTGCGGATCTTTCGCCGCTGGCAGCGCCACAATCTCTTCGCACTGCTCACTCTGACGCGCGTTAATGACCCGTGCGCCCTGCGCATCAATCAATGTGATTTGCGGGCAGCGCTGCGGATTAGCATAAACTTCGCCCTCGGTGCCATGCATCAGCAGGCTGCGCCCGCCGATATCGGCAAAGAATTTTGCGACTTTGCCCACGTACTCCGGATGCGAGACGCTGGACAAGCGCAGCGCCGCGTCTTCGGCAAACGGCGTCGCCAGCTTGGCCAGCGTATGCGCACTGTTGCGCACGCCAAGCTGCCAGCGCAGATTCAGCTGCCGTTCCAGCGGCGGGCACAGCGCGCCAACCGGAATATAGACCGGCTGGTGGCCATCCAGCTTTGCCTGCGCCTGCCCGGCATGACGCGTCGGCTCAATGCCCAGCAGCTCAAAGATGGTCTCACTGATGACCCGCGTCGGATCTTCGCTGACCCCGTGCACCACGACCGGAAAACCGAGCTTATGCAGCAGCATCGCCAGCAGCGGCGTCAGGTTGGCCTGCTTGCGCGCGCCGTTATAGCTGGGAATGACAATCGGCATCGGTTTACCCGCCGGCGGCGTCAGGCGCATGGTTTTCTGCTGCACGGCCTCATAAAAACCAAGCATCTCCGCTTCGCCCTCCCCCTTAATGCGCATGGAGAGCAAAATCGCGCCCATTTCCAGATCCGGAACATCACCATCAAGCATTTGGGTGTACAGGCCGCGCGCGATGTCCTGGTCCAGGTCACGCGCATGATTTTTTCCACGACCGATTTCTTTGATGATTTTGCGATAATCCATTTACTGCTCCTTTGCTCGTCGTCGCCAGATAAGCGCAGCGCATCCGGCAATGTGCGGCGGCCGCCTGATGGCGCTATGCGTTTCAGGCCTACACACCGGGCTAGCGTTTTTTACGGCGCGGTGATTTTGGCTTAGCCGTGATAGCTTTCTGTTTAACTTCCGGCACTTCCGGACGTTCAATCGGGAAAACCGGCAACGCATCCAGTAAACGCTTACCGTAGTTTTTGGTCAACAGCCGCTTATCGTAGATGATCACTTCGCCCCAGCAACCGTGGCTACGAATCAGTCGCCCCACCTGCTGAATCAGATTAAACGATGCGCTGGGCAGACTTTGCACTTCAAAGGGGTAGCGATTGAGACTTTTCAGCCATTCGCCTTCGGTGATCACCACCGGGCTGTCGATCGGCGGGAAGGCGATTTTATGAATATGCACCTGGCTTAGCAGCTCACCTTTCAGATCCAGCCCCTCCGCAAAAGATTGTAGCCCAACCAGCACGCTGCGCTCGCCGCTCTCAACTCGCTTGCGATGGAGTTCTACCAGCCGATAGCGCGGCTGATCGCCCTGCACCAGCAGCATCAGACGTAGATCGGTCACGTGCTCAAGGAAACGCTGCATCGCGCGGCCGCTGGCAAACAGCACCAGCATACCGTGATGCTTTTTGCTCTCGACCTGCTGGCGAAAATAGGCCGCCATTTCGGCAATATGCTGCTCTTCGTTATCGATTAGCGGCTCAAACTGCATCTGTGGAATGACGATTTTACCCTGCTCGACGTGGTTAAACGGCGAATCCAGCGCCACGAAACGATCGCCTGCTTTTTCTCTCAGCCCGCTCATCTCCTGCAGGCGTGAGAAGCTATTAAGCGAACGCAGCGTTGCCGAGGTGACAACAATATGCGGCACGCTGCGCCACAGCAGGCGCTCAAGCTGTTCGCTGACGCGGATACCTACGCAGTGGAACCAGACGTGCATCTGCCCATCGCGCAGATCGCGGGTAGCCCACTTGGTGACCGGCGCCCCCGATGCCTGGGAAAGCGACGCCAGACGCCACAGCTTGCTCTGGGATTCAAACATCCCCAGCGCGCGGTTCATCTGCAAAATCACCCGATGCAGGCGCACAATATCGTGACTGCCGGTTTTCTCGCTGAGATCGTTTAAGAACAGTTCCGCCAGCCCGCGCAGCATTTCGGTGAGCTTGGCCAAACGCTGGCAAATTTCCATCACTTCGTCGGGCAGCTCGCCCATCGGGAATCGATGCTCGGCTTCCTGGGCTGCGGGTAGATACAGATTAAGAATGTTATTCAGCGACGCGATAAGCTCGTACAGCTCTTCACAATGCGCGGTAAGTCGCTCCGGCAGCGCCAGCGGCGGCGTGGTTTTCGGGCGGAACTGCTCCATGCAGGTGGCCACCAGCTTACTGAACAGGTCGAGCTGTAGGCGATACCACGGTGCGGTAATCTCGGCGCTCATCTCCAGCGCGTCGCGGGCGACGTCCGGCAGATGGTGGCCTTCATCCAGCACCAGCAGCAGGTTTTTCGGCTCCGGCAGCACCGCTTCGCTCTCCATTGCCGCCATGACCAGCGCATGGTTTGCGACCACGACTTCGGCCTCCTGAATCTCGCGGCGCGCGACGAAGAACGGGCACTCGCGATAATACTGGCAGTTACGGTTCAAACAGCTGGCTTTATCGGTGCTCAGGCGACGCCATAAATCATCGTCAATCGCGATGTCGGTATGGTCGCGCAGGCCGTCCCACTTGTAGCTGTCGAGATCGCCCTTCAGCTTCGCGCAGCGCTTCTGCTCTTCCTGGTTATTGGGCGTCAGCTCATCGTCGAGAAAGGCCAGCAGATCCTGCTGGTTTGGCTCGCTGCTGGCGAGCGCCGTCAGGTTACGCGGGCATACGTAGCGGCCGCGACCAAAGGCGGCAGTGAAGCGCAAATCGGGGATAATTTTGCGCAGCAGCGGTAAATCTTTACTGTAGATTTGATCCTGTAACGCCACGTTGGCGGTGCTGACCACCAGCGTTTTCTGTTCTTCGCGGGCGATAGCAATACCGGGAATCAGGTAGGACAAGGTTTTCCCGACGCCGGTAGGCGCTTCAATCGCCAGATGTCGCCCGTCTTCTCCGGCAAGCGTTTTAGCGACGTCCGCAATCATCTGCCGCTGCGGCGCACGGGGGATAAAGTCGGGGATCTGTTCCTGAAGCGCCTTGTACCAGGCGGCGATTTGCGCTTTCAGCGCAGCGGTCAAAGCCATGAGAAAACCTGAGATACTGTATAAACAGCCACTATTGTGGCACTTTCTGTACGCCGCCGCAAAAAAGAAAGCCCGGCTTTCGGCCGGGCTCGCAGTTTACTGCGCTGCTGCAGGTTTACGCGGGCGGCGAGGTGGACGCGGCTTATCGCCTGCCGGTTTACCCTCCGCGCTGCGCGGTTTGGCTTTCGGCGCGCCGCCGTCGTTACGACGCGGCTGCTGTTGGCTACGCCCTGCGCCCTGCCCCTGACCACCCTGGCCGCGACCACGGCCGCCGCCGTTACCGTTGCCATTGCCGCCACGCTGCTGGCGACCGTTCTGAATCGGCTCCGCTTTGATAGACGGATCCGGCTCGTAGCCCGGCAGCACAATGCGCGGAATTTCTTTCTTCAGCAGACGTTCGATGTCGCGCAGCAGTTTGTGCTCATCAACGCACACCAGCGACAGCGCTTCACCGGTCGCGGCCGCGCGGCCGGTACGGCCGATACGGTGCACGTAATCTTCCGGCACGTTCGGCAGCTCGTAGTTCACGACGTGCGGCAGTTCTTCAATATCCAGGCCACGCGCGGCGATATCTGTCGCCACCAGCACGCGGATATCGCCGGATTTAAAATCGGCCAGCGCGCGCGTACGCGCACCCTGCGATTTGTTACCGTGAATCGCCGCGCTGCGGATACCGTCTTTATTCAGCTGTTCCGCCAGGTGGTTTGCGCCGTGCTTGGTACGAGTAAATACCAGCACCTGCTGCCAGTTGCCTTCGCCGATCATCTGCGACAGCAGCTCGCGCTTACGTTTTTTATCAACCATGTGAACGTGCTGCGTTACCTGCTCAGAAGCCGTGTTACGACGCGCCACTTCAATCTCGAGCGGGTTGGTCAGCAGTTTTTCTGCCAGGGCTTTAATGTCGTCGGAGAAGGTAGCGGAGAACAGCAGGTTCTGGCGCTTCGCCGGCAGCTTGGTCAGCACACGACGAATGTCGTGGATGAAGCCCATGTCGAGCATACGGTCAGCTTCGTCCAGCACCAGGATTTCTATCTGATCGAGCTTCACGGCGTTCTGATGTTCGAGATCCAACAGACGCCCCGGCGTAGCCACCAGCACGTCAACGCCGCCGCGCAGCTTCATCATCTGCGGGTTGATGCTGACACCGCCGAACACGACCAGCGAACGGATGTTCAGGTAACGGCTGTATTCACGCACGTTTTCACCAATCTGCGCCGCCAGCTCACGGGTTGGCGTGAGGATCAGCGCGCGCACCGGGCGACGGCCCTTGACGTGCGGCTCACGGGAAACCAGCAACTGCAGCAGCGGCAGGGTAAAGCCTGCGGTTTTACCGGTGCCGGTTTGGGCGCTGGCCATCAGGTCGCGGCCCTGCAGTACCGCAGGAATCGCCTGCTGCTGGATGGGGGTGGGTTCGCGGTAACCTTGCTCAGCAACGGCGCGCAGAATGTCGGGGTTCAGCCCGAGAGAATCAAAAGACATAAGTACTCCACACCCACCCCGACCGCATGCGGTGTAGTTTTCGAGGGGAGAGAAAAACAGGGGAATGACAAAAACCACAATGTCATGAAGGGGCGGAGTGTAGCAGTTTTTGTGATGCACCGCATAAATTATCCCCTTCACGCGGTAAAACAAGATTATTCACCACGCTGGACAAGATGGAAAACCCGGCATAATCTTAATCAATCGTTTGATTAATTCTGGTGGCATCATGAATCCCACTCCGATTACCAGCAAAGGCGAACAGGCGAAAAGCCAACTGATTGCCGCCGGACTCGCCCAGTTTGGCGAGTACGGCCTGCATGCGACCACCCGCGATATCGCCGCGCTGGCCGGGCAGAATATTGCCGCCATCACCTATTATTTTGGCTCAAAAGAAGATTTATACCAGGCCTGCGCCCAATGGATTGCTGATTTTATCGGCGAAAACTTCCGGGCTCACGCCGAAGCCGCTGAACAGCTATTCGCCCAACCGCAGCCGGACCGAGAAGCCATACGCGCGCTGATCCTCCACGCCTGCCGCAACATGATTTTACTGCTGACTCAGGATGACACGCTGAACCTGAGCAAATTCATCTCACGCGAGCAGCTGTCGCCGACCGCCGCCTACCAGCGGATTCACGATCAGGTGATTGCCCCGCTCCATGCGCATCTGACCCGACTGATTGCCGCCTATACCGGCTGCGATGCCAGCAGCACGCAAATGATCCTCCACACCCACGCCCTGCTGGGGGAAGTGCTGGCGTTTCGCCTGGGGCGGGAAACGATTCTGATGCGCACCGGCTGGACACAATTTGACGCCGACAAAGCCGAGCAAATTTTCGCGGTCGTTACCTGTCATATCGATTTCATTCTGCAAGGATTAACGCAAAGGAGCCTGAAGTGATGAAAAAACCGGTGGTCCTTATTCTGGCCATAGCGCTCATCGTCGCGCTGATTGGCGGTGGGACGTGGTGGTATCAGAGTCGGCAGAATAACGGCCTGACCCTGTATGGCAACGTCGATATTCGTACCGTCAACATGAGCTTCCGCGTTGGCGGGCGTCTGCAATCGCTGACGGTCGACGAGGGCGATGCGATTAAGCAGGGCCAGACGCTTGGCCAACTGGATAAAGCGCCGTATGAAAACGCGCTGCAGCAGGCGAAGGCGAACGTCGCTACCGCCGAAGCGCAATACGATCTGATGATGGCCGGCTACCGGGCAGAAGAAATAGCCCAAGCCGCCGCGGCGGTAAAACAGGCGCAGGCTGCCTACGATTATGCGCAAAGCTTCCTCCAGCGTCAGCAGGGGCTGTGGAACAGCCGTCTGTTGTCGGCTAACGATCTGGCCAACGCGCGTTCTTCCCGTGACCAGGCGCTGGCGTCGCTGAAATCGGCACAGGACAAGCTCAGCCAATACCGAGCGGGTAACCGGCCGCAGGAGATCGCTCAGGCAAAAGCCAACCTCGAACAGGCCCAAGCCCAGCTGGCGCAGGCAACGCTCGATTTACATGACACGACGCTCACCGCACCGTCCGACGGTACCCTGCTCACCCGCGCGGTTGAGCCAGGCAGTATGCTCAGCGCGGGCAGCACCGTGCTGACGCTGTCGCTGACCCGCCCGGTGTGGGTGCGCGCCTATGTTGACGAGAAGAACCTCAATCAGGCCCAGCCGGGGCGCGAAATTTTGCTCTATACCGACGGCCGCCCGGACAAACCGTACCACGGTAAAATCGGTTTTGTTTCCCCGACCGCCGAGTTTACGCCCAAAACGGTAGAGACCCCGGACCTGCGTACCGATCTGGTTTACCGCCTGCGCATTATCGTCACCGACGCCGACGACAGCCTGCGCCAGGGGATGCCGGTCACGCTGCGCTTTAGCGATGAGTCGCGCCATGAGTGATAGCCAGATTCAGCTGCGCGGGCTGGTCAAACGGTTTGCCGGCATGGATAAGCCAGCGGTCGCCCGGCTGGACTGCACGATCAACGCCGGCTACGTGACCGGTCTGGTCGGGCCGGACGGCGCGGGAAAAACCACGCTGATGCGCATGCTCGCCGGGCTGCTGAAGCCGGATGAGGGCAGCGCGACGGTGCTGGGGCTGGACCCGATTGCCAACGATAGCGCCCTGCACGCGGTGCTCGGCTATATGCCGCAAAAATTCGGCCTGTATGAAGATTTAACGGTCATGGAGAACCTTAACCTCTATGCCGACCTGCGAAGCGTGACCGGCGAAACGCGGGAAAAGACCTTCGCGCGGCTGCTGGAGTTCACCGCGCTGGGGCCTTTTACCGAACGCCTGGCGGGTAAACTCTCCGGAGGGATGAAACAAAAGCTGGGACTGGCCTGTACGTTAGTCGGCGAGCCAAAGGTGCTGCTGCTGGATGAACCCGGCGTTGGCGTCGACCCCATTTCGCGCCGCGAGCTGTGGGAAATGGTGCACGAGCTGGCGGGTGATGGAATGCTGATCCTCTGGAGCACCTCTTATCTTGATGAAGCCGAGCAGTGTCAGGACGTGCTGCTGATGAACGAAGGCGAACTCCTGTATCAGGGCGAACCTACTGCCCTCACCCGTACCATGGCCGGACGCAGCTTTTTAATGCACAGCCCGCAGGAAAATAACCGCAGGCTGCTGCAGCGCGCGTTGAAGCAAAGCGCGGTCAGCGACGGGATGATTCAGGGGCGTTCGGTGCGCGTGATCCTCAAAAAATCGGCCAGTGCCGATGATTTGCGCCGGGCACCCGGCATGCCAACGCTGGAAATAGAAGAGACCACGCCGCGCTTTGAAGATGCATTTATCGATCTGCTCGGCGGCGCGGGGACCTCAGAATCGCCGCTGGGAGCCATTCTGCATACCGTTGACGGTTCGCCGGACGAAACGGTCATCGAAGCCAAACAGCTGACCAAAAAATTCGGCGACTTTGCCGCAACGGACCACGTCAATTTTGCGGTCAAGCGCGGGGAAATCTTCGGCCTGCTGGGTCCGAACGGCGCGGGGAAATCCACCACCTTCAAAATGATGTGCGGTCTGCTGGTGCCAACCTCCGGCAACGCGCTGGTGCTGAATATGGATTTGAAGGTCAGCTCGGGTAAGGCGCGCCAGCATCTGGGTTATATGGCGCAGAAGTTTTCGCTGTACGGCAACCTCACGGTCGAACAAAACCTCCGTTTCTTCTCCGGCGTGTACGGCCTGCGCGGCCGCGCGCAGAATGACAAAATCGACAGCATGAGCAACGCCTTTGGCCTCAAAGCGATCGCTCGCCACACCACCGACTCACTGCCGTTAGGCTTTAAGCAACGCCTGGCGCTGGCCTGCTCGCTGATGCACGAACCGGACATTCTGTTTCTCGATGAGCCAACCTCAGGGGTTGACCCCCTCACCCGTCGTGAGTTCTGGCTGCACATCAACAGCATGGTGGAAAAAGGGGTGACGGTGATGGTCACCACCCACTTTATGGATGAGGCCGAGTACTGTGACCGCATTGGCCTGGTGTATCGCGGTAAGCTTATCGCCAGCGGCACGCCGGACGATTTAAAAGCCCAGGCCGCCGACGCGCAGCAGCCGGACCCGACCATGGAGCAGGCCTTTATTACGCTTATCAACGACTGGGATAAGGAGCACGCCAATGAGCGCTAGAGGGCTGTCGTGGCGGCGCGTGCGCGCGCTGTGCGTCAAAGAGACGCGGCAAATCGTCCGCGATCCCAGCAGTTGGCTGATTGCCGTGGTGATCCCGCTGCTGCTGCTGTTTATTTTCGGTTACGGCATCAACCTCGATTCCAGCAAGCTGCGCGTCGGCGTACTGCTTGAACAACAGAGCAAAGAAGCGCTCGACTTCACCCACACCTTAACCGGTTCGCCCTATATTGATGCCACCGTGAGCGATAATCGTCATCAGTTGATTGAGATGATGCAGGCCGGACGCATCCGCGGCCTGATCGTGGTTCCGGTTGATTTTGATAAGCACATGGCGCGTGCGGGTGACAACGCCCCCATTCAGGTGATCACCGACGGCAGCGAGCCCAATACGGCTAACTTTGTGCAGGGATACGTCGAAGGCATCTGGCAAATCTGGCAGAAACAGCGCGCCGAAGACCGCGGCCAGGAATTTGAACCGCTCATCGATGTACAAACCCGCTACTGGTTTAACCCGGCGGCCATCAGCCAGCACTTTATTATCCCCGGCGCCATTACCATCATTATGACGGTGATCGGCGCAATTCTGACCTCGCTGGTGATTGCCCGCGAGTGGGAACGCGGCACCATGGAGGCGCTGCTTTCAACCGAAGTCACCCGCGTCGAGCTGCTGCTGTGCAAGCTCATTCCTTACTATTTCCTCGGTATGCTGGCCATGCTGCTGTGCATGCTGGTGTCGGTGTTTATTCTCGGCGTGCCGTATCGCGGTTCGCTGGTGGTGTTGTTTTTTATCACCAGCCTGTTTTTACTCAGCACCCTCGGCATGGGCCTGCTGATCTCGACGATTACCCGCAATCAGTTTAACGCCGCGCAGGTGGCGCTGAACGCGGCGTTTCTGCCGTCGATTATGCTGTCCGGGTTTATTTTCCAGATAGACAGTATGCCGGCCGCGATCCGCGTGGTGACCTATATCATCCCGGCGCGTTATTTCGTCAGCACGCTGCAAAGCCTGTTCCTGGCGGGAAATATTCCGGTCGTGCTGATTATCAATACGCTGTTTTTAATCGCTTCGGCGGTGATGTTTATTGGCCTGACGTGGATGAAAACCAAACGTCGGTTGGATTAACTCTGGCGCGTTTTTTGCCCGGTGACGCTGCGCTTACCGGGCCTACGGGCCTTATAGGTCGGGTAAGCGCAGCGCCACCCGACATGAGGACGGTACTATGTTTTATCGTTTATGGACGCTTATCCGCAAAGAGCTACAGTCGCTGCTGCGCGAACCGCAGACCCGCGCCATATTGATTATGCCGGTGCTGATTCAGGTGCTGCTGTTCCCCTTTGCCGCCACGCTGGAGGTCACTAACGCCACCATCGCCGTCTATAACGAAGACAACGGTCAACACGCTATCGAGCTGACCCAACGCTTTGCGCGCGCGAAAGCCTTTACCCATGTGCTGGTGCTAAAAAGCCCGCAGGACATTCAGCCGACCCTCGACACCCAAAAGGCCCTGCTGCTGGTACGCTTCCCGGCCGACTTCTCGCGTAACCTCGATACCTTCCAGACCGCGCCAATGCAGCTGCTGCTCGACGGACGCAACTCTAACAGCGCGCAGATTGCCGCTAACTACCTCCAGCAGATTGTGAAGAACTACCAGCAGGAGCTCATGGAAGGCAAGGCCAAACCCAATAACAGCGAGCTGGTGGTGCGTAACTGGTACAACCCGAACCTCGACTACAAGTGGTTTGTGGTACCGTCGCTGATCGCCATGATCACCACCATCGGTGTGATGATCGTCACTTCACTGTCGGTCGCCCGCGAACGCGAACAGGGCACGCTGGATCAGCTACTGGTTTCGCCGCTGGCCACCTGGCAAATTTTCGTCGGCAAGGCGGTGCCTGCGCTGATCGTCGCCACCTTCCAGGCCACTATCGTGCTGGCCGTCGGTATCTGGGCCTATCAGATTCCCTTCGCCGGTTCGCTGGCGCTGTTCTACTTCACGATGGTGATTTATGGGCTGTCGTTGGTCGGGTTTGGGCTGCTAATCTCTGCGCTGTGCTCGACCCAGCAGCAGGCGTTTATCGGCGTGTTCGTCTTTATGATGCCGGCGATCCTGCTGTCGGGCTATGTATCACCGGTCGAAAACATGCCGGTATGGCTCCAGCATTTGACGTGGATTAACCCGATTCGGCATTTTACCGATATTACCAAGCAGATTTATTTGAAGGATGCGAGTCTGTCGATTGTCTGGGGGAGCCTGTGGCCGCTACTGTTTATAGCGGCCACGACGGGATCAGTGGCGTACGCGATGTTTCGCCGCAAGATCGCCTGAGGCTTTTTCTTTCACCAGCAGCGAGAACACCGCGGGCCCGGCAAGGATAGCCAGCCCGGCCACCGCCAGCAGGTAGTTATTTTGCAGCACGCGCGACAGCAGCCAGACGACAATAACTGCGGCGCCAAAATACCAGGTCGTGGTCAATTCTTCGAGCACATCGGCGACGTCGCGCCAGCGCTGCTCAGGGTGACGCTGTAAGGCCAGCATCAGTAAAACGGTGACGGCATACACAACGCAGAGGCCCAAACCCACGCGCACCAGCGCGCCGCTCATCCAGCCCATCACCAGCACGGCGATGACCAGCAAATGCAACATAATCTGCCAGCAACTTAGCCCCGTTGCGACACGAACTCGTTGTTGCCACTTCATGGCTTCTCTCCTGAAGAATTTTATTTGCTTATTCAGAGTACCCGAGTCTACGGAAAATTCCGTAAATGTGCCTCTTTTTGTGACATCCGTGTCACTATTTCGCTCAGGAAGAGAGCAGTTTGTGCATTTTTCAGGCTACCCATCCAGGTTGTAAGCAAAAAAAACCCCGGAACTCGTCCGGGATTGTGCTTTTCTTTTTGCGCTTAGCGGCGGTTGCCGAAAATCCGCAGCAGCATCAGGAACAGGTTGATAAAGTCGAGATACAGCGTCAGTGCACCAAGAATCGCGTATTTACGCAGATTTGAGGTGTCGCGCACGTCAATCTGCTCGCCGATGTTTTTCAGCTTCTGGGTGTCGTAGGCGGTCAGCCCGACGAAGATAATCACCCCGATATAGGTAATCGCCCACATCAGCGCGTCGCTTTTCAGCCAGAAGTTAACCAACGAAGCCAGCACGATACCAATCAGCCCCATAAACAGCATGCTACCGAGCCCGCTCAGGTCACGCTTGGTGGTGTAACCATACAGGCTCATGATGCCGAACATCCCGCCCGTCACCACGAAGGTGCTGGCAATAGAAGAATAGGTATAAACGATAAAAATGCTGGATAACGTCAGCCCGGTTAACGCCGAATAGAGCATAAACAGCGTCGTCGCCATGCCCGCACTCAGACGCTGCACCATACCGGAGAGCACAAACACCAGCGCCAGCTGGGCGATAATCAGGCCGAAAAAGGTGATTTTGCTGGAGAAGACAAACATCATCACCGCAGGGGTATTCGCCGCGTACCACGCAATAAACGCGGTTAACAGCAGCCCACAGGTCATCCAGCCGTAGACCTGTGCCATGTAAGTTTGCAGGCCGCTACGGGCCTGGACGATAGAATCGGACCGAGGGAATCGTTCCATGACAGTCTCCTGAATCAATAGGTATCAACAGTAAGTGTACTCTACCAGCGCTCGGCTGCCTGTTTATCGCTGTCGCGCGCTTCCACCCAGCGATCGCCTTCCGGCGTCGCTTCACGCTTCCAGAAAGGCGCGCGGGTCTTGAGATAGTCCATGATAAATTCACCGGCGTCAAAGGCGCTGCTACGATGCGCGCTGGTCACACCGACAAACACAATTTCGTCACCGGGCCACATCTCACCAATGCGGTGAATCACGGTCACACGCCCCAGCGGCCAGCGTTCACGCGCCGCCTCTACGATTTCGGCGAGCGCTTTCTCGGTCATGCCCGGATAATGTTCGAGCGTCAGCGCCTTCACGCTGTCACCGAGGTTGTGGTTACGAACCTTGCCGGTAAACGTCACTACCGCGCCGTCTTCATCGCGCTCGGCAAGCCAGGGATACTCCTCCCCGACGCTAAACGGTTCATGCCCAACGCAAATACGCGTTTCGCTCATTTTAACCTCCTGTTACCGGCGGGAAAAACGCCACTTCATCGCCATCGGTCACCGGATGGTCGAAGCTGACCAGCGTCTGGTTGACCGCCGCGAGGAGTTTGCCCTCCTCCAGGGCCAACGACCAGCGCCCTTCCTGCGCAGCCAGGTGCTGACGTATGGCTTCAACGGTGGCGAATTCCGGCGCTAATGCCAGCGAGTCGGTCCCCACCAGCTCACGCACCTGCGCAAAAAAAAGCACATTAATCATGATGTTCCGCCTTAAAATCACCTGATTTACCGCCGCTTTTCGCCAGCAGACGAACCGGGCCGATAACCATATCTTTTTGCACCGCTTTACACATATCGTAAATGGTCAATGCGGCCACCGAGGCGGCGGTCAGCGCTTCCATCTCCACGCCGGTTTTGCCGGTCAGGCGGCATAAAGACTCGATGCGCACGCGGCTATGCTCCGACTGAGCCTGGAGATTCACCTCCACTTTACTGAGCATCAGCGGGTGGCACAGCGGAATGAGATCCCAGGTGCGCTTGGCGGCCTGAATACCGGCGATACGCGCGGTTGCGAAGACATCCCCCTTATGGTGGCTGCCGTCGATGATCATCGCCAGCGTTTCCGGCAGCATGGTAACGAACGCTTCCGCGCGCGCTTCACGAACGGTTTCCGCCTTGGCGGATACATCCACCATATGGGCTTCGCCCGCCGCGTTGATATGGGTCAGTTGCGACATCGTTTATTTCTTCAGATGAGGGTGAAAATTACACGGACGCGTACGGGCATCCAGCTGCGGCGCGATGATGTTATCCCACGCGGTGCGGCAGGCTTTGGTGGAACCCGGCATCGAAAAAATCAGCGTCCGGTTGGCCATGCCGGCCACGGCGCGCGACTGAAGCGTGGCCGTGCCGATTTCTTCAAACGAGAGCATGCGGAACACTTCGCCGAAGCCTTCAATTTCGCGATCGAACAGCGGCAGCAGCGCTTCCGGCGCCTGATCGCCGTCGGTCAGGCCGGTACCGCCGGTGATGAGAACCACCTGTACATCATCGCGAGCAATCCAGGCGGAAACCTGAGCGCGGATCTGGTAGCGGTTTTCTTTAACAATCGCCTTGTCGACGATTTGATGCCCCGCCTCGTGCGCGGCGTCACGCAGGAAATGGCCGGAGGTGTCATCCTCTTCGCCACGACGGTTGGAAACGGTAAGAATAGCAATGCGGGTCGGGATAAATTCAGCGCTCACCTGACTCATTTGATAGCTCCTTGATAACGAATTATCCACCAATATAGGACAAATTCTGGGTAATCCCGGTATTGCCCTCATGCAGGAAGTGGGTCTGTTTTTTGTGCGTTAAGGCTTCGGCAATGCGCGCTTCCAGCGCCTGCTGCTGGGCGTCTTCGGCCAGCAGCTCGCGCAGATCAACGCCGCCGTCGCCAAACAGGCACAGATGCAGCTTCCCAACGGACGAGACGCGCAGGCGGTTACAGCTGGCGCAGAAGTCTTTTTCATACGGCATGATTAAGCCGATTTCCCCTTCGTAGTCGGGGTGGCAAAAGACCTGTGCCGGGCCGTCGCTGCGCTGACGGATTTGATGGATCCAGCCGCGTCTGAGCAGCGCGTCGCGCAGCACCATGCCGGAAATATGGTGTTTGCGGAACAGCTCGCTGCCCTCGCCGGTTTCCATCAGTTCAATAAAGCGGAGTTGAATACGGCGCGGTTTGATCCACGCCAGAAAGGTGTCGAGCTGGTGATGGTTAACATCGCGCATCAGCACGGTATTGACCTTCACTTTATCAAAGCCTGCGGTAAAGGCGGCGTCGATGCCGTCCATCACCTGGCGGAACTTATCCTGCCCGGTTATCGCGTGGAACTGGCGCGCGTCAAGGCTGTCGACGCTGACGTTCAGCGCCGTCAGTCCTGCCTCACGCCAGGCGGCAACGTCTCGCGCCATACGGTAACCGTTGGTGGTGACCGCGATCTGGCGAATGGCGGCGTTCTCTTTGACTGCGGCAATCACATCGGTAAAGTCGCGACGCAGCGACGGTTCGCCGCCGGTCAGCCGCACTTTCTCGGTCCCCAGAGCCGCAAAGGCGCGCGTCACACGGCGAATTTCGTCAAGCGACAGAAACCCTTTATTGGTGACCCCATTAGGCTGGTAGCCGTTAGGCAGGCAGTAGGTGCAGCGAAAATTGCATACGTCGGTAATCGACAGGCGCAGATAGAAAAACCTGCGCGCAAACGCATCAGTGAGTTGTGAAGCCATAGACACCTTTCCAAATACGGGAGGCGAGATCATTTCTTCCTTCGCCCTGGCGACAGGAGAACCTGCCGCGGCCAAAACGCCCTATCTTTTGACTTAGGCGCAGAGGCTAGAGTGTGTTGTTCAGTCGGTAATACTGAACCATGTTATGCCGAATAGTAGCGCGAGAATAACGGTTTCGCCATTTTCGCTTTCGCTATATAAACATGTACATAACGAGACGATCGTGCACTTTCCCTACAGAATACGTAAAAATCATGTTTTTGCATTGATATACGTCATTTTGACCGGTACGGGGCATCGTCTTTTAGAGGTAGTTAGGCTAATGTAAGCCCATTTTCAGGACATAAGGAAGCTGTATGCGCAATCGCACTTTTGCCGATCTCGACCGCGTTGTCGCGCTCGGCGGCGGGCACGGCCTTGGACGCGTGATGTCATCCCTGTCATCGTTGGGTTCTCGCCTCACCGGCATCGTCACCACGACCGACAACGGCGGTTCTACAGGGCGTATTCGCCGTTCGGAAGGCGGTATCGCCTGGGGCGACATGCGTAACTGTCTCAATCAATTAATCACCGAACCCAGCGTCGCATCGACCATGTTTGAGTATCGTTTTGGCGGTAATGGCGAACTTTCCGGGCATAACCTCGGAAATCTGATGTTAAAGGCGCTGGATCACCTGAGCGTAAGGCCTTTAGAGGCGATTAATTTAATCAGAAACCTGCTGAAAGTAGAGGCATCCTTGATCCCGATGTCGGAGCAGCCGGTCGATTTAATGGCAATCGACAGCGAGGGCCACGAAATCTACGGCGAGGTTAATATTGACCAGCTCACACTGCCTCCACAGGAGCTGCTGCTGACGCCGTCGGTTAGCGCCACTCGCGAAGCGGTACAGGCCATTGCCGAAGCCGATCTGATCCTCATCGGCCCGGGCAGTTTCTACACTAGCCTGCTGCCGATTCTGCTGCTGCCGGACATTGCTCAGGCGCTGCGTCGCACGCCTGCCCCAATGGTTTACATCGAAAACCTGGGCCGTGAGCACAGCCCTGCCGGTCATCTGAGTCTGGGAGACCGGCTGAGCCTGCTGGAGCATTACATTGGTAAATCGGTTATTGATGCCGTGGTAGTGAGTCCGAAAGCGGACATCAGCGGTACGGCAGATAAAGTAGTGATTCAGCAGGCGCTGGAAGCGAGCGACATTCCGTATCGTCACGATCGCGCCCTGTTACGCGCCGCGCTGGAAGAGGCGCTTCAGGCTTTAGGCGGCGATTCCTTAAAATCTTAAGGTTGTCTTAAAATAGGTCGGGCAGCATAGCGAGCATCAATCTTATTAGGTTACTGCTATGCTTCGCCTGTTACGTCAACGCCCTACGATTAGCCGTTTGGCCTACATTGTTTTATTCGCGCTCTACATTGCCCTGGCGCTCAACGTCGTATTTTATCGCCAGGCGTTTACCCTGCTGCCAGTTGATAGCCTGCATAACGCGCTGGTCTTTCTGACCATGCCGATCGTCGCCTTTGCGGTGATGGCGATTTGTCTGGCGCTCGCGTCCATCGTTCGTCTTGAGAAAGTGCTCGTGACGCTGTTTATTCTGCTCGGCGCCAGCGCACAATATTTCATGATGAATTTCGGTATTATTGTTGACCGCTCGATGGTCACCAATATTTTTGATACCACCCCCGCCGAGAGCTATGCCCTGCTTTCCGGCCAGATGATTATCGTACTGGGGATCACCGCACTGCTGTTTATTGCGCTGGCCTGGTGGGTAAAAATTAAGCCCGCCACAACGCTGTGGCGCGGTGCGCTAACGCGCGCGGGCACAATTATTGTCTCTACCCTATTAATTCTGCTGGTTGCAGGCCTGTTCTATAAAGATTACGCATCGCTGTTCCGTAATAATAAAGAACTGGTAAAATCACTGAACCCGTCAAACAGTATTGTTGCGCTTAACTCCTGGTATTATCACCACAAAATGGCCAATCTTCCGCTGGTTAAAATTGGCGAAGATGCGCAGCAAAAAGCGTTGATGAAAAATGGCCCGCGTAAGAATTTAACCATTATCGTACTGGGCGAAACGTCACGCGCCGCCAATTTCTCGCTGGGCGGCTACGACCGCGATACCAACCCGCGGTTAGCACAAGATAATGTGGTTTACTTCCCTAACACGACCTCTTGCGGTACCGCTACCGCGGTGTCCGTTCCCTGTATGTTCTCGAATATGCCGCGAGCACGCTACGACGAAGCGCTGGCCTATCACCAGGAAGGGCTGTTGGATATCCTCCAGCGCGCGGGGATTCAGGTGCAGTGGAACGACAACGACGGCGGCTGTAAAGGCGCCTGTGACCGCGTGCCGCATCAGGACGTGACGGCGTTGAATCTGCCAGGCCAGTGCATTAACGGTGAATGCTACGACGAAGTGCTGTTCCACGATCTGGAAAAAACCATCGATAGCCTACAGGGCGACGGCGTCATTGTGCTGCATACCATTGGTAGCCATGGCCCGACCTATTACAATCGCTACCCGCCGCAGTTCCGCCGCTTTACGCCAACCTGCGACACCAGCGAAATTCAATCCTGTTCCCAGGAGCAGCTGAAAAATACCTACGACAATACCATTCTGTATATCGATTATATTGTCGATAAGGCCATCAAGCTGCTGCAATCCAGACAGGATAAATTTACCACCAGCCTGGTTTATCTTTCCGACCACGGCGAATCGCTAGGGGAAAATGGCGTTTATCTGCACGGATTACCGTATTCTATTGCTCCGGAAACGCAAAAACATGTACCAATGTTATTATGGCTATCCAAGGATTATCAGCAGCGTTACGGTGTGAATTACGACTGCCTGCAGAAACAGGCCAAAGAGAATGACTACTCGCAGGATAATCTGTTTTCTACCGTGCTGGGGATGACCGGCGTAGAGACCAAAGAGTATCGCGCAGCGGATGATATATTAGCGACGTGCAAATAGAGGCGAACAGATGAAAATATTAGTCGTTGAAGATGACACCCTATTATTGCAGGGGCTGATTCTGGCCATGCAGAGTGAAGGGTATGCCTGTGACGGCGTCGCCACGGCGCAGCAGGCTGCGCTGAGTCTGGCCAACGGACACTATAGCCTGATCGTGCTGGACCTCGGCCTGCCGGATGAAGACGGGCTGCATTTCCTCCACCGTATGCGGCAGGAGAAAATGACCACGCCGGTGCTGATTCTGACCGCCCGCGATACGCTGGAGGACCGCGTCAGCGGTCTTGATACCGGCGCCGACGACTATTTAATCAAGCCGTTCGCGTTGGAAGAACTGAACGCCCGTATCCGCGCGCTGCTGCGCCGCAACCTGAACCAGGGCGATAATGAAGTGACGGTGGAAAACCTGCGCCTCAACGTTACGCGCCGTCAGGTGTGGCTGGATGACGCGCTGCTGGAGCTCACGCCGAAAGAGTACGCCCTGCTTTCGCGTCTGATGCTGAAGGCCGGTAGCCCGGTGCATCGTGAAATTCTCTACAACGATATCTATAACTGGGACAACGAACCGGCCACCAACACGCTGGAAGTGCACATCCATAACCTGCGCGACAAGGTGGGAAAATCACGGATTCGTACCGTACGAGGCTTTGGCTATCAATTGGTGAATACCGGTAAGGCAGAATAACGCATGGCGCTTTTTTCCGTCCGTAAATGGCCGATCCGCCACCAACTGCTGCTGGCAATTGGCCTGATTCTGGTCGTGTTCCAGCTCATCAGCGTGTTCTGGCTATGGCATGAAAGCAAAGAGCAGATTGAGCTGGAAGTGGCGATGCTGATGCACAACCACAATAACGTTAAACATATCCGTCATGAGGTTCGTGAAGCCATCGCCAGCCTGCTGGTTCCGAGCGTGGTGATTATCGGCCTGGCGCTGTATCTGTGTCTGCAGGCGGTAAAACGCATCACCCAGCCGCTCGCCGACCTGCAGCGGGAATTGGATGCGCGCACCCCGGGGAATTTGCAGCCCATTTTCCTGCAGCAGACCACCGTTGAGGTTGAAGCAGTTACCCATGCCATCAACCAACTGGTGGAAAACCTGACCCAGACGCTCGATCGCGAACGCCTGTTTACCGCCGATGTCGCCCACGAGCTGCGCACGCCGCTGGCGGGCCTGAAGCTGCATCTGGAGCTACTGGAGAAAACCCAGCACCTGAATCTGGCGCCGCTGCTACAGCGTCTGGACCAGATGACCGAAAGCGTTGCGCAACTTTTACTGCTGGCCCGCGTCGGACAATCGTTCTCAGCAGGCAGCTATCAGCAGGTTAATCTGCTGAGCGATGTGATTGAACCGCTGAAGGGAGAGCTGGAAACGATGCTCGCATCACGTGAGCAGACATTAGCCATCGCTGAGCCCGTACCGACGGTGACCGTGGCCGGTGACGCCACGCTGCTGCGGCTGCTGCTGCGTAATCTGATTGAGAATGCTCACCGCTATAGCCCGCCATCGTCAACCATCACGGTGTCGCTGGCGAGGGATTCGAAGCCGATGCTTATTGTGGAAGATGAGGGGCCGGGGATTGATGAGTCGAAGGTGGGTGAGCTTAGCCAGGCGTTTGTACGTATGGACAGCCGCTACGGCGGAATTGGGCTTGGGCTGAGCATCGTCACGCGCATTGCCCAACTCCATGAAGCCGCATTCTTCCTGCAAAACCGCGAGACCGGAACCGGCACGCGGGCATGGGTAGAGTTTCAGCTCACCAGGCGCTAAAGCGCGCTCAGAAGGTCAGCATCCAGTGGCTCAGGAAACCGGCAACGATGGCAACAGAGATGAGTAAGGTGAACAGCTGCTGGATATTCAGTTTTGACATGACACTACCCTCAATGATTTTGCAGATAGTATCAGCACAATTTATTAAGTGAACATTAAGGCTGGCTGCTGGCTCGTGATGGATGCCGCAATTCAGAAAAATAGTGCCCCATCTCTAGCCAGCAGGCCGGAGAAGGCTTTGCGCCCCCTCCGCCACGCGGCTTGATAGCGCAACGCTTATCAGGCCGACGCGATATTCATGCACCGACTCATGACGCTGCAATAAACAGCTCGCGCAGCTGATGCAGGCGATCGCGGATGTCTGCCGCTTCCTCAAACTCAAGATTCTGTGCGTGTTTCAGCATCTGCGCTTCCAGCGTTTGAATCTGCTGCTGCAAGGCTTTCGGCGTCAGCGCCTGAACGTCCGGCTCAACGATTGGCGACGCGGAGCGCGACTTACCGCGGCCCTTCGCTTTGGTCTTCGCCAGCCCCTCGCCCATCGCCAGAATATCGACGACGTCTTTCACCAGCCCCTGCGGCACGATGCCATGCTCTTCGTTGTAGCGTTCCTGCTTCTCGCGACGACGTTCAGTTTCACCGATAGCTTTCGCCATGGACGGGGTAATTTTGTCACCGTAAAGAATCGCCTTACCGTTGATATTACGCGCGGCGCGGCCGATGGTCTGAATCAGTGAACGTTCAGAGCGCAGGAAACCTTCTTTATCGGCGTCGAGAATCGCCACCAGCGATACTTCCGGCATATCCAGCCCTTCACGCAGCAGGTTGATGCCGACCAGCACATCAAACTCGCCGAGGCGCAAATCGCGAATGATCTCCATGCGCTCGACGGTGTCGATATCCGAGTGCAGGTAGCGTACCCGCTCGCCGTGTTCTTCGAGATATTCGGTGAGGTCTTCCGCCATGCGCTTGGTCAAGGTGGTGACCAGCACGCGTTCGTTAATCACCGAACGCTTGCGAATTTCAGACAGCAGGTCGTCGACCTGTGTCGCCACCGGCCGCACTTCAATCAGCGGATCGAGCAGCCCGGTTGGGCGCACGACCTGGTCTATCACTTCGCCACCGGATTTCTCCAGCTCGTAGTTGCCCGGCGTTGCCGAAACGTAGATAGTTTGCGGCGCCAGCGCCTCAAACTCTTCAAACTTCAGCGGACGGTTATCCAGCGCCGACGGCAGACGGAAACCGTATTCGACCAGCGTCTCTTTACGCGCCCTGTCACCGCGATACATACCGCCGATTTGCGGGATGGTGACGTGTGATTCGTCAATCACCAGCAGGCCATCGGCAGGCAGATAGTCAAATAGCGTCGGCGGCGGCTCGCCCGGCCCGCGCCCGGACAGGAAGCGCGAGTAGTTTTCAATGCCCGAGCAGTAGCCAAGCTCGTTCATCATTTCCAGGTCAAACTGGGTGCGCTGGCTCAGGCGCTGCTCTTCGAGCAGCTTGTTGTTGGCCAGCAGCACCTTGCGGCGATCTGCCAGCTCGTCTTTGATCTCTTCCATCGCCTGCACGATACGTTCACGCGGCGTGACGTAGTGCGATTTAGGGTAGATGGTAAAGCGTTGAATCGTCGACTCGACGTGACCGGTCAGCGGGTCGAACAGCGAAAGACGTTCAACCTCTTCGTCAAACAGCTCTACGCGCAGCGCCAGATCGTCCGACTCGGCCGGGAAAATGTCGATGACTTCGCCGCGTACGCGGAAGGTTGCGCGCTGAAACGCCTGATCGTTGCGGGTGTACTGTAGCTCGGCCAGACGACGCAGAATAGAACGTTGGTCGATAATCATGCCCACGGTCAGGTGCAGCATCATTTTAAGATAAAGATCCGGGTCGCCCAGGCCATAAATCGCCGACACCGATGCCACGACGACCACGTCCCGGCGTTCAAGCAGCGCTTTGGTGGCGGATAAACGCATCTGCTCGATGTGTTCGTTCACCGAGGCGTCTTTTTCGATGAAGGTGTCCGAGCTTGGGACGTAGGCTTCAGGCTGATAGTAGTCGTAGTAAGAAACGAAATACTCTACCGCATTCTCCGGGAAGAAGGCCTTCATTTCACCATACAGCTGCGCAGCCAGCGTTTTGTTCGGCGCCAGCACCATCGTTGGGCGCTGTAAGTCGGCAATCACATTGGCGACGGTGAAGGTTTTCCCCGAGCCGGTCACCCCAAGCAGCGTCTGGTGGGCCAGGCCGTCCTCAAGCCCCTCTTTAAGGCGCGCGATGGCAGCCGGCTGATCGCCGGAAGGGCTGAATGCGGAATGTAACTTAAACGGTTTACTCATGGGCGACGCTACCTGATGACGAATGGGCCGGGCTGGGAATTAATTCTACTCGCCGCCCGCCGAATTGCCAATAAAAAATACTGGATATAAAAACAGTAATCACCTATTGTAGTTTGCACAATCGACGAAATGGCGGACGCACGCCGCGAAAATTTAACCCGTGACAAGATAAAACGCTGGCCAAATTGGGTTATCCCCAGAATTTTTTCTCTTTTAACATTTGTCAATATAGGTCATGAAAGTTTTATGGCAACCTAAGGCACTTTTTATTACGCCATTGCTTTATTTTAACTTATTGATTAACAACAAAAACACAGAAAAGCCGCGTTTCGCATCAATTCAGGCGCAGACCGCATGCTCTCTCGTTTACCGTGGGTTTTCTAACTCTAATACACAGGGTTATCCACAGGAATAGTGGATAACTGCCGCTAGCCCCTATCCCCCGCCACGCGGCGATTTGCGCAACATCCTGTCAATGCTCGAGCAAAAAAATATTTTCTCGCCAATTTTGATATGTATCAGCGAAAAAGCGCGCTTGTTTTCCTTCGTTTCTGCGCCTTTTCCCTTACGTTTTCCACGGTTTAGCATTTACGAATGAAGATGACCACCGGCGCGAATCCCGCCCCCGACAGCAGGACTCACAGTGCGCTAAGGTCAAGATAGCCGCCCAGCGGTTGGGTATCGACCGCCTCACCCAGCCAGGGAATTTCCCCCAGCATCGGGGCTGGCAGCATTCGCTGAAGGGTGCTGAGATATTCGGCATGGCGACGTCCCGGCGGCGTGACGTCATTCGCTATCCAGCCCGCCAGCCGCAGCCCTGCCTGCTGTACCGCCTGCGCAGTCAGAACCGCGTGGTTAATGCAGCCGAGCTTCACCCCGACCACCAGAATCACCGGTAGCCGTTCATCTCGCACCCAGTCGGCGAGAGTCAAGGTCGGGGAAAGCGGCGTGAACCAGCCGCCAGCCCCTTCGACCAACACCCAGTCAGCCTGCGATTCCAACGCGCATAGCCCGGCAGACAGTACGCTGGCCTCGATCGGCCGCTGCTCATCGGCGCTAACGATATGCGGAGAGGTCGGCTCCGCAAAGGTATAGGGGTTGACCTGTTCATAGCGCAGCGGCACGACGCTATTACGCTGTAGCGCCAGCGCGTCGCTGTTGCGCAACCCTTCCTCAGTCATTTCGCTGCCGGAGGCGACCGGCTTATAGCCTGCCGTTCGACGCCCCAGCAAACGCGCAGCCTGCAATAGCGCGGTACTGGCCACGGTTTTGCCCACTTCCGTATCGGTTCCGGTTACATAAAAGCGTTCAGTCACGCGTAATCACTCCAGTAAAAAGGTGGTAAGTCAGCGGGCATTTTCCCGCCTGCGATGGCCAGGCCAGCTCGAGCTGCTGTAGCCTGCCGCGCGTTAACGGCTGACGGCTGCGCCCCTGGTGCAGGTGCGTCGCGCCAATCCCCTTCAGCGAACGCATGGCGCTCAGCGCATTGGGGAATGACAACGTGATGGTGGTTGCACGACTTCGGCTGCGGTACCCCGCCAGCGCCTCGGAGAGCGCCGATTCAGGCAAAAAACGGTTGGCGTGCGGATGGTTATCAATCGCCTGCCAGGCCTGGTTCAGCTCCGGCAGCGAGCCTGCGGTCAGCGTGGTGAACGCCAGCGTCCCGCCGGGGGCGAGCTGGCGATAAAGCCCGGCTAGCGCAGCGGGCAAATCGTTGCACCACTGAATGGCCAGGTTACTCCACACCAGCTCGAAGCCGTCGCCGGACAATGGAATGGCCTCCATGTCGGCGAGCAGGTAGCAATCCGCGGCCTGCTGCTTGCGTGCCTGTTGGAGCATCTCTTCGCTGAGATCCAGCGCGGTAACGTGGCTGCCGCGTTCTCGCCAGTAGCGGCTGTAGCCGCCCGGCCCGCAGCCGACGTCCAGCACGCGAGGAAACGCCTGCGCTGGTAGCTGGGACAGCAGCTGCGTCGCGCTAAGACGCTGTAGTTCATCGTGTTGATGATACGACGTTGCCGCGCGACCAAACGCCGCCGCGACCGCCTGTTTATCCACGCTCGCCATGCAGCACCTCCAGCAGATGCATGATGTCCTGTGCGTCGTGCGCTGCGGTTAGGGTCAGGCGCAAACGGGCGGTGCCAGCCGGAACGGTCGGCGGGCGAATCGCGGTGACCCAGCATCCCTGCTCGCGCAGACGCTCGGCCAACCGCAGGGTTTGCCCGTTATCGCCGACGATAAGCGGCTGAATAGCGCTCGCTGAGTCGGTTAACGTATAAGCGAGGCCGCGGGCGCCGAGGCGAAAGTCAGCCACGTGCTGCGCCAGCGTTTCCCGACGCTGCTGACCATCGTCACTCTGAATCACCGCCAGCGCCATTTGTAGCGCCTGCGCCTGAGCGGGCGGCATGGCGGTGCTGTAAATCAAATGGCGAGCAAACTGCACAAAATAATCGGCCACCGCATGGCTGCAGAGCACGGCGGCGCCGCTCAGGCCAAAAGCTTTGCCGAAGGTAACGATCAGCAGTTCAGGGTGAACGCCCTGCTGATGGCAACTGCCGCGCCCGCGCTCACCGGTCGTGCCAATACCGTGCGCATCATCGACCATTAACCAGGCATCAGCAGTGCGCGCGGCGGCGGCGATTTTGGCCAACGGCGCACTGTCGCCGTCCATACTGAAAACACCTTCCGTCACAACCAACTGCTGGCCGCTGACAGAAGCGGCCAGCAGCGAAGCCAGATGATGGCTATCGTTGTGCTGAAAACGGCGCAGCTGAGCCGGGCTCTGGCTGGCAGCCTCCAGCAGCGAAGCGTGGCTTAACCGGTCTGCGACTATCCGATCTTCACGCCCGGCCAGCGCGGCAATGACCGCCTGGTTGGCGGCAAAGCCTGAGATAAACAGCAGCGCGCGGTCGTAGCCCAGCCAGTCAGCGAGCTGCTCTTCCAGCCGCTGATGCGCCAGATGATAGCCGGTGACGTGACCGGACCCGCCGCTGCCGACGCCGTAGCGTTCAGCCCCGTCCTGCCAGGCGCGAATCACCTGCGGATGCTGGCTGAGGCCAAGATAATCATTGCTGGAAAAGTTGCAGTAGCGACGCCCGGCGTGCAGCAGCCAGCGCCCCGTCCCCTGTTCCAGCGGCTGACGCTGGCGAAAAGCCTGCGCGTCGCGTCGCTCAGTGACGGCCTGTTCTATTCGCTGCTGCCAGCTCATACCGCCGCCGCGTTGTAATAATCGTCGGTATCCGGCGTCATCAACGCCTGTTCCAGACGCTGCTGCTGTTCATTATCACCGGCCGTCACCGTGGTTTGCTGCGGATTAATGCCCAGCTTACGGAACAGCTGTAAATCTTTGTCTTCTTCCGGGTTCGGCGTAGTCAGCAGCTTGCAGCCGTAGAAAATAGAGTTGGCTCCGGCCATAAAGCACATGGCCTGCGTCTGCTCGTTCATCTGCTCGCGGCCAGCGGATAGACGCACATGCGAGGTTGGCATCATGATGCGAGCAACGGCAATGGTGCGAATAAAATCAAACGCATCGACGTCTTCGTTATCGGCCAGCGGCGTCCCCTTCACCTTCACCAGCATGTTGATGGGTACGCTTTCCGGCGGCGTCGGCAGGTTCGCCAGCTGCAGCAGCAGGCCCGCGCGATCGGTAACGGTTTCTCCCAGCCCGACAATCCCACCAGAACACACTTTGATCCCGGCATCGCGGACTTTATCCAGCGTATCCAGGCGTTCCTGGTAGGTACGGGTGGTGATGATGTTGCCGTAAAACTCCGGCGAGGTATCGAGGTTGTGGTTGTAATAATCCAGCCCGGCCGAAGCCAGACGCTGCGCCTGACCGTCGGAGAGCGTCCCCAGCGTCATACAGGCTTCCAGTCCCATCGCTTTCACGCCCTGTACCATCTGCTCGAGGTAAGGCATATCGCGCTCGTGCGGGTTCTTCCACGCCGCGCCCATACAAAAACGGGTTGAGCCCGCCATCTTGGCTTTACGCGCTGACTCCAGCACCTGCTCCACTTCCATCAGACGTTCGCTTTCCAGGCCCGTTTTGTAGCGCGAACTCTGCGGGCAATATTTACAGTCTTCCGGGCAAGCGCCGGTTTTAATCGACAGCAGCGTGCTGACCTGCACCTGGCGGGGATCAAAATGCTGACGGTGAACCTGCTGAGCTTCAAACAGTAAATCCAGCAGCGGTTTTTCAAAAAGAGCGGTGACCTGCGACATTGTCCAGCGTAAAGGGTGAGCCATTGGCTTCTCCGGGGTTTTGTTAATTTTCGGTTCGGTTTATACTCGTAAACCTAAAACTTTTCAAAATGGTTTACAAGTCGATTATGACAACGGACGATCTCGCCTTTGATAGCCGCCACATCTGGCATCCCTATACCTCCATGACCACTCCGTTACCGGTTTATCCGGTGGTTTCTGCCGAAGGCTGCGAACTGCAGCTGGCCGACGGCGAACGCCTGGTTGACGGTATGTCATCGTGGTGGGCGGCGATTCACGGCTACAATCACCCGCGCCTGAACGCGGCGATGAAAACGCAGATTGACCAGATGTCGCATGTGATGTTTGGCGGCATTACCCACCCTGCTGCCGTGGCGCTGTGCCGTAAACTGGTCGCGATGACCCCCGCGCCGCTGGAGTGCGTTTTCCTTGCTGACTCTGGCTCCGTTGCGGTCGAAGTCGCGATGAAAATGGCGTTGCAGTACTGGCAGGCCAAAGGCGAGCCGCGCCAGCGTTTCCTCACCTTCCGTAACGGCTACCACGGTGACACTTTTGGCGCGATGTCGGTGTGCGATCCGGATAACTCCATGCACAGTCTGTGGAAGGGCTATCTGCCGGAGAACCTGTTTGCACCCGCACCGCACAGCCGCTTTGACGGCGAATTTGACGAATACGATATGGTGGCGTTTGCCCGCCTGATGGCCGCACATCGCCATGAAATTGCGGCAGTGATCCTCGAACCGGTCGTGCAGGGCGCAGGGGGCATGCGGATGTACCATCCTGAGTGGCTGAAGCGGATCCGTAAAATGTGCGACCGGGAGGGAATTTTGCTGATTGCTGACGAAATCGCCACCGGATTTGGCCGCACCGGCAAGCTTTTCGCCTGCGAACATGCGGGCATCAGCGCCGATATTCTGTGCCTGGGCAAAGCGTTAACCGGCGGAACGATGACGCTGTCAGCGGCCATCACTACCCGCGAGGTGGCCGAAACCATCAGCAACGGCGAAGCCGGCTGCTTTATGCATGGGCCGACCTTTATGGGCAACCCGCTGGCCTGCGCCGTGGCTGCCGAAAGTCTGGCGCTGCTGGAAAGCGGCGAATGGCAAACGCAGGTCGCCGCCATCGAGCGACAGCTTAAGCGCGAACTGGCCCCTGCTGCCGATGCACCGCTGGTTGCCGATGTGCGTGTACTGGGTGCTATTGGCGTCGTGGAAACGCGCTACCCGGTGAACATGGCCCAGCTTCAGCGTTTCTTCGTGGAGCAAGGCGTGTGGATTCGCCCGTTTGGCCGCCTTATTTATCTGATGCCGCCGTACCTCATCACCACGCAGCAGCTGACGCGCCTGACCCGTGCGGTCTGCCTCGCCGTCGAGCAGGAAACATTTTTTATCCAATAAGCTGCGGTAATCTGCGCGGCTAACCGCTACACTCCTTGGTTAATCAGTAGATTAACCAAGGAGGCAGTTGATGAAATTAGTCAGCCACGACCTGCGTGACGGCGAGAAACTCCCCCAGCGCCAGGTGTTCAACGGGATGGGCTACGACGGCGAAAACCTTTCACCGCATCTGGCATGGGATGACGTGCCGGCGGGGACCAAAAGCTTTGTTGTGACCTGCTTCGACCCGGACGCGCCAACCGGCTCGGGCTGGTGGCACTGGATTGTTGCCAACCTGCCAGCGGACACCCGCGAACTGCCCACCGGCGCTGGCTCTGGTCTGGTCGGCCTGCCCGCCGGCGCGCTGCAAACCCGCACCGATTTTGGTAAAGCTGGCTATGGTGGCGCAGCACCACCGAAAGGCGAAACTCACCGCTATATCTTTACCGTCCACGCGCTGGACGTAGATAAGATAGACGTCGATGAAGGTGCAAGCGGCGCAATGGTCGGCTTTAACGTCCATTTCCATAGTTTGGGCAGCGCATCGCTGACCGCGCTTTTTAGCTAATCTCACGGCCTATACTTTGAGCCCCGCAGGGAAACCTCGCGGGGCTTTTTTATGCCGACAGCCGCACGGTGTAATTTTCTGACGAAAAAACGATGAACCAGGAGAGTCAAAAGACGGGGCGAGAAGAAGGTAAAATTATCTTGTGAATATGATCACAATTCAAAAACAAACACGCCAACACAAAAAGTGATTTTAGTCACAAAACCAAGCTCAACATGCGCGATATTTTAACTTTGTAGCCGACTTACAGGCTTTTTATGTGACTAACATCACCAAAAACACCCTTTAATCGACCCCTTGATAGTGACGCAGATCACAAACACCCCCTGGGGTACGCGAGACGAAAACGGCGTGATAGAGTCGATTTTGCATACAGAACGACTGGATGGTTTTTGGCGAAACCACCACAACTATTACGCGCGCAACATCTAACGCGCACCACAAGGGGTGTTTTTATGTTATCACCAGATATCAAGGTCAAGGTACAGAATTTTGGCCGCTTCCTCAGCAATATGGTGATGCCCAATATTGGCGCATTCATTGCTTGGGGTTTGATTACCGCACTGTTTATTCCTACCGGCTGGCTGCCGAATGAGACGCTGGCCAAACTGGTCGGCCCGATGATCACCTATCTGCTGCCGCTGCTCATCGGCTACACCGGCGGTCGCCTGATTGGCGGCGAGCGCGGCGGCGTCGTTGGCGCAATTACTACCATGGGCGTGATCGTCGGTGCCGATATGCCGATGTTTATGGGAGCCATGATTGCCGGGCCGTTGGGCGGCTGGGCAATCAAACGCTTTGACCGCTGGGTCGACGGTAAGATCAAAAGCGGCTTTGAGATGCTGGTGAACAACTTCTCCGCCGGGATTATCGGCATGCTGCTGGCAATGCTCTCCTTCCTGGCCATCGGGCCAATGGTCGAGCTGCTGTCTAAAGCACTGGCGACCGGCGTCAACGTGATGGTACAGAACAACCTACTGCCGTTAACCTCGATTTTTGTCGAACCGGCGAAAATTCTGTTCCTCAATAATGCGATCAACCACGGCATTTTCTCACCGCTGGGCATTCAGCAGGCAACGGAAACCGGCAAGTCTATCTTCTTCCTGATTGAAGCCAACCCGGGTCCGGGTCTGGGTATTCTGCTGGCATACATGTTCTTCGGTAAAGGCAGCGCCAAGCAGTCGGCAGGCGGTGCAGCGATCATTCACTTCTTCGGCGGTATTCACGAAATTTATTTCCCATACGTGCTGATGAACCCGCGTTTAATTCTGGCGGTCATTCTTGGCGGCATGACCGGCGTCTTTACCCTGACGCTGTTCAACGCAGGCCCGGTTTCCCCGGCCTCTCCGGGCTCTATCTTTGCGGTGCTGCTGATGACGCCGAAAGCGTCGCTGATTGGCGTAGTACTGTCGATTCTGGCGTCAACGCTGGTCTCTTTCCTCACGGCCTCGATGCTGCTTAAACGCGTTCGCGTGGGTGATGAAGAGAGCAACGGCCTGGCGGAAGCCACCCGCCGTATGCAGAGCCTGAAACAGCAGTCTAAAACCGGCGGCAAACCGTCTGGCGAAATCCCGCAGCCGGCGCTGGATCTGGCGAAAGATTTGCACCACGTGCGTAAAATTATCGTAGCCTGCGATGCCGGAATGGGCTCGAGCGCCCTTGGTGCAGGCGTACTGCGCAAAAAGGTGAAGGATGCTGGTCTGAACCATATTTCGGTGACCAACTGCGCCATCAATAGCCTGCCGGAGGATGTCGACCTGGTCATCACCCACCAGGACCTTACCGAACGCGCCATGCGCTTTGCGCCGCAGGCGATGCATATGTCGCTGAGCAACTTCCTCGACAGCGGCCTGTACACCGATCTCACCACCCGTCTGCTGGCCGCGAAGCTACCGCCCGCAGCCAACGATAGCCGACTGATTAATCAGACCATTATCGCCGCCAACGACGATGCATTCACGCCTGGCGAGCGCGAGGAAAACCTGTTTAAGCTCAGCGCCGATAACATTTTCCTCAACCTGACCGCCGCCAATAAAGAACAGGCCATTCGTTTTGCTGGCGAAATGCTGGTATCCGGCGGCTACGTCGAGCCGGATTACGTTGACGCCATGCTGGCGCGGGAAGCGTTAACCACCACCTACCTCGGAGAGTCCATTGCCGTGCCGCACGGCACCGTAGAAGCCAAAGACCGCGTGCTGCGCACCGGGATTGTTATTTGCCAGTACCCGCAGGGCGTCCGCTTTGGCGATGAACCGGACGATATCGCCCGCCTGGTCATCGGCATTGCCGCACGCAACAACGAGCACGTTCAGGTTATCGCCCGTCTGGCCAACGCGCTGGACGATAAGGACGTGATTGAGCGCCTGGCGCAAACCACCAGCGTCCAGGAGATTTTACAACTCCTGTCCGGCGAGCAAGCGGCATAAGGTCTCGGGGGCCTCAGCCCCCGGCTACGGATTTTTTTCGAGGTAAACAGCAATGAAAGCAATTCATTTTGGCGCAGGGAATATTGGCCGCGGCTTTATCGGTAAACTGCTGGCGGACGCCCAGGCGGAGCTCACCTTCGCCGATGTTAATCAACCGCTGGTCGATCAGCTGGCGCACCAGCAGCATTATCAGGTCAACGTAGTGGGTGAAAATGCGCGCGTCGAGCAGGTCAGCCGCATTAGCGCCATCTACAGTAACAGCCCGGACGCTATCGCGCAGATTGCGCAGGCCGATATCATCACCACCGCCGTAGGCCCGCAGGTGCTCAGCAAAATCGCCAGCACCCTGGCCCAGGGGTTGATCGCCCGCTTTGAGCGCGGCAACGCGCAGCCGATGAATATTATCGCCTGCGAAAACATGGTGCGCGGTACCAGCCAGCTCAAGCAGCACGTGCTGCAGGCAATGCCCATCGCGCTGCACGGGTGGGTGGAAGAACACATTGGCTTTGTCGATTCGGCGGTCGATCGCATCGTACCACCGGGGACCGCGGCAAACGACGATCCACTGGACGTCACCGTTGAAACCTTCAGCGAGTGGATCGTCGACAGCACCCAGTTCAAGGGGGCGCTACCGGAGATTGCCGGTATGGAACCCACCAGCAATCTGATGGCCTACATCGAACGTAAACTGTTCACGCTCAACACCGGTCACGCTATCACGGCCTACCTTGGTCAACTGGCCGGCTACCGGACCATTCGCGAGTCCATTCTGGACCCGGCTATTCGTGAGGTGGTGAAAAACGCCATGACCGAAAGCGGCGACGTGCTGATTAAGCGCTACGCCTTCGATTCGCAGCAGCATGCCGCCTACATCGACAAAATTCTGACCCGCTTCGAAAACCCGTACCTGCACGATGAGGTCGAACGCGTAGGCCGTCAGCCGCTGCGTAAATTGAGCGAGAACGATCGCTTAATCAAACCGCTGCGCGGCACGCTGGAGTACGCGCTGCCGAACCGGCACCTGATAATCGGCATTGCCGCCGCGTTACGCTATCGCAGCCACCAGGACCCGCAGGCGCAAGAAATGGCAAACCTGCTGGAGGAAAAAGGGGTAACAAGCACGGTTAATCAGGTTTGTGGGCTGCATGACCAGCCAGAGCTTGTCGCACAGATCGTGAATGTGTATAACGCCATGCAACGTTAACGACGATGTCACCCCATAGGACAGGCGCGGCTGCCGTAGGCGGCCGCTGCCGATAAGAAGGGTAAAATGAAACTGAATCGCCTGCGCATGAACGCGCAACCCGAAAGCGAAAAGCCACACCCAAAGGACTCGGCTCCAGAGAAGCCACCATTTGCAAAAAGCAACGCAACGATGATGGCCCCAATGGACGACGCACACCTTAATCAGAATCAGGCGGTGGAAAACCGCATCCTGGAGCGGCTGAACGCCCGCCAGACGTTGACCGGTTTTATTCAGACCGCCGTCGGGCTGCTGTCCGAAGCGGTGGATCAGCTCATCCTCCAGGCCTTTCGTAAAGATGATTACGCCGTTAAATACGCGGTAGAGCCGCTGCTGGAAGGCAGCGGGCCGCTGGCAAACCTGCCGGTGCGGCTCAAGCTTATCTACGCTCTGGGCGTGATCAGCCGCGATGAATACGAAGACGTCGAACTGCTGCTGGCGCTGAATAACGAGCTGGCGCATGAGAACAAAATCTACAGCTTTACCGACGATGAAATCCTGGGCCCTATCAATATGCTGCACTGCATGACAGCACTCCCGCCGCCGCCTACGCTACACCTGCCGGAAGACGTGGTTGATGATGCGCTAAGAACCATGCAGGAACAGCGCTATCAGCAGATGGTCCGCTCAACGCTGGTGCTCAGCATTACGGATTTAGTGACCAGTCTGGCGCATAAGAAAGCGTTTTAAACGCTGTCGACAGCGGATGGATAATACCCGTAATAGGGCCCTCGCCTTTGCCATCCGCAGTTCTTTGCTTTTCGTTGACATAAGTCGGCAAAAAACCGGCGTTTTTTTTATCAGCGCATCTTCCCGTTTCGCTCAACTTAGTATAAAAAGGCTGCTTTTACAGGATTCTCTTTCACTTACTTAGCCTGGAGCAACATGAACACTTTCTCGGTTTCTCGTCTGGCGCTGGCATTGGCTTTTGGCGTGACACTGACGGCTTGCAGCTCAACCCCTGCGGATCAGCGTCCGTCCGATCAGACCGCGCCAGGGACCTCTTCCCGCCCGGTGCTGTCGACAGATGAAGCGCAAAACTTTACCGCCGCGCGTTACTTCGCTTCGCTTGACCCTAACGCTGCAGCCTGGTCGCCGTCGTCTATCGCCGTGCCGGCGAAAGCAGACTTCGTGGTTGGCCCGGCCGGTACCCAGGGCGTGACGCACACCAGCATTCAGGCCGCCGTTGATGCCGCTATCGCGCGCCACAGCAGCTCACGCATCTATATTGCCGTGCTGCCAGGTGAGTATCAGGGCACCGTTTATGTGCCGGCCGCTCCGGGCAGCCTGACCATCTACGGTACCGGCGAGAAAGCGATTGATGTCAAAATCGGTCTGGCCATCGATTCTGAAATCGACCCGGCAAGCTGGCGTAAGCTGGTTAACCCAGGCGGTAAATACATGCCGGGCAAACCGGCGTGGTACATGTTTGACAGCTGCCAGAGCAAGCGCAGCGCCACGATTGGCGTCATGTGCTCGGCAGTCGTCTGGTCGCAGAACAACGGTCTGCAGCTGCAAAACCTGACGATTCAAAATACCCTGGGCGACAGCGTCGATGCCGGGACTCACCAGGCGGTCGCGCTGCGTACCGATGGCGATAAAACCCAGCTTAACAACGTCAATGTGCTGGGCCGTCAGAATACGTTCTTCGTCACCAACAGCGGTGTTGATAACCGTCTGCAGAACAATCGCCAGACCCGTACGCTGGTCAGCAACAGCTACCTCGAAGGCGATGTGGATATCGTTTCCGGCCGCGGCGCGGTGGTGTTCGACAACACCGATTTCCGCGTAGTGAACTCGCGTACCCAGCAGGAAGGCTATGTCTTCGCACCGGCGACGTCATCCAACATCTTCTACGGTTTCCTCGCCACTAACAGCCGCTTCACCGCTTCCGGTGACGGCGTAGCGCAGCTGGGCCGCTCGCTCGACGTCGACAGCAACACCAACGGCCAGGTCGTGATCCGCGATAGCGTGATTAACGAAGGCTTTAACGTCGCGAAACCATGGGCTGACGCCGCCGTTTCTAAACGTCCGTTCAGCGGCAACACCGGCGCGCAGGACGAAAAAGGTCAGCTGAAGCGCGACCTCAACGACCGTAACTTCAACCGCATGTGGGAATACAACAACCGCGGCGTGGGAAGTCATATCGTGGCCGAGCCGAAGAAATAATCCGCCATCAATAGAAAAAGGCCCATGACATCATGGGCCTTTTTTATATCTGAAGCTTTAACGAAATCAACTAACGCATTGTTTTAAAAGAAAAAAACTTAAAAAATAACGCTGTACTGTGACAGCGATAACATCATGACAATGAGAGATCATGACATCCTTACAACATCAAAGCTCAGGTCTTGTTAAGGATGTCGTGCAATGAAGATCAATAAAAAAAGCAAATTGCCCATGTATGCGCAGCTCTTTGAAATTGTCACGCAGAAAATTAACGCTGGCGAACTCAAGGCGGGCCAACAATTACCTTTTGAGCGAGAATTATGCTTGCAGTATGAAATCAGCCGCACTACCGTGCGCCAGGCGATGGCCGAGCTGGAAAAAGAAGGGTTTATCAAAAAAATACACGGCAAAGGTATTTTTGTTCGCGAGCAAGCGGTGAAGCAAAGCCTCATTACCGTTTATAGTTTTCATGAAGAAATGATGCGTTTAAATAAAACGCCAGGCACCACCCTGCTCCACTTCAGTCTGACCAGCGCGCCAACGCGGATCGCGCAAAAACTGAATACTGAAAATCCTGTTTATCATATTATTCGTCTACGCTCCGCCGACTATGAGCCTATCTTATATGAAGAAACCTATCTTACTAGTGTTCTTTTCCCTGAGCTAACGCAGGAGGATATTGAAACGTGTGGTTTATATAATGCTATAAAAGAAAAGTATAACATTTCCGTTCGCCGGGCGATTGATACATTCAGAGCGATAAATATTAAACCAGATATTGCCAGACATCTGAATGAAACTCCTGGTGCGCCTGGCTTGCAGATTGAGCGCATTGCATTTTTAGATAATACACCAATTGAATACACCGTCGAAATAGCTCGCGGTAGTCAATTCGAATACACCATTGAATTACAAGGCGTGACGCTGAACTCATCAATTACAGCTGTTTGATCAATTCCTGCTCACACGCCTTTTTAATAAGCCGTTAATTAATTTAACCGTATTATAAAGGAGTGACCTGAATGAAATTAACCGTATTAGGCGGTGGCGGCGTTCGCGCGCCATATCTTGCCAAGACGTTAGCATTACAGTCAAAGCAGCTCACACTGACTGAAATATGCTTTATGGATATTAACGAAGAGAAACTGACTATTTATGGCGGGCTAGCCCGGGCTATTGCAAAGAAAATAAATCCTGATTTAACGATTTCCCTGACCACCAGCCCACGGACTGCACTGACCGACGCAAATTATGTTATCACCACGCTACGCGTTGAAGGGGATGCCGGGCGCGTTTTTGATGAAAAACTGGCTCAGAAATACAATATTCTGGGCCAGGAAACCACCGGCATTGGCGGATTTGCGATGGCCCTGCGATCCATTCCTGTCTTAAAAGAGTATCTCGAACTGGCCCGCCAGGTTTCCGCCAAAGGGGTACTGTTCTTCAATTTCACCAACCCATCAGGGCTGGTTACCCAGGCGTTGATTAATGCCGGTTACGACAATGTTTATGGCATTTGTGATGGCCCTGCGAGCTTCATGCGTGAAATAGCAAAACTGCTGGACGTCGACATTATGCGTTTCTCAGCAACCTGCTATGGTCTGAATCATCTCTCGTTCTACCGCGATTTCACCGTCGACGGTAAAGACGTCAGCGCGCAGCTCCTGGCCCATCAGCAGTTGTTCAAAGAGACGGAGATGAAGCTGTTCGACGAAGCAACCATCGACGTTTTACAACAAGAGCTCCCCAATGAGTATCTCTACTTTTATTTCAACCATCAGGCCATTATTACCTCGATAGCTCGCCACGGTTGCGCGCGTGGTGAGACGATTCAAAACATTAATCAGCGGATGCTGGACGAGCTGCGCGCGAATCAATCAGCCAGTATAGAGCAGCAATTTGCTATTTTTGCGCACCATCTGCTGGAGCGAGAAAACTCTTACTTTGCGATTGAAAGCGACGGCCGCCGGGATAACCACTATAAAGCACTCAGCCTCCCGGAGTTTATTGCCGCTCCAGATACCGGCGGCTACTCGGGAATCGCGCTGAATATTATCAGGGGATTACAGAATAAACCTGCGTGGCCAATGACGATTCTGGTGAAAAACAACGACAGCATCCGCCAGTTGCATCCCGATGATGTCATTGAGATAACCTGCGATATGCATGACGGCAAAATAATACCGCGACGCGTCGACGATCTGCCGGCCTATCAGAGCCACATCATCAGTACGATCAAACGCTTTGAAAACCTGACGATTCACGCGATTGAGCAGCGTTGTAAAAAGAGCGCAATTCGGGCGCTCATGGTACATCCGCTGATTAATGACTACACCATCGCCACGCAGATTCTCAATGAGCTACTCGCCGAATATCAGGCCTACACCGGGGAGTGGCGCTAATGGAACTGGCGATATGTGCTCAACAGCAGTTTTCCCGCGTGCTCGGCGACGCCATCATTGATGCTCTTCAGCAAGAAGGCACCGTATGCCTGGCTTCGGGCGATACGCCTCAGCGAGCCTATCAGTACGTTGCCGCAGAATATCAACGTCGCCGCTTCCCGCTGCGCGCAACGCTCGTTGGGCTTGATGAGTGGGTCGGGCTCGGTCAGCAGGATGAAGGCAGCTGCCAGTACGCAATGCATCACGACCTGTATCAACATTTAGCGCTGCGCCCCGGCCAACTCCAGCAGTTCGACGCTACGCATACCGGAGAGGCGTTGGAACACGAGTGCCACCGCATAAACCAGCTGCTGGCCGAACGGCCGCTGCGCCTGACGCTACTCGGGATAGGTCAGAATGGCCATCTTGGTCTCAATGAGCCCGGCAGCGCATTCAACTCGCTGGCGCACATCTCCAACCTTAGCGAAACAACCATTCGCGTTGCACAGAAATATTTCCCGACAGCCACCCGCCTGCATCAGGGCATTACGCTTGGCATTGGTAATATTCTTGCCAGTGAACACATTATCATTGCCGCTAGCGGCGCGCATAAACGCAATATTGTGCAGCGCCTGCTGTTTACGCCCCCGAACGAAAACTTCCCGGCCACCAGCTTAAAACAGCACGCCAATACGCTACTGCTGCTGGATGATGCCGTGTTTAACGTGGAGAGTATTCTATGACCGACGAACAACGGTGGTTCAGCATTATAGCCTGCGCCGGAGAAAGCTTTTCGCAGCTCAATGCCGCGTTACAGGCCGCCAAAAGCGGCGATATCACGCAGGCTGAGGCTTATTTTCACGAATCGGAAGTTAACCTTCAGCGGGCCCATCATATTCAAAGTGAATCGTTACAAGGGGAAATCAGCGGCCAACCGATCGCATTTTCTCTGCTTTTTGTTCATGCCCAGGATCATTTAATGAACGTCCTGCTGGCGCAGAATATTTATCGCGAATTTATCGAACTGTATAAAAATAAATAATCGAGGCCCCAATATGAACTATCAGAATTTATCCATTCTTCTCGTCTGTAACCTCGGAGCATCGACTAGCGTGATGGTGAGTAAAATGCGCGAGGTTGTCGATAACAGTGAAGTACTGAAAGGCCAGAATATTCGTATCGATGCCCGCAGCGCTGGCGATCTAAATACCTATATCGCTGATTACGATTTGGTGATGGTCGGCCCGCAGATGAAGCATAAATTTCCCGAGCTTGCGGCCATCGCCGGGCAATATGCTAAACCCATTGAAGTTATCGACAGCCAGGCCTACGGGCTTGCTGATGGCGCATTAATATTGAAACAAGCACTCTATTTATATCATCTTAATCGGCCTGCCAAGGAAGGTGTAAAATGACAGCCTCACAGCCGTTTCTCAAGAAATTTGAGCAACACATGGTCTATATTGCAACCCGGATTGAGCAGAATCGTTTTATCTCATCGATAAAAAATGGAATGATTAGCTTAATGGCGATTCTGATGGTAGGTTCCATCAGCTTAATCATTACGGGGTTAGGCAGTTTGTTTTCCCCCGATACGGCTATCAGCCATTTTTTTGCGCAATACGGGGCTTTATTTCAACTGCCTTTTACCTATACCTTCGGTCTGCTTTCGGTTTATTGTGCCATTACCATTAGCTACCACCACACGCAAAAAATCAACGTTGCCCCCCTTTACCCCATTATCAGTTCGGTGATGGTAACGATGATTCTGAACAGCAAGATTGTTGAGGGTAATATTAATATTGCGTTTTTAGACTCTCGCGGCCTGTTCGTTGCCATTATTGCCTCACTGGCAACCGTGGAATTTATTAGTTGGGCCTATCGCAAGAAAATCACCATCCGCATCGGCGGATTGCCAGATATGATTGCCAAAACCTTCGAATCGATATTCCCTTTGCTTTTTGTCGTTATAGCAGCCTGCGCAATGACCATTACCAGCCAGAGCCTGTTCAACCAGCAGATTGTGCCCGAACTGTTCACGACTGCGCTGGCGCCGGCCGTCAGTGGCATCGATTCCGTCTGGGGGGTCTTCATCATCATTCTGCTGGAGATGATTTTCTGGTTTTTCGGCCTCAACGGTTACGCGATTCTCATCGGTTTTACGCTGCCATTTATGACGCAATACCTGTCGCTGAATGCAGCAAACTTTGCGCAGGGCCTGCCGACGGAACACGTATTTACCGAAGGCTGGTGGGGCGCATTTGCCGCCTGTACGGGCTCAGGGATTACCGGTGCCATCGCCCTTCTTGGCTTATTGAGCAGAGCACCGCAGCTGAAGGCGGCGGGGAAAGCAGCCATCGTCCCCTCTCTGTTTGGTATTTCTGAACCGGTGGTCTACGGTTTTCCAATCGCCTTTAACCCTTACTTTTTCTTTCCGTTCGTGCTCGGGACACCGATCCTGGCGTCACTGACGTACTTAGTTTTCGACATGGGCTTTGTTGGCGGGCCGGTGGCCCAGGTTGGCGGAATACCAACACCTATTGCCCAGTACTTTATCACGATGGACTGGCGTGCGCCGATCGTCGCGGTACTGGTGATTCTGGCGGGATTATTGATGTATTACCCATTTTTTAAGATGTATGAACGCAGCATTCTCAACAAAGAGAGTGAAATGCAGGCACAGCGGGATAAATATGATGCGTTGAATCTGGACTTCTGATGACGTAAACCACCTGCGCAAGCAGGTGGTTTAACCGCCACGATTAGTGCGCGTACACCACCACCCACATCGGGCCCTGCCCTACGGCATAGCGCCCTTTTTCCTGTAGCAACCCTTGCTCACCGGCAATTTCATACACCGCAATGTGATGCGATTTCTGCCCAGCGGCAATCAGGTATTTACCGCTGTGATCGATATTGAAGCCACGCGGCTGGGTTTCGGTCGGCTGGAAGCCTTCCAGCGACAGTACGCTGCCATCTTCAGAGACGCTAAAGACGGTGATCAGGCTAGAGGTACGGTCGCAGGCGTACAGGTGACGGCCATCCGGAGTGATGTGGATATCCGCCGCCCAGCGCGTACCGGTGAAATCATGCGGCATCATATCCAGCGTCTGAACGCATTCGATTTTGCCGTACGGATCTTTCAGCTCCCACACATCAACGGTGCTGTTCAGCTCGTTGACGCAATAGCCATACTGCTCGTTCGGATGGAACACCATGTGACGCGGGCCCGCGCCCTCTACGGTGGTCACCTCCGCCGGCGTTTGCTCCGCCAGGAAGCCGTCGTCGCTGAGGGTAAACAGGCAGATACGATCCTGCTTCAGCGCCGGTACCCACAGGGTACGGTTATCCGGTGAGATATTCGCCGAGTGGCAGCCTTCCAGCCCTTCCACCACCGTCACGGTATCGCGCGGAAGACCGTCTTGCAGGCGAATCACCGCCACATTGGCCTGGTTGTAAGAGGCGCTGAAGATAAAGTTGCCTTTACGATCGGTGGAAATGTGAGTCGGGCTACCCGGCAGCGGCGCTTCGGCAGCATAGGTCAACGCACCGTCGTCCGGTGCAATACGGTAGGCCAGCACGCGGAACTCCGGGCGCACGCCGACGTACAAATAGCGTTTATCAGGGCTGATGACCATCGGCTGCACCTGCCCCGGAACATCCACCACCTGGACCAGCTTCAGGCTGCCGTCATGGTTCAACGTCCAGACGTGGATCTGCTGGCTCTCGGGGCTGGCGGTATAAACGGTCTGTTTCATGAACACTCCTTTCTGAAAACACATAATTTGCGGCTATTTATCACACCATTTTGCCGCGCAGGTATCTCGGTGTACCATCCTGCACAGCAAATTTTCTCTTTAACGCGAGACAACATTATGACTGCACGTGTGATTGCCCTGGATCTGGACGGAACGCTCCTGACACCAAAGAAAACCTTACTGCCCTCTTCGCTGGAGGCGCTGAATCGCGCCAAAGCGGCAGGCTATCATTTAATGATCGTCACCGGTCGTCATCACGTTGCCATTCATCCTTTTTATCAGGCACTGGCGCTGGATACACCTGCAATTTGTTGTAATGGCACTTACTTGTATGATTATCAAGCGAAAAAAGTACTGGATGCCGATCCTATGCCGGTTGATAAAGCCCAGCAGCTGATCGCTTTGCTTGATGAAAACAAGGTGCATGGCCTGATGTACGTCGACGATACCATGATGTACCAGTACCCAACCGGCCATGTGGTGCGAACCAGCAACTGGGCGCAGAGCTTGCCGGAGGCGCAGCGCCCGTCGTTTACCCAGGTCGACTCGCTGGCACAGGCGGCACGCGAGGTAAAAAACGTCTGGAAGTTTGCCCTGACCGATGAAGATGGCGAAAAACTGCAAAACTTTGCCAAGCACGTTGAACAGACGCTACAGCTGGAATGCGAGTGGTCGTGGCACGATCAGGTCGATATTGCGCGCCAGGGTAACAGCAAAGGTAACCGTCTGACGCAGTTCATCACCGCACAGGGCTGGTCGATGCGCGACGTGGTGGCCTTCGGCGATAACTTTAACGACATCAGTATGCTTGAAGCGGCCGGCACCGGCGTAGCGATGGGCAACGCGGATGACGCGGTGAAGGCGCGCGCTAACGTGGTGATCGGTGACAACACCACTGATGCTATCGCCGACTATATCAATACCCACCTGCTGTAATCAGGCGGTAATCGATACGCTCTTCACCTGCGCATAGAGCCACTGGCCTGGCTTCACCGCCAGGTCATCGCGGGCCCACGGGCTAATGCGCGCCCACAGCGTGCGGCCGCTGACGTCCAGCTGCACTTCGACCTGACCGTTGTCGTCATAGCACTGCTGGACTTTCGCATGCAGTACGTTGCGAATACTGGTGTGCGGCGAAGGCTGTAGCACCAGCGACACATCGGTTGCCTGAATACGCACGCGAACGGCGTTCTGCAGCGGCTTGTCGAGTTTATTCACCCAGATGTGCTGATCGCCCAGCGCCAGCGCCGTCATCGCGTAGTGCGGATGGTGTTCCAGCACCGTCACGCGCAGAATGCTGCTCTGCTGATCCTGCGGCAGCCACGGATGCATTACGCTGCTGCCCCACACCTCTTCCAGATTGCCAAACGCCTTCACCTTGCCGCCTTCCAGCACCAGCACCTTATCGGCCAGGTGCAAAATTTCATCCAGCGAGTGGCTGACGTAGAGCATCGGTATATTGATCTCTCGCGCCAGACGCTGAAGATACGGCAGCAGCTCGCGCTTGCGCGGGATATCCAGCGAGGCCAGCGGCTCATCGAGCAACAGCAGCTCCGGCGCGGTCAGCAGCGCACGGCCAATCGCCACGCGCTGTTTTTCGCCGCCGGACAGGCTGCCCGGCAGCCGGTCGAGCAACGGCTCAATACCGAGCAACGAGACCAGCTTATCGAACTGCTCAGCCATGCTTTTTGCCATCCCATAGCGCAGATTGCCGCATACCTTGTAATGCGGGAACAGGCGCGCATCCTGGAACACATAGCCGATGCGTCGTTTCTCCGGCGCCAGGCAAATTCCCTGTTCAGCATCATTCAGCACGCGGTCGTTGAGCACAATGCGCCCTTGCTGCGGCGTCGTCAGCCCGCTGATGGCGTTAATCAGGGAGGTTTTTCCCGCGCCCGAGACGCCGAAAACGGCGGTAATGCCGGAAGCCGGCAGCGATTCATTGATCTCCAGACAGTGCGTGCCCAGCGTCTGGCTAAAATTCAGCTCCAGCATGATTTACGCCCCCATCCTGCGGCGGCTAATGCCTGCCAGCCATTCGGAAATCATCAGGGAAACCAGCGCCAGTACGATAGAAATCAGACACAGACGCGCCGCAGCGCTTTCGCCGCCGGGGGTCTGAATCAGGGTATACATGGCCGAAGGAATGGTGCGTGTTTCGCCGGGAATATTCGACACAAAGGTGATCGTGGCACCAAACTCGCCGAGCGAGCGGGCAAACGCCAGTACGGTACCGACAATAATCCCCGGCAGCATCAACGGCAGTGTAATGGTACCAAATACCCGCCAGCGCCCCGCCCCTAAGGTGCGAGCCGCCTGTTCAAGCTTAACGTCGACGTTTTCCAGCGCCAGACGGATCGCCCTGACCATCAGCGGGAACGACATCACCGCCGCCGCAATCACCGCGCCGCGCCAGCTAAAAGCGAAGGTCAGGCCAAACCAGTCATACAACCAGCTACCGATAAAGCCTCGGCGGCCCATCGCTACCAGCAAAAGATACCCCACAACCACCGGCGGGAGCACCAGCGGGAGGTGAAGAAGCCCGTCGAGCAGGGCTTTTCCGGGGAAGTTGCGCCGTACCAACAGCCAGGCAAAAAAAACCCCAAACGGCAGGCTAAATACCACAGCCAGGGAAGATACTTTCAGGCTCAGCATTACCGCCTGCCATTCGGGATCGGTCAATATCATTAGCGAGTCGTAAATCCGTAATGTTTAAAAATCTCAGACGCCTGCGGGCCTTTCAGATAATCATAGAACGCCGAGACGGTGGCATTTTTATGGCCATCGATAATGGCAATCGGGTATTCCACTTTCTGATGAGAGTCTTCCGGGAACGTGCCGACAACTTTAACACCTTTGCTGGCGACCGCGTCAGAACCGTACACAATACCCAACGGTGCTTCGTTGCGTTCCACCAGCGCCAGCGCGCCACGCACGTCTTCTGCCGGGGCCAGTTTCGACGACAGCGTTTCCCATGCGCCCAGCTTCTGCAGCGCTTCTTTCGCGTAGATGCCTGCCGGTACGTGATCCGGATCGCCTACCGCTAGACGGCCGCCTTTCAGCAGGCTGGTCCAGTTGGTTTTTGCATCGACAGTAATATCGCTCTGCTCGCTGGCCTTCGGCGCAACAACGACCAGGCTGTTGCCCAGCAGCGTTTCACGTGTCGCAGTATCAATCGCTTTTTTATCCACCGCATAGTCCATCCACTTCTGGTCAGCGGAGATAAACAGGTCTGCCGGCGCGCCGGCTTCAATCTGGCGAGCCAGCGTTGAGGAAGACGCAAAAGAGGAGACCACGTCTACGTTTTTCTCTTTCTTATAGGCCTTCGCAATATCCTGCATCGCATTCGTCAACGACGCCGCGGCGAAAACGGTAATCTTCGCGTCATCCGCCAGCGCGTGACCCACAACAGAAAGCGATAATGTCGCCCCTGCAAACAAGCGTAACCATGAACCTGCCATTTGAAACTCCTGTAAATGTCGTTATATAAAGTAAAATACAGCGAAGAGTATAGGGGTTTTCTGACATTAATGCATTACAGATACATCAACGATCGCAGCGTACAGGACTGATTATCGGCACAAAGGTGGGGAACTTGATAGCAAAACGCCCGGCGGAACCGGGCGTTTTTGAGGAATCAGTGGTTTTGCTGGCTTCTGTCTTTATGACCAACACCGGAGAAGATGTTGAACACTTCACCCAGACCGTAAATTAACCCCAGGATGATAGCCATCACTACGGGTACCATGATTACGGCAAATACCAGACTTTTCAACAGCTCTAACATGGTTTACTCCATACAATGTGATGCCGCTATTGTAACCGGATAACGCAGAAAAACACGCCCTTTTGTGCGGTGAGCTTTGCGCAGGCTAACATTTGGGTCAGAATACCCTTTTTGACTCCAGGACACTGTTATGCAGGCTGAAATCCTTCTGACCCTTAAGCTCCAGCAGCGCCTGTTTGCCGATCCGCGCCGCATCTCGCTCCTCAAACAAATAGCACAGACCGGCTCAATCAGCCAGGGGGCCAAAAACGCCGGCATCAGCTACAAGAGCGCATGGGATGCCATTAACGAAATGAATCAGCTCAGCGAGCAGTCGCTGGTCGACCGCGCAACCGGCGGCAAAGGCGGCGGCGGCGCGGTGCTCACCCGCTACGGTCAGCGTCTGATTCAGCTCTACGATCTGCTGGCGCAAATTCAACAAAAAGCCTTTGATGTGCTGAGTGACGACGATGCGCTGCCGCTCGACAGCCTGCTGGCGGCTATCTCTCGCTTCTCGCTGCAAACCAGCGCTCGCAATCAGTGGTTTGGTACGGTCACCCGCCGTGACCACCAGCAGGTACAACAGCATGTCGATATTTTACTGGCTGATGGCACAACCCGTCTCAAGGTGGCGATTACCGCACAAAGCGGCGAGCGCCTGGGGCTCGATGAAGGTCAGGAAGTGCTGGTGCTGCTGAAAGCGCCGTGGGTCAACGTCACTCGCGATCCCGCACTCGCCGCTGCCGCTGACAACCAGCTCGCCTGCCGTATTAGCCACATTCAGCGCGGCGCAGAGCAGTGCGAAGTTCTGATGGCGCTGCCCGACGGGCAAACCCTGTGCGCCACGCTGCCGCTTCAGGATGCCGAAACGCTGGAAGAAGGGAGCGATGTCACAGCATACTTCAATGCCGATCGCATCATTCTTGCTACGTTGTGCTGATGGCATTGACTTTGCGCTGAGGAAGACGTATCCCTGATGCATAACGCTGCAAAAAACGGGATACATAATGTCATCATTGCAAATTTCGCAAGGCACGTTTCGTCTTAGCGACACCAAAACGCTCCATATTGACCAGCTGACGCTGCGCGCTGGCGAAAGCTGGGCTTTCGTCGGCAGCAACGGGAGCGGAAAATCAGCGCTGGCCCGCGCGCTGGCGGGGGAGCTGCCGTTGCTGTCCGGCAGCCGGACGTGCGGCTTCAGTCGCATCACCCGCCTCTCCTTCGAGCAGCTACAAAAACTGGTCAGCGACGAATGGCAGCGTAACAACACCGACATGCTCAGCGCCGACGAAGACGACACCGGACGCACCGCCGCACAAATTATTCAGGATGAGGTCAAGGACGCTGCGCGATGCGCGCAGCTGGCCGCCCAATTCGGCATTGACCACCTGCTGGACAGACGCTTTAAATACCTCTCTACCGGCGAAACTCGCAAAACCCTGCTCTGCCAGGCGCTGATGGCACAGCCCGACCTGCTGATCCTTGATGAACCGTTTGATGGTCTCGACGTTGCCTCACGCCGTCAGTTGGCCGATCATCTGGCCACGCTTTACCAGTCAGGCTATACCCTGGTGCTGGTGCTCAACCGCTTTGATGATATTCCGGACTTCGTGCCCTTTGCTGGCGTGCTCGCCGACTGTACGCTGAGCGACATGGGCGAGAAAAAAACGCTGCTTGAACAAACGCTGGTTGCCCAGCTGGCCCACAGCGAGAAGCTCGCCGGGATGACGCTGCCCGAACCGGACGCCCCCTCGGCCCGCCTTTCCTTACCCGACGACCAGCCACGTATCGTGCTGCGCGACGGCGTGGTGTCGTATAACGATCGACCGATCATTAACCACCTGAGCTGGACGGTATCACCCGGCGAGCACTGGCAGATTGTCGGGCCTAATGGCGCCGGCAAATCGACGCTGCTAAGCCTTGTCACCGGCGATCATCCGCAGGGCTACAGCAACGATCTTACGCTGTTCGGCCGTCGCCGCGGCAGCGGCGAAACCATCTGGGATATCAAAAAGCATATCGGCTATGTCAGCAGTAGCCTGCACCTTGACTACCGCGTCAGCACGACGGTACGCAACGTGATCCTTTCCGGCTATTTTGATTCCATTGGCATTTATCAGGCCGTTTCTGATAAGCAGCGTAAACAGGTGGACGAATGGCTGGCGATACTCGGCATGAACGCGCGTACCGCCGACGCGCCGTTCCACAGCCTCTCCTGGGGCCAGCAGCGGCTGGCGCTGATTGTTCGCACGTTGGTTAAGCATCCTACGCTGCTCATTCTTGACGAGCCGTTGCAGGGGCTGGACCCGCTCAATCGTCAGGTGGTGCGCCGTTTTATCGACGTGTTGATAAGTGAGGGAAAAACCCAACTGCTGTTTGTCTCGCATCATGCGGAAGACGCGCCGGAGTGTATTACCCACCGGTTGGCGTTTGTCGCCGACGGTGACGGCTATCGCTACGAGGTCGGCCCGCTGTAATCGCGTTTGTCCGGGTTACGGCGTGCTACGCGTAGCCCGGACAAACACCGCTCTGCAGAGAATAATCCGTTCTCAAATAAGGTCCTTTTTCAGATTTTTTTCACATGAACAAGTTACCCTTTTGATTTAAAATCATTTTTATTCGATTCCCTGTTTAACGTATTGCTGTGTAAACGATACCACTAATTTAGCCCATGTCACACTTTTAGCCGTTCTGTTATGCTAAGGTTATTCCATGCCATAAGCTTAACGGAGCTAAAAATGAAAGTATTGGTTACAGGTGGTAGCGGTTACATTGGAAGCCACACGTGCGTACAGCTGCTGCAGCAGGGTCATGAAGTGGTGATTCTCGACAACCTGTGCAACAGCAAACGTAGCGTTTTGCCCGTCATTACCCGCCTGGGCGGCAAAGCCCCATCGTTCGTCGAAGGCGATATCCGTGACGAAGCGCTGATGACCGAGATCCTCCGCGATCGCGCCATTGATGCGGTGATCCACTTCGCGGGCCTGAAGGCCGTCGGTGAATCAGTGCAAAAGCCGCTGGAGTACTACGACAACAACGTTAACGGCACCCTGCGTTTAATCAGCGCAATGCGCGCCGCGAACGTTAAAAACTTCATTTTCAGCTCCTCCGCGACCGTCTACGGCGACCAGCCGAAAATCCCTTATGTTGAAAGCTTCCCGACCGGTACACCGCAAAGCCCATACGGCAAAAGTAAGCTGATGGTTGAACAGATCCTGACCGACCTGCAAAAAGCGCAGCCGGACTGGAGCATTGCGCTGCTGCGCTACTTCAACCCGGTGGGTGCGCATCAGTCTGGCGATATGGGCGAAGATCCGCAGGGCATTCCGAACAACCTGATGCCGTACATTGCGCAGGTGGCGGTAGGCCGTCGTGAATCGCTGGCCATTTTCGGTAACGACTACCCGACGCCTGACGGCACCGGCGTGCGCGATTACATCCACGTCATGGACCTCGCCGACGGCCACGTTGCGGCGATGGAAAAGCTGGCCAACAAAGCCGGCGTGCATATCTACAACCTTGGTGCAGGCGTCGGCAGCAGCGTGCTTGACGTGGTTAACGCGTTCAGCAAAGCCTGCGGCAAACCCATTAACTACCACTTCGCTCCCCGTCGTGACGGCGACCTCCCGGCCTACTGGGCCGATGCAAGCAAAGCCGACCAGGAGCTGAACTGGCGTGTCACCCGTAACCTTGATGAAATGGCGCAGGACACCTGGCACTGGCAGTCCCGCCATCCTCAGGGATATCCCGATTAAGGATTGTGAAATGACGCAATTTAACCCCGTCGACCATCCGCATCGCCGCTTTAATCCGTTAACCGGCCAGTGGATCCTCGTGTCACCGCATCGTGCAAAGCGCCCCTGGCAGGGGGCGCAAGAGACACCGTCAAAACAGACGCTGCCCGCACACGATCCGGACTGCTTTTTGTGCCCGGGAAATACCCGGGTGACGGGCGATAAGAACCCGGACTACACCAGCACCTACGTCTTCACTAACGATTTTGCCGCGCTGATGGTCGATACACCGGATGCACCGGAAAGCAACGATCCGTTAATGCGCTGCCAGAGCGCACGCGGTACCAGCCGGGTGATTTGCTTCTCCCCTGACCACAGCAAAACGCTGCCGGAGCTGAGCCTCAGCGCCCTGCAGTCGGTGGTTAAAACCTGGCAGGAGCAGACTGCAGAATTGGGTCAGCGCTATCCGTGGGTTCAGGTGTTTGAAAATAAAGGCGCGGCGATGGGCTGTTCTAACCCGCATCCACATGGCCAGGTCTGGGCAAACAGTTTTCTGCCCAACGAAATTGAGCGTGAAGATCGCCTGATGCGCGACTATTACGCTGAACAGCGGTCGCCGATGCTGGTGGATTACGTTAACCGCGAGCTGGCCGATGGCAGCCGCACGGTGGTTGAAACCGAACACTGGCTGGCGGTTGTTCCCTACTGGGCGGCCTGGCCGTTCGAAACGCTGCTGCTGCCAAAAACGCACGTACTGCGCATTACCGACTTAACCGACGCCCAGCGCGAAGACCTGGCGCTGGCGTTGAAAAAACTGACCAGCCGCTACGATAACCTCTTCCAGTGCTCCTTCCCCTATTCGATGGGCTGGCACGGCGCGCCGTTCAACGGAGAAGATAACGCTCACTGGCAGCTGCATGCGCACTTCTATCCGCCGCTGCTGCGCTCGGCCACCGTGCGCAAATTTATGGTCGGGTATGAAATGCTGGCAGAGACCCAGCGCGACCTGACGGCAGAACAAGCGGCCGAGCGTCTGCGCGCGGTCAGCGACATCCACTTTCGCGAGTCCGGAGAATAACAATGAGTCTGAAAGAAAGAACACAAGCCCTGTTTGCTGAAAAATTCGGCTACCCTGCCACCCACGTCATCCAGGCTCCGGGCCGCGTTAACCTGATTGGTGAACACACCGACTACAACGACGGCTTTGTACTGCCGTGCGCCATTGATTATCAAACCGTTATCAGCTGCTCACCGCGTGAAGACCGTACGGTGCGCGTGATCGCCGCCGACTACGACAACGAAAGCGATACCTTTTCCCTCGATGCGCCGATCGTCAGCCACGAAACTCAGCAGTGGTCCAACTACGTTCGTGGCGTCGTCAAGCATCTGCAAAAACGTGATAACGCCTTTGGCGGGGCGGATCTGGTCATCAGCGGCAACGTGCCGCAGGGGGCGGGTTTAAGCTCCTCCGCCTCGCTGGAAGTGGCGGTCGGTACCGTTTTCCAGCAGCTTTACCATCTGCCGCTCGACGGCGCTCAGATTGCGCTCAACGGCCAGGAAGCCGAAAACCAGTTTGTGGGCTGTAACTGCGGCATTATGGATCAGCTGATTTCGGCGCTGGGCAAAAAAGACCACGCGCTGCTGATCGACTGCCGGACGCTGGGCACAAAAGCGGTCTCGATGCCTGAAGGCGTCGCCGTCGTGATTATCAACAGCAACTTCAAGCGCACTCTGGTTGGCAGTGAATACAACACCCGTCGCGAACAGTGCGAAACCGGCGCGCGTTTCTTCCAGCGCGCGGCTCTGCGTGACGTCACCGTCGACGAATTTAATGCTGTGGCCCACGAGCTGGACCCGGTGGTGGCCAAACGCGTACGCCATGTCCTGACCGAAAATGCCCGCACCGTGGAAGCGGCGGCCGCGCTGGAGAAAGGCGACCTGCTGCGTATGGGCCAACTTATGGCCGAATCACACGCCTCAATGCGCGATGACTTTGAAATCACCGTACCGCAGATTGATACCCTGGTGGATATCGTCAAAGCGACCGTCGGCGAGCAGGGCGGCGTGCGTATGACCGGTGGCGGCTTCGGCGGCTGCATCGTTGCGCTGATTCCAGAAACGCTGGTTCCGGCGGTGAAACAAGCGGTAGCGGAACAGTACGAAGCGAAAACGGGCATCAAGGAAACCTTCTATGTTTGCAAACCGTCGCAAGGAGCTGGCCAGTGCTAACTGAAACTCCCGAGCTGGCCGCTGACGGCCAACCGTACCGTCTGATCACCTTACGCAATGCCAACGGCGTTGTCGTGACCCTGATGGATTGGGGCGCCACGCTGCTGTCGGCGCGTATTCCGCTTAGCGACGGCAGCGTGCGTGAAGCGTTGCTGGGCTGCGCTTCGCCAGCGCAGTACCCACAGCAGGCGGCGTTTCTCGGCGCGTCTATTGGCCGCTACGCCAACCGCATCGCCAACAGCCGCTTCACGCTCGATGGACAGACGGTAGACGTCGCGCCAAGCCAGGGAGAGCACCAGCTGCACGGCGGACCGGAAGGCTTTGATAAGCGACGCTGGTTAGTGACCACCCAGAACGCGACGGAAGCGGTCTTTACCCTGACCTCGCCAGACGGCGACCAGGGTTTCCCCGGCGAATTGCAGGCTACCGCAATCTACCGCCTGACCGAAGACAACCGCATCTCTATTGAATACCGCGCTAAGGTTGATAAGGCCTGCCCGGTGAACCTGACTAACCACGTTTACTTTAACCTTGACGGCGCGCAGACCGACGTGCGCAACCACACCCTGCAGCTGCTGGCAGATGACTATCTGCCGGTGGACGCCAGCGGGATCCCGCACGAAGGGCTGAAAGCGGTAGCAGGCACCGGCTTCGACTTCCGTGAGCCGAAGACCGTCGCACAGGACTTCTTGCGCGATGACGATCAGAAAAAGGTGAATGGTTACGATCACGCCTTCCTGCTACAGGCCAACGGCGACGCCAGCCAAGTGGTTGCCAACGTCTGGTCGCAAGACAAAAAGCTGCAGATGGCGGTCTACACCTCGGCGCCCGCAATCCAGTTCTACTCGGGCAACTTCCTCGACGGTACCCTTTCCCGCACCGCGCAACCTTATGCCGCATGGCAGGGGCTGGCGCTGGAAAGCGAATTTCTGCCGGACAGCCCTAACCATCCGGAATGGCCGCAGCCGGACTGCGTTTTACGGCCGGGCAACGAGTACGTTAGCCTGACCGAATATCAGTTTATTGCCCTGTAGTGACCGATGTTACCCGCCCGGCCGAGCGAAGCGACGCCGGGCTATTCTCTCCCCTGCGGCATCTCGCCGATCTTTTAAGCATATCGCTGAAAATAACGTCACGAACAGACAAAATAATAACGCTGAGTTCACATGCATCTTACACTGGGGCACTATTTTCGCTATGGTTATGCATAAGCGTTGCTGGCGAGGCGATCGCGGCAATATAATGAGAATTGTTATCATTCAATAAAGCTTGAGGAGTGAGAGTATGGCTGTAACTAAGCTGGTACTGGTTCGTCACGGTGAAAGTCAGTGGAACAACGAAAACCGTTTCACCGGTTGGTACGACGTTGATCTGTCTGAGAAAGGCGTTAGCGAAGCAAAAGCAGCAGGCAAACTGCTGAAGGCTGAAGGCTTCAGCTTCGACTTTGCTTATACCTCTGTGCTGAAACGTGCCATCCACACGCTGTGGAACGTTCTGGATGAACTGGATCAGGCCTGGCTGCCGGTTGAGAAATCCTGGAAACTGAACGAGCGCCACTACGGCGCGCTGCAGGGTCTGAACAAAGCCGAAACCGCAGAAAAATACGGTGACGAGCAGGTTAAGCAGTGGCGCCGCGGTTTCGCGGTCACCCCGCCAGAGCTGACGAAAGACGACGAGCGCTATCCGGGCCACGACCCGCGTTACGCTAAGCTGACCGATAAAGAGCTGCCGACCACCGAGAGCCTGGCGCTGACCATTGAGCGCGTGGTGCCTTACTGGAACGAAACCATTCTGCCGCGCCTGAAAAGCGGCGAGCGCGTAATCATCGCTGCGCACGGTAACTCCCTGCGTGCGCTGGTCAAATACCTCGACAACATGGGCGAAGATGAAATTCTTGAGCTGAACATCCCGACCGGCGTTCCGCTGGTGTACGAGTTCGACGAAAACTTCAAGCCTATCAAACACTACTATCTGGGCAATGCGGATGAAATCGCCGCGAAAGCCGCTGCGGTAGCAAACCAGGGTAAAGCGAAGTAATTTTCGACCGGGCTGTTTAAACGAAAAAAGCGTGGAATGCTCCACGCTTTTTTATTGCCGGAGGGCGACGTTGCCTTATCCGGCCTACCGAGCGAGAATCGCCCGGATGCGTTTTTACCCGCGACGCGCTTTTACCGCATTCGCCAGCTGACGCAGAAGGGTGTCGGTATCTTCCCAGTTAATGCAGGCATCGGTGATGCTTTTCCCGTACACCAGCGGCTCGCCGCTATCCGGGTTTTGGTTGCCTTCCACCAGATGACTTTCAATCATCACGCCCATAATTGCTTTCTCGCCGCTGGCAATCTGCTGGCAGACGTCCGCGCCCACTTCCATCTGCTTTTTGAACTGCTTGCAGGAGTTGGCATGGCTGAAGTCGATCATTATTTGCGCCGGCAGGCCCGCTTTCTCGAGCCCATCTTTCACCGCCGCCACGTGGGAAGCACTGTAGTTCGGCGCTTTACCGCCGCGCAGAATGATATGGCAATCGCCATTGCCGCTGGTGTTAACGATAGCGGAGTGGCCCCATTTGGTGACTGACAGGAAACAGTGGGCCGCGCCCGCTGCGTTAATCGCATCGATGGCGACTTTAATGGTGCCATCGGTGCCGTTTTTAAAACCGACCGGGCAAGACAGGCCAGAGGCCAGTTCACGGTGTACCTGAGATTCCGTGGTGCGTGCGCCGATAGCGCCCCAGCTCATCAGGTCGGCCAGGTACTGCGGGGTGATCATGTCCAGGAACTCGCCCGCCGCCGGCAGGCCGGTATCGTTGATGTCCAGCAGCAGCTTACGGGCAATGCGCAGGCCATCGTTAATCTGGAAGCTGTTGTCCATATGCGGATCGTTAATCAGCCCTTTCCAGCCCACGGTAGTGCGCGGTTTTTCAAAATACACGCGCATGACGATTTCCAGCTCACCGTTAAGCTCTTCACGAAGTTTCAGCAGACGCTGGGCGTACTCTTTTGCCGCGACGGTATCGTGAATGGAGCACGGACCCACAACAACCAGCAGACGATCGTCTTCCCCTTTCAGGATCTGATGGATCGCTTTACGCGCATGAGACACGGTGTTCGCGGCGTTTTCGGTAGCGGGGAATTTTTCAAGGAGTGCGACTGGCGGAAGTAACTCGTTGATCTCTTTAATACGTAAATCGTCGTTCTGATAATTCATGACTGTTCCAGTGTTGCCATACTTATATAATTGAGTGCAATCCCTTCAATCTATATCCTCAGTCAAAAAGTGTAAACTGGATTTTACACTTTAACCGGATAATAGCTAAAAAAACCACGTTATTTAGAATTTAATAGCGAAATAACTTAATAAATAATCAATATCAGATATATAAACTCATAAACACCATAAAAACAATATAATTCAGTATCACTTCCGCCCCGTTGCACTATTTTCCCCCATCGCGTCAACGCACGTATTTTTGTGCGTAAAAAGCAAAGATCTGCAATGATGTCAGAGAGTCACATTCACAATACGGAAGGAAAAGCGTCATGGCGCACCGGCATGATTCACATTCTCACGCCACGCAGGATCGGGGCAACGCCCGGCGTTTACTGCTGGCCTTCGGCGTCACCGCCGGATTTATGATCGTAGAAGCTATCGGTGGGATGATTTCGGGGTCACTGGCCCTGTTAGCCGATGCCGGGCACATGCTCACCGACTCGGCCGCCCTGCTGTTTGCACTGCTGGCCGTTCACTTTGCCAGCCGGCCGCCAAGCATGCGCCACACTTTTGGCTGGCTGCGTCTGACCACTCTCGCCGCCTTCGTTAACGCCATCGCGCTGCTGTTTATTATTATTCTGATCGTCTGGGAAGCGGTGCAGCGCTTCACGCATCCGCAGCCGGTTGCCGGCGTAACCATGATGGTCATTGCCGTCGCCGGGCTGCTGGCAAATGTGCTGGCGTTCTGGATCCTGCATCGCGGCAGTGAAGAGAAAAACCTCAACGTACGTGCCGCAGCGCTGCACGTCATGGGCGACCTGCTGGGATCGGTCGGCGCGATTATTGCTGCCCTGGTGATCATGACCACCGGCTGGACGCCTATCGATCCGATCCTGTCCGTCCTGGTTTCCTGCCTGGTGCTACGCAGCGCGTGGACGCTGTTGAAAGAGAGCATGAATGAGCTGCTGGAAGGCGCACCGCAGTCAATTGACGTCGCCGCCCTCAAGCGCAACATGCGCCGTTCGCTGCCAGAGGTACGCGACGTTCACCACGTCCACGTCTGGCTAGTCGGTGAAAAACCGCTCATGACCCTGCACGTTCAGGTCGTACCGCCGCACGACCACGATGCGTTGCTCGACAGAATTCATCACTTCCTTGAGGAGCACTATCAGGTCGATCATGCGACGGTACAGATGGAGTATCAGCCCTGCAGCGGCCCGGAATGCCACCTTAACGAGGCGCAATCCGCACACGGGCATCATCACCACCATTAATGAGATAGCGCGCGAGAGCCACGCTCACGCGCGCTATTCATCCACATCCGACTGCCGTTAAGGGCAATGAAGGTCAGCAGCAGATACTCCAGCGCCATCGCATACACACCCTGGAGCGCGAAAATAGCCACGCTGATAACGTTGATCACCACCCAAAGCAACCAGTTCTCAACATATTTGCGGGTCATCAGCACCATCGCGGCAATTGAGAGCACCATCATGCACGAATCCCAGAACGGAAACGCATCCGGCTGCAGCGTGGGCATCACCACGTTCATACCCAGCCCCTGCATCACGTTAACGGCCACCTGCGTCAATACGGCAAAGACGGGATCGATATAGAGCGTCATCAATGCAATAGCAATCACGCACGCCGCCAGCCAGCCGAGCGCTTTAGGCAGCGGCAGCCAGCGAATCTGCAGCTCGGCTTCATGCTGACTGGTTTGCCGCGACCAGGCATACCAGCCGTAGAGGTTGGCGGCAAAGAAGAAAAGCTGCAGCAGCAGGCTGGCGTACAGCTGGATCTGGAAAAAGATAATCGCAAACAGCGTGACGTTGATAAGACCAAACAGATAGTTCACGATCTTCTCGAGGCTTGCCAGCCAGATACACAGCAGGCCAGCGACGGTACCTACGGCTTCAATCCACGACAGGTCGTAACCCCCTGCCCCCAGTGGGATATGGACCAGGATGTTCTGCGTGCTAAAAAAATCCATTTCAACTCCAGCGTGTTAGACAGTTTACCCTCGTAGTGTAGCCGCAAAATCAAGCATGCGGTTCAACGGAATCAGCGCCCCCTGGCGGAGAGACTCATCGACGTGAATTTCATGCGCCACACCGCCGTTTTCAAGGCTCTCCGCAATAGCTTTCAGGCCGTTCATCGCCATCCATGGGCAGTGCGCGCAGGTGCGGCAGGTCGCGCCTTCCCCGGCTGTCGGTGCTTCAAACAGCGCTTTATCCGGTACCGCCTGCTGCATTTTGTAGAAGATACCGCGGTCGGTCGCCACGATAAGCTGCTGGTTCGGCAGCGTTTTGGCTGCGTTGATCAGTTGGCTGGTCGACCCAACGGCGTCGGCCATGTCGACAATCGCCTGCGGCGATTCCGGGTGAACCAGTACCGCAGCCTGCGGATACAGCGCTTTCATACGGCTCAGCGCCTGGGTTTTAAACTCATCGTGAACAATACAGGCCCCCTGCCAGCACAACACGTCGGCACCGGTCTGTTTTTGCACGTAGCGGCCAAGGTGACGGTCCGGAGCCCAGATAATTTTCTCGCCCAGGCTATCGAGGTGTTCAATGAGTTCAACAGCAATACTTGAAGTAACGACCCAGTCAGCGCGCGCTTTTACCGCAGCGGAGGTATTGGCATAGACCACCACGGTGCGATCCGGATGTGCATCACAGAAGGCGTTGAACTCTTCAATCGGGCAGCCAAGATCCAGCGAACACTCTGCGTTGAGCGTTGGCATCAGGATGGTTTTTTCCGGGCTGAGGATTTTGGCCGTCTCTCCCATAAACCGCACGCCAGCAACCAGCAGCGTGGAAGCAGCATGCTTTGCACCAAAGCGCGCCATCTCCAGCGAATCGGAAATGCAGCCGCCGGTTTCTTCCGCCAGTTGCTGGATCTCTGGATCGGTATAGTAGTGCGCCACCATCACCGCGTTGCGCGCTTTGAGCAAGTGCTTAATTTTTTCACGATAAAATTGTTTTTCATCGCTGCTCAACGCCGTTGGTTTTGGCGGAAACGGGTAAATCGCTGCTTCAGGATCGAACATCACGCTCATCATGCTTCTCGTTTTACTGGCTTAACGAAATACGTGGTTTAAGATGTGGATTCACCATTACCACGGAAATATGTTTTATATGCTAAACAAGATAGCCGATTGCGGTGGAAAAGTCGTGGTGAATTTTGGGTCACTCTTCGGGAAATTTCGCTGTAGGCTGGATAAGCGAAGCGCCATCCGGCGGCCAGCGGCAGATTGCCGGATGGCGGCGTAAACGCCTTATCCGGACTACCGCTCGCCTGCACCTTAACTTACCCGTAAACGCTGGATAGCAAAAAGGCGCCTTTAGGGCGCCTTTTTACACTGGTGGGTCGTGCAGGATTCGAACCTGCGACCAATTGATTAAAAGTCAACTGCTC